>NZ_OZ257124.1:2400000-2737046 GCF_965278935.1 Brevundimonas sp. | reverse complement strand
GTTCCGCGCCGTGACGATGACCCGCGACGGCGACGACCTGGTCTTCACCACCGACGTCGGCGACGAGACCCGGGCCGGCCCCGAACACCCCATCGTCGTCGAGACCAACCCGGCGACCGGCGAACCTGCGCCCCGCGTCCACGTCCGCGCCGATCTGGAGGCCCGGATCGTCCGCACCGTCTTCTACGATCTGGTCGAGATGGCCGAAGAGCGGGACGGCTGCCTTCAGATCCGGTCCGGCGGCGTCTGGTTCCCGCTCGGCCCGCCCGGAGCCGGCGTCGAATGAGCCATGCGACGCTGAAGGAGCGCCTGGCCGAAAAGCTGGCGCCGGTGGAAGGCTGGCGGGCGGAAACGGGCGCTGTCCGCTCCGACTTCGACCTGAACCCCGGCGCCTCGCGCTGGGTCTCCGGCCCGCTGAAGCCGGCCGCCGTCCTGATCCCCGTCATCGCCGACCCCGAGGGCGCGCGCGTGCTCCTGACCCGCCGCGCCGACAGCCTGACCAAACACACGGGCCAGGTCGCCTTCCCGGGCGGGCGGATCGATCCCGGCGAGACCGCGGTCGAGGCCGCCTTGCGCGAGGCGAGGGAGGAGGTCGATCTCGACCCCGCCGCCGTCACCGTGCTCGGCCTGTCCGATGCCTACGAGACCGGCACCGGCTATCTGGTGACGCCCGTCATCGGCTGGATCGACACCCTGCCGCCTCTGACCGCCTCGCCCGCCGAAGTGGCCGAGATCTTCCAGGCGCCGTGGGACTTCCTGATGGACCCCGCCAACCACAGCCGCGAGCATCTGGAGGCGCCGGCCGGGGTCAAGCGGTGGTTCTGGGCCATGACCTGGAACGAGCAATATATCTGGGGCGCGACGGCCGGGATCATCCGCGCCCTGCGCGCGCGCCTGTACGGCGACGAGCCGAATCTGCCCGCCTCGGCGGCCGAGGACGCGGCATGACCCGGCTGGACAACCAGAACTGGCTCACCAGCCCCGCCACCATAGCCGTCTTCGACGCCCTGGAGGCGGCGGGCGGCCCCGACTGCGCCCGCTTCGTCGGGGGCAGCGTGCGGAACGCGCTTGTCGGACGCCCGGTCGATGACTTCGACATCGCCACCCGGTTGAAGCCCGAGGAGGCGATGGCCGCGCTGAAGAAAGCGGGCCTCAAGGTCGTCCCCACCGGTCTCGCCCACGGGACGGTCACGGCGGTTTCCCAAAAGCTGCCCTACGAAGTCACAACCCTGCGCCGCGACGTCGAGACGGACGGTCGCCGCGCGGTCGTCGCCTTCACAGACGACTGGGCCGAGGACGCCGCGCGCCGCGACTTTCGCCTGAACGCCCTCTACGCGGACCGCACGGGCGCGATCTTCGATCCGACGGGGCAGGGCGTGGACGACGCCCTCGCCGGCCGCGTCGTCTTCGTCGGCGATCCGAACACCCGGATCGAGGAGGACTACCTCCGTATCCTGCGCTTCTTCCGCTTCTACGCCTGGTACGGTCGCGCTGCGCCCGACGCCGCAGGCCTCGCCGCCTGCGCCGCCCATGCCGAGGGGCTGACGCGGCTGTCCGCCGAACGGGTGTCGAAGGAATTGCTCAAACTTCTGGCAGCCCCCGACCCGCGTCCCGCCGTCCATGCGATGCGCGAGGCCGGCGTGCTGAACCGCCTGTTTCCCGCCGTCGACGACCTCGCCGCCTTCGATGCGATCAGCGAGGCGAGCGAGGACGCCGTCCTGCGCCTGTCCGCCCTGCTGCCAGACGATCCGTCCGACGTGGCCGGGATCGCGCGGTCCTTGCGCCTGCCCCGGGCCGTCGAGATGCGTCTGGCCGCCGCCGCCGGGGGGCCGCTCGACCCGGCGACGGGCGACCGTGAGCTCCGCGTCCTGACCTGGCGCCTCGGCAAGCAGGCCGTCCGTGACCGCATCCAGCGCGGCGCCGCGATCCGCCCCGGAACCGGCACCACGAAGGCCGTGGCCCTCGTCGATAACTGGCCCATACCCCGACTGCCGGTCGGTGGCCGCGATCTGGCGAAACTCGGCATCGAACCTGGCCCGGAGCACGGCCGCATCCTGAAGGCCTTCGAGGCCGAGTGGATCGCCGACGATTTCCCCGCCGAGGGCCATCTCGAACGGCTCAGGAGACTGGCGGCGCAGCCCTGACGAAACGGGTGATGACCGGCCGGTGGTCCGACCCGGTCGGCAGGCCCAGTCGCCGCTCGACCAGCGCCAGATCGGGCGTGCGATAGACCTGATCGATGGTGATGCCGCCGAAGGCAGGCAGCCGCGTCGGCCATGTCCCCGGCCAGCCGGGCGCGGGGATCAGCCCGCCTTCGCGCTTGATGATCTTGCCGATACGCGCGCTCGACACGCTGTTGAAGTCCCCCGCCGCGATGACCGGCCCCTCGACCGACCGCGCCCAGGCCGACAGTCCCTCCGCCTGACGGATCTGCTCCCACTGGATCTGATAGGGCCAGGGCCGGGTCATGTGCGCGCCCGCCACCGTCACCGGCCCGATCGGCGTCTCGACCACGGCGCCGACGACGGACAGGCCGGGAACGACCAGCACGATGTCCCGCAGCGGTCGGCGGGCAGCGATCACCGACCGCGCCGCGCCGCTGGGCCGGTCCATCCGGATGTTGGCGGCCCGATAGGGATAGCCCGCCAGCACCCGGTCGATCACCGCCATCGGCGCGTCGCCCACCTCGATCAGCACCACCACGTCCGCATCGGCCGCGGCGATGGAGGCCGCCATCGCCTCCACGTCGGTGTTCAGGGCGTGCACGTTGGCGGAATAGAGGGTGAAGCCCTGGCCCCCGGCCTCGGGCGTTCCACGCGCCGGGGCCCACTGCGGCCATCCTGCCGCCAGCACCAGTCCGGAGATCGCCACCGCCGTCCCGACAAGTCCTCGCGACCGCAACAAGGCCGCTCCGGCCAGACCGGCCACAGCGAGCACAAGGGCCGGCCCCGTGAACTGCGCCAGGATGTCGACCCACCGATGGCCGATCCCGCTCAGCGCCGCTCCGGCGATGCCCAGCGGGACCGTCAGCACGAGCGCCAGACCGACCCCGGCCGCCGGCCGCGCATGCGAAAGGATTCTGTCAGTCACGAAGACTTGCTATCCATGATGAACACGGGTCGATGTGGCGCGTTGACCCGTCGCTTGGAGGGCGAAATGGCGAAGCGATCCATCGGGGATATCGAGAAGATCTGGTCCAATGTCGAGGGCGTCAAGAAGCTCTCCGACCGGGCCGTCGGCTTCGGTCCGTTCGGCATCGGCATGGACGGCCTGCTGACCTGGATTCCGGTCGTGGGCACGGTCTACAGTGTCGGAGCCGGCGGCTGGCTGCTGACCCAGGCGATCCGCGCCAAGGCGACGCCCGGCACCATCGCCCGCATGGTCGGTTACCTCGGCGTCGACGTCGCGACCGGAGAGGTGCCCATCGCCGGCGACGTGGTCGACTTCTTCTTCCCCGGTCACCTGATGGCGGCCAAGGCGCTGCAGAAGGACATAGAGAGCACCCACTGGGTCGAGGCCAACGAGCGCGAATCCCGCGCCTCGGGCGACCACGAGCGTCACGTCGCGACTATGAAGGCCGATCCGACCAAGCGACGTATTGTCTACCTTCACGACTGAAGTCGCTGTTTGCCTTGACGAACAGCGCAGGCGCAGCGCTACTCCCCCGACGATCGATACTGCGCCCGGACCCGCTGAATGACCCCGATGCTGACGCGAGACGAACTGGCCGTGGCGCTCGGCCACGCGGGCTCCGGCGACCGCGCCGCCTTCAAAATCGTCTATGAAGCGACCTCCGCGAAGCTATTGGGAGTCTGCCTGCGTATCTTGGCTGACCGCCAATTGGCCGAGGACGTCTTGCAGGACACCTATCTCACCGTCTGGAGGAAGGCCTCGACCTTCGATCCCTCGCGCGCGAGCCCGATCACCTGGCTGGTGACCATCGCGCGCAACCGGTCGATCGATCGCCTGCGCTCGGCCGCGCCGATGCGCCGCACGGCTCCGGTCGAGGACGCCCATGACCTGGCCGACGCCGCCCCGCTGGCCTCGGACGTGATCGAGACGACCGACGAGGTGGGCCGCCTGAACCATTGCCTCGAGACCCTGGAAGACAAGGTTCGCGGCGTGATCCGCACCGCCTTCATGGAAGGCGTGACCTACGACGCCCTGGCGACACGCGAGAACGTGCCGCTGGGCACGATGAAGAGCTGGATCCGGCGGGGGCTGTTGAGGTTGAGGAGCTGCCTCGAATCATGACCGACCTTCCTCCCGAAGACGACGCGAACGCCTTGGCCGGCGAACTGGCCCTTCGTGTCCTCTCGCCCGAAGAGGAGCGCGCCGCCCGTGCCCGCGAGGCCTCCGACCCCGCCTTCGCCGCCGAGGTCGAGGTCTGGAACGAGCATCTGGCCGGCTTCATCGCCGAAATTCCGCCGGTCCAGCCGTCGGCCCGCGTCTGGCCCCGCGTCGAGGCCGGCATCGCTCCTGCCGCCGCGAACGACAACCGCGCCAGCTTCTGGAAGGGTTGGGCGATCGGCTCGACCGGTCTGCTGGCCGCCAGCCTTGTCGCCGTCGCCCTTCTGGCGACCCGTCCGGCGCCGGCGCCGGCGCCCCTCGTGCAGGCGGCTCCGGCCGGCGGCGTGACCCGCGTCGCGACCATCTCGATGACCGAAGGCGGCGCTCCCGTCGTCGCCCTCGCCTACGACAGCGCGACCGGCAACCTGTTCATCGCCCCGACCCAGGCCATGGACGGCGTCAGCGCCGTTCCGCATCTGTGGCTGGTCAAGCCGGGCGAGGCGGGGGTTCAGTTGATCGGCGCCATCGACGGCTCGGCCGCTTCGCACCATCACCTGACCGACGTCCTGGCCTCCACGGCGGGTCAGGCGGTCGCCGTCGCCATCTCGATGGAAGCCCCGGGCCACACCCCCGCCGGCGACAAGCCTGACGGCCCCGTCGTCGCCACCGGCGAACTTCAGGCGCTCTAGAAGCGCATCCGGGACGGCGAAGTCTCCGTAGTTTCTGCTGACCGGATCGTATCGACGCCGCCTTGCGCGACGTCGTGGGTCCTGACAGCCGCGATCCGGTCAGCGGGGAGGCCTCCCAGCCCTTCCATTGGTCTCCCCGCACCCCTCGTTTCCGGCGATACCCATCAACGGATCGACCCAGGACCCCAATGAATTCAAAGGTCGGCTCTATTTAGAGGCTTTGAACGCGCGGGCCTCCGGGGCGCCCGCACACTGATCTCCGCATTCCAACGGAGATCGAAATGCCTTCGAACCACAGTGCGCGACTGGATCTGCCCTATCTGGCGGCCGGTCAGCTGCAGAAACACGTCACCCTCAACCAGGCCCTGACCCGGCTCGACGCCCTGGCCCAGATGGCGGTGGTCAGCCGCACGGTGGCGACCCAGCCCGCTGACCCCGACGACGGCGCCCTCTACATCCTGCCCGCCGGCCCGACCGGCGCCGTCTGGTCCGCCTGGTCGGAAGGCGATCTGGCCCGCACCGAGCTCGGCGGCTGGACCCGCGTCCCCGCCCCGACCGGGACCCTCGCCGTCGTCCTCGACGAGGGAGCACTGGTCGCGCGCGGTGAGGACGGCTGGACCCCGTTCCCGGCCCGGCTTCAGGACCTGACCCGCTTCGGCCTGAACACCACGGCCGACGCCGACAATCCCTTCGCGGCCAGACTGAACAAGGCGCTGTGGACCGCCCTGTCGTCGGGCGAGGGTGGCGACGGCGACCTGCGCTTCACCTTCAACAAGGACGGCCCCGCCGACGTCCTCTCCCTCCTGTTCCAGAGCGGCTACGGCGGCCGGGCTGAACTGGGCCTGATCGGCGACGACGATCTGCGGCTCAAGGTCAGCCCGGACGGCTCCGCCTGGAACGAGGCGATCCGCATCGACAAGGACGACGCCCGCGTCTGGTTCGCCCACGGCGCCACACGCACGGAGACGGTCCGCCTGATTGCCGGCGGCGACTTCACCCCGCCCGACTGGGCCCGGCTGCTGATCGTCACGGCCTTGGGAGGCGGAGCCGGTGGGGGTGCGGGCGCCTCCGGACCCGGCGGCGTCCGTCAGGGCGGCGGAGGCGGGGGCGGGGGCGGCCTGTCCCAGGCCATCTGGCGCGTCGAGGATCTGCCCGCCGCCCTGACCGTCTCGATCGGCGCGGGTGGCGCGTCCGGGGCGTCGGGCGGCGACACCACGATCGCCTCGTCGGGCGTCACCCTGCTCACCGCGCGGGGCGGCGGCGCGGGTCAGGCCGGCGCCTCGGGCGGGGCAGGGGGCGCGGCCGGTCCCGGCCTTGTCGGCGGCAACGGCGGCGGCGCGGCCTCGGCGACCGTGACGGCGGGCGCGGGCCAGAGCCTGACCTGCGCCGGAGCGCCCGGGGGCGGAGGCGGAGGCGGCGGGCTCGACGCATCGAGCGTGGCCCGGGCCGGAGGTGCGGGAGGTCCCGGCGGCGTCCTGGCCTGTCCCGGCGACGGCGGCGCCGGCGGGGTGTCGGCGGCGGGCGCGGCCGGATCGGCGCCCGTCTCGATCCTCGCGGCGGCCGGAGGCGGCGGAGGCGGCGCGGGCGCCGTGACCTCCGGCGCAGGTCCTGCGGGCGGCGCGGGCGGCGGCTATGGCGCCGGCGGGGGAGGCGGAGCCGCCGGCGTCACGTCCGGCGGCGTTGGCGGGGCCGGATCTGGCGGCATCGTCCTGATCCTGATTCAGGGGTGAGTCCGATGGCCCGCCCGGACGCCGACCCCGTCTTCGACAGCCTCGGCTTCTACGGAGAAGGCCCCCTGCTGGACGTCGACGTGCTGGACGCCCCGCGACGTCTGTCCCGCGACGAGGGGCGCCGCGCCGCCGGCCCCGACTGGTTCTGGACCCACCTGACCCTCGACGAGGAACCCGACAATGATTGAGAACACTCCCCAACCTCCCTCCCGACCGACACCCCAGCCCCTGGCCGAGGGGCAGTGGCTGTGGCGCCGTCTCTATGTCTTCGCCGCCAGCTTCGCCCTGTGGCGCTCCCTGTCCGCCGTCGTCCACCGGACCGAGCCCGCCGCTTTGCCGGCCGTGGCCTCGGGCCTGATGTCGCTGCTGGCCCTGACGCTGATCCTCTATCTGGTCGCGCCGACGGCCCAGCAACTGGTCGCCCTGCTGGTCAATCTTCGCCTGCGCCTCTCCGACGGCGGCGCCCGATGAGCTTCCGTCTCTCCGAACGCTCCCGCGCCCGGCTCAAGGGCGTCCATCCCGCCCTCGTCGGGGTGATCGAGGCCGCGATCCTGACCACCCCGGTCGACTTCATGGTCACCGAGGGCCTGCGCACCAGGGAAAGACAGGTCGCCCTCGTCCGCGCCGGGGCCAGCCGTACCCTGAACTCGCGGCATATCACCGGCCACGCGGTCGATATCGCGGCACTGGTCGACGGCGCGGTCCGCTGGGACTGGCCCCTCTATCCGCGCATCGCCGAGGCCATCAAGGCGGCGGCGGAGGTCAGGGGCGTCGCCCTTGTCTGGGGCGGAGACTGGCCGCGCCTGCGCGATGGTCCGCATTTCGAGCTGGATCGGAAGGTGTTCCCTTGACCCCTCCAGCCCTCAGAACCCTCGCGCCGCTCGGATGGCTGGCCCTCGGCGTCGGGGTCCTCGCGGCGGTCGCCATCGTCCTCGGCGGTCTCGGCTTCCGCTGGGATCCTTTCGACGTCGGTCGCCGACGCCTCGAACGCGCCGAGCGAACGGCCGACTTCGCCGAGCGACAGGCCGCCGCCCGGACGGCGGAAGCCGAGGGCGAGGCCGGTCAGGTCGCGCGCCTCGATGCCGCCGCCCAATCCGCCGTGACGCTGGAACGTGTCACAGCCCGATCCATCCAGACCGCGAGAACCGCCGATGACGCTGCCTCACCCCTGCCTGCCGATCGCGTTGCTCGCCTGCGCGACCATGACCGCAAGCTGTGCCTTGCCGCCCCGGGCCTCGTCGGTTGCTCCGCCGCGCCTGACCTTGCCGGCGATGGCGAGCCGGCCGTGTGAGCTGCACCGCCTGCCCGATGCCCCGACGTTGGGCGATCTGGAGGTCGGATACATGATGCGAGGCCGCCAGATCGCCGACTGCGACGCCGCCCGCCGGCTGGCCGTCGACACCCTCATGGCCGAACGAGCGGCGGGGGAGGTGGCGAGACGCCCCTGACTTCGTCCGTTTCGTCCCGTTTCGTCAGGGTGTTTTCGTCATGACGAAGCGGACAGCCCGGCAAAACCTGCCGGGCGCCCGGCATTTCCTGCCTCGCAGCGCCCGAAACGGCAAAACCTGCCGGGCGAGAGGCATGGTTAAGGCAAGGTACCGTAGTTATTTCAAAGGGTTGCGGGCTTGTCGAAATTGCGACGGCTGGCCTGCCGATTGCTTCTTGGGTCTCCGAGCAAAATGCTCCCGGATGTCAAAATGACGCCCGGAACCTTGAAAATAAGGACTTTCGTCATGGCGCTGAACAGCGTGAACACGAACTCGGGCGCCCTTGTCGCCCTGCAGAACCTTCAGGCCACGAACAAGGAACTGGACGTCGTCCAGGGCCGCGTCAACACGGGCAAGAAGGTCAACAACGCCAAGGACAACGGCGCCATCTGGGCCATCGCCCAGGGTCAACGCAGCGAAATCAATGCTCTGGGCGCCGTCAAGGACAGCCTGGATCGCGGCTCTTCGGCCGTCGATGTCGCCATGGCCGCCGGTGAATCCGTCTCCGACCTGCTGATCCAGCTGAAGGAAAAGGCCCTCTCGGCGACCGACAAGTCGCTGTCGACGGCTTCGCGCAAGGCCTTGAACGAAGACTTCAAGTCCATCCGCGACCAGATCGCCACGGTGGTCTCGAACGCCAAGTTCAACGGCGTGAACCTGCTGGACAACTCGACCGGCACCAACGGCTTCAAGGCCCTGTCGAACACGGCTGGCTCCACCATCAAGGTGGCTCCTGAAAACCTGTCGCTCGGCTCGACCAACGTGACCGTCGCGACCACGACCACGATCGGCACCTCGACCCTGGCCACCACGGCCCTGGGTCTGGTCAACGCCTCCATCGACAACGTGTCGTCCGCCCTGGCTCGCCTGGGCACCGGCGCCAAGTCGCTCGACACGCACCGCTCGTTCGTCGGCAAGCTCTCCGACGCTCTGGAAAACGGCGTGGGCAACCTGGTCGATGCGGACCTGGCCAAGGAAAGCGCGCGACTGCAGTCGCTGCAAACCAAGCAACAGCTGGGTGTGCAGGCTCTGTCGATCGCCAACTCCTCGACCTCGATCCTGCTCGGCCTGTTCCGATAAGCCAATGGAAGGGCGGGACCCCGGTCCCGCCCGACCGTTCCCAAGGGACGCCGGAAGCCCCGGCGTAAGGAGCCATGGACACCAATGCAAAAAGCGTAGGCGCAAGCGTTTCACCTGTCGTCGCAGCCACGGCGGCCGCGACCTCGAACAACGACTTCGGTCAGGGCCGCGCCGCACAGAAGGCTGAAGAGGCCGCCCGGTATCGGCTGATCATCGAAGAGGGACCCACCCAGGGGACCTTCGTCTACAAGACCCTGGACAGCGCCACCGGAGAGGTCGTCCGCCAGTTCCCGCGAGAGCAGGTCCTGCGAATGGCGGAAAGAGGCGACTACTCGGCCGGGGGGCTGATCGACACCAGCGCCTGATTGTTAGGACGCCGGACCCGTATTCCAGACCGCTCGGGACAGCCCGATGCGGTTAATCGTCGTGGTTTACCGCCGTTAACCATACGGTGACTGTTGCAGCTCTAGCCTTCCGGCGAACATCCCGGGGCTAGAAGACCTATGACGACCAACAGCGTTCACACCAATGCCGCGGCCGCTGTCGCGCTGCAGAACCTGTCCCGGACCAACGACAACCTCACCGGGGTCCAGAACCGGATCTCGACCGGGCTGAAAGTCCAGGGGGCCAAGGACAACGCCGCCGTGTGGGCCATCGCCCAGGGCCAGCGCGCCGACCTCGGCGCCCTTTCGGCCGTCAAGCAAAGCCTGGACCGCGCCACCTCCATCGCCGACGTCGCCATGGCGGCGGGCGAATCGATCTCCGACCTGCTGAATCAGCTGAAGGAAAAGGTCGTCGCGGCCAAGGACGTCTCGCTGAAGACCCAGTCCCGCCAGCTGCTGGACGCCGACTTCAAGGCCCTGCTGCGCGCCATCAAGTCGGCCGTCGAGAACGCCTCCTTCGACGGCGGCAACATCCTCAACGGGTCACTGACCAACGGGCTGAAGTTCCTGGCCAACGCCGGCGCGACCCAGTTCATCACCCTGTCCGGCAAGAACCTCTCGCTCAGCGGCTCGATCATCTCGCTCGGCCTGAGCGACAGCCTGCTGACGGTGACCGGTTCGACCACCGCCCTGACCAAGCTCGACGCCTCGATCACCAACCTGAACAAGTCGCTTGGCGACATCGGCGCCCAGGCCAAGCAGATCTCGGCCCACAACACCTTCGTGGCGAAGCTCTCGGACACAATCGAGTCGGGTATCGGCAATCTGGTGGACGCCGATCTGGCCAAGGAAAGCGCACGCCTGCAGGCCTTGCAGGTGCAGCAGCAACTGGGGGCTCAGGCTCTGTCGATCGCCAACCAGGCGCCGCAGATCATCCTCAGCCTGTTCCAGGGCTAAAAGCGACTGCCGGACTGGTGGCCGATCACGACGGGTGAGGGACGGCGGCGCGGCGCATGCGCCCGGTCTCCGAATCCGTACAACGCCAGAAGGGACTGGATAAGCGACTTCGGGAAGATCATGGCCTCGCTCCTGTCTGACGAGACCACAACACGATTCGCATTCCATCGTTCCCTGCCCGGACGTTAATCTCGCATTGAGCCCGCTCGCGTACCCTTGCACGCGGAGGATCGAGTGGCGGTCAACAACAGCTATCTCATGGGTTTGTATGGGGGTTCTTACGACCCCTCGACCTCGGCTGCCCTGACGAACCTCATCACTAAAAAGTCTCAGCCTACCGCGCCGTGGAGCACTTCGGCCCAGGCGACGGCGCCAAAACCGGACGCCCTGGTCCGCGCCGCCCTCGGCGGCCGCGCCTTCGTGAACGAGGACGCCGCCCAGCTCGACGTGAAGGGCGCCTCGGCCGACTATCGGAAGCTGTTCGCTCTCTATCAAGGTCTGGAGACACTGAACGCCTTGGCCAACCGCGCCTCGGTGAAAGGTCTGACCGCGACCGACCTGGCGTTGACCCAGAAGCGGTTCGCCTCGGGCCTGGCCGAAATCGGTTCGTATGTTGGCAAGGCCGAGTTCGATGCGCTCCGGCTGGTGCAGGGGACCTCGTCCTCGACATCGAAGACCACGGCCGCCGTCCCCCGCGACAGCTCCAACTCCATCACCGGCCCGATCCACGAAGGTTCGCTGGATACGCCGGTCAAGGCGTTCGAGGGCGACACGAAGTTCAGCATTACCATCAAGGTCCCGGTGGGGCTGAGCACCCAGACCACCGCCGTCCCGATCGACCTCGACGAGATGGGCGCGACGCCCCGGACGATGGACAACGTCACGGGGTTCATCAACGGCAAGCTCGAGGCCGCCGGCTTCCAGACCCGCATCGGCCGCGACCAGATCAAGGCGACGCCCCAGACGGTGCAGGTCGCCGGCAAGCCTGTGACCCTGCCGGCCGGCCCCGACCGGTGGGCGCTGGCGATCCGGGGAACCTCGACCGAGACCGTCGGCTTCACGGCCGCCCAGAAGTCCGACGCCGTCTATGTGGTTCAGTCCGCAGGCTCTCCCGCAACGACCGTGACGACCACGGTCAATGGCGTGACGACCACCAAGACCACCGTCGCGGCCACCACCACCAACCAGATCCTCAAGTTCCAGAGCGACGGCGGCACGGCGGCCCAGCCGACCGGCGGCAACGTCGGCGAGACCCAGTGGGTCGACGGCCGCATCTCCCAGGAGAAGATGCCCGAGGGCGTCTCGACCGTGCGCGCCAGCGCCGTCGGTCCTGACGGCTCGCTTTGGATCGTCGGCGACGTGACCACGGGCGGGACCAACCAGCCGATCAAGGGCGTCCAGGACGTCGCCCTGATGAAGTACGACTCGGCCGGACGCCTGGTCGCGACCCGGACCCTGGGCGCATCCTCCAGCGCCAGCGGCTACGCCATCGCTATCGATGACAACGGCGACGTCGCGGTCGCGGGCTCGGTCACCGGCTCGCTGAACACCTCGGCCACGGACGCGGGCAAGACCGGCGAGGTCGCCAACGTCGCCGACAGCTTCGTCACCGTCTTCAACAAGGACGGCGAGGAGCAATGGACCCAGCGTCGCGGCGCCCGCGCGGCCGATGAGGCGACCAGCGTCTCCTTCGGCGACGGCGGCCTCGTCTATGTCGGCGGCCGGTCGAAGTCGGCGATGACCGGCGCAGTCCCGGTCGGCGGCTGGGATGGCTATGTCCAGGCCTTCAAGGCCGGCGAGCCCTATCCGACGGCCGGCATCGTCGCAAAGGCCGTGGGCCAGACCCAGTTCGGCACCGGCGCCGACGACAGCGTCGACGCCATGACCATCGACGGCTCCAACCTCTACACCGCCGGCGTCGAGGACGGCCGCGCCGTCGTGCGTCGCTTCACCCTCGATGCGGCGGGCATCCCGACCCTGGCCTCGACCCGCGATCTGGGCGCGATCTCGGGCGATATCGCCGGCATCGCCGTCGCCAACGGCAAGGTCATCCTGACCGGAACCAGCCGCGACAGCGGCCTGACCGCGGGGACCACCACCACGACCCATTCAGGCGGCAAGGACGTCTTCGTCGTCGCCCTCTCGACCAGTCTGACCGCCGCCGGGACCGACCGTCTGAGCTGGTACGGCGACGCGGGCGACGACACGGCCGCCGATGTGAAGGTCCATGACGGCAAGGTCTGGATCACCGGCATCGCCGACCGCGACCCGGCCGCGAAGAGCACCGACCCGACCAAGGCCTATCTGACCCGGCTCGATCCCCTGACCGGCGCGGTGGAATACAGCCGCACCTGGTCCGGCGACGGCGATCAGGCCAAACCCATGACCCTGGCCGTCGCGTCCGGCGGGGCGAGCGTTCTGGATCGTCTGGGCCTGCCCCAGGGCGAAATCGACCAGAGCGATTCCAAACGGCTGATCGACGCCACCTCGCTGCGCGTCGGCGATCGCTTCTACATCTCCCCGGCCAATGGCGGGCGGGCCACGGCGGTCACCATCGACGCCAAGGACACGCTCGCGACCCTGGCCCGCAAGATCAGCGTCGCCTCGGGCGGCAAGCTGAAGGTCACCGTCGCCTCCGAAGGCGGCGCGGTCACCGGCAAGGACGGCGAGACGACGACCACCACCGGCGGGGTCCAGCGCCTGTCGATCATGGCCAAGGACGGCAAGACCGGCGCGATCCTGACCTCCGGTGAGACGGGCAGGGACGCCCTTCTGGGACTCGGCCTGTCGGCGGGCTACGTCGGCCTGGCCGCGGCGGACACGTCGGTGAAGACCTTCGGTCTCGGCCTGCCCGGCAACCTGACCCTCAACAACGCCGCCTCGATCACGGCGGCCGGCGAGAAGATCCAGGGCGCGCTCAAGGCCATCCGCGACGCCTATCGCGGGCTGAAGCCGGAGGACGCGTCCGCATCGGCGTCGGGCCCCGTGCCCGCCTATCTGAGCAATCAGCTCGCCAACTATCAGGCCGCGCTCGCCCGTCTCGGCGGATAGCCGGGGGCCGTTTTCGCTTGGCGGTTGACGCCACGGGGCGGGCCGGGGTTATTGAGGCCTCCAAGGCCCGACGCCGCGCGAGCTCCGCTTCATGCAACTTCCCACCGACAATCGCGTCATCATCGCCATCGGCGTAGGCCTCGCCATTCTGGCGGCCGTGGTGCTGGCCCTGGTGTTCGGCGGCAGCCACGAACCGGCCGCCCCCAAGGCGCCCGAGACCGAGGAAGGCCCCGGCGGCCTGCAGGTCGATCTGGCCGATGCGCCGTCGCTGGAGCCGACGCGCGAACTGCGCTGCTTCGTCGACGGCCAGTTCGTCGGCATGGCGACCCTGGCCGACTGCGCCCGCCGCAACGGCCTGGCGACCGACGCCCTCGACGTGGGCTTGGACGAGACCGGCAATCTCGCCGCCGCCCCGACCGCCTCTTTCGCACCGCCCCCGACCCTGCCGACGGCCGTCGAGACGGCCGATGTCGGCGTGACCGATCCCTATGACACGGGCGTCCCGGGCAAGGTCGATCAGCAGACGCAACAGCCCGAACCCCGCGTCGAGCGCGCGTCCGGAACGCCTTGCCTTCGCTACACCGGTTCGGACTGGCGTGAGCTGGGCCGCATGAGCCTCAACCAGTGTGTCCAGGCCCTCTATGCCGGCACCTGCGTCCGCCCCGGCGATGCCCAGTACGGCCGCCACGGCAACCTGACCCTGCGTCTGGTGCCCCGGCGGGTCGAGCAGTCCAATGACAACAGCCGCTTCCGCATCCTGGCCGATCAGGATCGCAGCTGCCAGTTCCCGAGCCTGAACTGATGATCCGTCCCGTCCTGATCGCCTCCGTTCTGATGCTTCCGGTTCTCGCCGGCTGCAACACGTCGGTGAAGGCTCCGACCGAGACCGGCGTCTGCTACGCGGTGGAGCGGCCGGACGGCGAGCCGGTCTTCAACGTCCTCGCGCGCGGTCAGGTCCAGATCGAGATGTGCGCCGCCCGCCTGGAGGAGATGCGTCTACGGTTCCGTGGCATGGGCGTCGCCCGGGACGAGGTTACCGGCGCCTATCAGGGCCAGTTCATCTTCGTCGATCGCCGCGGCGTCTCGTTCGCGCGGACGCTGGAGGGGGCGCGGTTCTTCGCCCTGGCGCGGACGGGCGACGGTCGTCTGGCGGTGCCGGGCGCCATCGAGCGCGAAGGCATCACAGACCTGGGCGTCGTGGTCGAGGAAGCGCCTTCGCCGACCTTTCCGGGACAGTAGAACAAAGTCGGAACACGTGTTAACGGTTTCGTGGGCCAGGCCTGCGAGCCGAGGATTTCAGGCCCCGGTCGCACATGGCGGCCGGGAGCGATCAGAGAAAGAATTTCATCATGGCGGGAAGCGTCAACAAGGTCATCCTCATCGGCAATCTGGGTCGCGATCCGGAAATCCGGTCCATGCCGAACGGCGACCGCATCGCCAACTTCTCGCTGGCGACCTCCGAAACCTGGCGCGACAAGTCGTCGGGCGAGCGCAAGGAAAAGACCGAGTGGCACCGTGTGTCGATCTTCAACGACAACATCGTCAAGGTCGTTGAAAATTATGTGAAAAAGGGCTCGACCGTCTATGTCGAAGGCTCGCTGCAGACCCGCAAGTGGACCGACAAGGACGGCGTCGAGAAGTACACGACCGAGGTCATCGTCGGCCGCTTCAACGGCCAGCTGACCATGCTGGGCGGCCGTGACGGCGGCGGCGCGTCGCAGGGCGGCGGCTCGGGCGGCCGCGGCAACGACGACGACTACTCTTCGGGCTTCTCCACCGGCGGCGCCAACAAGCCCTCAGGCCCCCGCGAGAGCTACGACCTGAACGACGACATTCCTTTCTAGCAGGGGCCGTTCGAGCCAGAGACCGGTTCACCACGATCGAAACGTCGGCTCATGCATTGTGAGCCGACGTTTTTGGTTGGGCGTGCGATAGGCCGTCCGTGCCCGTAACTCCCGACAAGCCTCACAGCCCGCTGACCCTGATGGAGATCGGCGCGATCGCCGCGATCGTGGTGATATGGGGGGCGAACAATGCGGCGGCCAAGGTGGCGACCGAGGTCATGCCGCCCTTGCTCGTCGGGACGCTGCGCTTCGCCATCGCCGCCCTCTGCCTGGTCCCGTTCGTCCGGCCGCCCTTCCCGAACTGGAAAAGCCTCGCCCTGATCGTCATCCTCGGCGGGCCGCTCCACTACGGCCTGCTCTACTGGGGTTTCTCGCTGGCCGAGGACGTCAGCCCCGTCTCGGTCGCGTCCCAGCTCTGGATCCCCTTCACCAGCCTGTTCGCCTTCCTGTTGCTGGGAGAGCGGCTGTCGATCCACGCCATGGTCGGCATGGCGGTGTCGCTGATCGGCGTCGCCTGGATGTCGGCCGATCCGCACGCCCTGCATGACTGGCCCGCCATCCTGTTGATCGTCGGCGCCACCGCCTGCTGGGGGATCACCACGGTGATCGCCCGCCGCACCACCTCGATCCCGCCGCTGAAGATGCAGGGCCTTCTCGCCTTCGTGGCCCTGCCGACCCTGGCGTTCGGCTCGGCCATGTTCGAGCATGGCCAGGTCGAGGCCGTCCGCTCGGCCACGCCCCTGATCTGGATCTGTCTTCTGTGGGCCGGGGTCGTGTCGTCGGTCTTCGCCACCTCGATGGTCTTCTGGCTGGTGCAGAAGCGCGAGGCCGGGCGGGTGACGCCCTATTTCCTCGTCACCCCCGTCGTCTCCATGGCCATCGGCTGGGGCTTCCTCGGCGACGTCCTGACGCTCCAGATCCTGACCGGCGCGGCCCTTGCCATGGGCGGCGTCGCCGTTGTGGCCTTGGCGGAGCGGGGACTTCGCGCCGGCGCCGCCAAGGCCTGACCGGACTTACTCGGCGGCTTGGAACACGCCACAGGCGATCCGGTCGCCAGCCCCGCCGATCGGCTGGCTGACATGGTCGTCGCGGTTGGCGTGGACGAGGAATGACAGGCCGTCCTCGTCCATCAGGTCCATGCCTCGCATGCCCAGGCCCGATCCCGCGAGATAGACCTCCGCGTTCGCCACTCCGTCAGCGCCCGCATAGACGTTCTGCAGGTCGCCCAGGTCCGGACCGCCATTGGTGTTGAGCAGGCCGTGCGGCCGCTTCTCTGGATCGGGGTGGTTCACGTGCGCCCCGGCTGAGGTGAAGCCCGGGCCCTCGCAGGTCCCGACGGCATGCAGATGGACGCCGTGCCAGCCTTCTGGCCAGCCCTTGCCCTCGACTTTCATCAGGATGCCCAGCGGTCCGGCGAAAGCCGTAACCGTGCCGGCATCGCCGCCGTCGGCGGTGTGCAAGGTCGCCGTCGCGATCGGTGTGGGCGCAGGCGCGGGCGTCGGTGCAGGGGGCGGGGCCGCCGTCTGGGCGAGCGCGGCGCCGGCGCTCAGCAGGGAGCCGGCAGCGAGGAGAAGGGTGAGGGAGGAGGGGCGCATATTGGTCCTTTCACGGATCGCGGCGCCCCGGCGGCAAACTTTGCCTCGCGACGCCTCGGATGCTAGAAAACCGCACAGCGGATCACGTTCCGATTCCGGCCATCTAAAGCCTAAAATCCTTGACCGACGACAGCTACGAAAACGCCGCACCTCCTCCGGTCGGCGGCTCGGACATTTCCATGATTTCGATCGAGGACGAGCTGAAACGCTCCTACCTCGACTACGCCATGAGCGTGATCGTCAGCCGTGCGCTGCCGGACGCCCGTGACGGCCTGAAGCCGGTTCACCGCCGCATCCTCTATTCGATGCACGACCTGAACATGACGCCCGAGCGGTCGTACTCGAAGTGCGCCCGCGTCGTCGGCGACGTGCTGGGCCGCTTCCACCCGCACGGCGACGCCTCGGTCTATATGGCACTAGTCCGTATGGCCCAGCCCTTCTCGATGGGGCTGATGCTCATCGACGGCCAGGGCAACTTCGGATCGGTCGATGGCGATATGCCCGCCTCGATGCGATACACCGAGGCCCGCATGGCCCCGGCCGCCAGCGCCCTGCTGGCCGACATCGACAAGGACACCGTCGATTTCCAGCCGAACTACGACGAGAAGGAGCTGGAGCCCGTCGTCCTGCCGGCGCGGCTTCCCAATCTGCTGGTCAACGGCGCGGGCGGTATCGCCGTCGGCATGGCCACGAACATCCCGCCGCATAACTTGGGCGAGATCGTCGATGCGGCCGTGGCCCTGCTGGACGACCCGAACATCTCCGACGACGCCATCCTCGACATCGTGCCGGGGCCCGACTTCCCGACCGGCGGCGAGATCCTCGGCCGCACCGCGCCCCGCAATGCGCTCCGCGACGGTCGTGGTTCGGTCGTCGTGCGCGGCGTCGCCTCGGTCGAGACCATCCGCAAGGATCGCGAAGCGATCGTGGTCACCGAGCTGCCGTTCCAGGTCAATAAACAGACCCTGATCGAGCGCATCGCCGAGATGGTCCGCGAGAAACGCCTCGAAGGCATTTCCGACGTCCGCGACGAATCGGACCGCCAGGGCATGCGCATCGTCATCGAGCTGAAGCGCGATGCCTCGGGCGACGTCATCCTGAACCAGCTGTGGCGCTACACGGCCATGCAGTCGTCGTTCGGCGTCAACATGCTGGCCCTGAACCACGGCCGCCCGGAACAGATGGGCCTGCGCAAGATGCTCGAGGTCTTCCTCGACTTCCGCGAAGAGGTCGTGGTCCGACGCGTCAAGTTCGAGCTGGCGAAGGCCCGCGACCGCGGCCACGTGCTGGTCGGTCTGGCCGTCGCCGTCGCAAACATCGACGAGGTCATTCACATCATCCGCTCCTCGGCCGATCCGGCCGAAGCCCGCGAGCGTCTTCAGGCCAAGGCCTGGCCCGTGGGCGACATGATCGCCCTGGTCGAGCTGATCGCCGATCCGCGCTCGGTGCTGATCGACGGCGACAGTTTGAAGCTGACCGACGAACAGGCCCGCGCCATCCTGGGCCTGACGCTGAGCCGCCTGACCGGTCTCGGCCGCGACGACATCTTCGGCGAGGCGAGGGGCCTCGCTGATACGATCCAGGGCCACCTGACGATCCTGTCGGACCGCAAGAACATCATCGCCATCATTCGCGAGGACCTGCTGAAGGTGCGCGAGGAGTTCGCCGTGCCGCGCCGCACGACCATCGGGGAAGGCGACTTCGAACTGGAAGACGAGGACCTGATCCCGCGCGAGGACATGGTCGTCACCGTGACCCACGGCGGCTACGTCAAACGCGTCGCCCTGAACGCCTATCGGACCCAGCATCGCGGCGGCAAGGGCAAGTCGGGCATGACGATGAAGGACGAGGACGCCGTCGTCGGCGTCTTCTCCGCCTCGACCCACACCCCCGTTCTGTTCTTCGCCACCAACGGCAAGGCCTACAAGCTCAAGGTCTGGCGTCTGCCGCTCGGCGCCCCGACCTCGCGCGGCAAGGCCTTCGTCAACCTGCTGCCGATCGAGCCGGGCGATTCGATCATGAACGTCCTGCCCCTGCCCGAGGACGAGACGACTTGGGGCGACTACGATATCATGTTCGCCACCCGCTCCGGCGACGTGCGCCGGAACAAGCTGTCGGATTTCGCGACGGTCAACCGCGCCGGCAAGATCGCGATGAAGCTGGAAGACGGCGACCACATGGTCGGCGTGGCCCTGTGCACCGCCGAGGACGACGTGCTGCTGACCACCTCCGGCGGGCGCGCCATCCGTTTCAAGGCCGACGACGTCCGCGTCTTCAAGGGCCGCGACTCGACCGGCGTGCGCGGCGTCCGCCTCCAGGGCGACGACGTGGTCATCTCGATGGCTATTCTCGGCCGTGTCGACGCCACGCCCGACGAACGCGCCGCCTACGTCAAACACGCCAACGCCATGCGCCGCGCCACCGACGGCGAGGACGACACCGCCGTGGTCGAGGCGGATGACGAGGCCGAAGGCTCGGGCGACGCCGCCCTGTCGGTCGAGCGCATCGCCGAACTGGGCGCGGCCGAACAGTTCATCCTCACGGTCACCGAAACCGGCTTCGGCAAGCGCTCCTCGGCCTACGAGTACCGCCGAACCGGTCGCGGCGGGCAGGGGTTGACGGCCCATGGCCTCGGCGGTCGCGCGGGTACGCGTCTGGCCGCCGCCTTCCCGGTCGAGGAGTCGGACGATCTGCTGCTGGTCACCTCCAGCGGCCAGATGATCCGCACCCGCGTGGGCCAGGTCCGCATCGTCGGCCGCTCCAGCCAAGGCGTGACCATCTTCCGCACGGCCGAAGGCGAGAAGGTCGTGTCGGTGGAACGTCTGGCCGACAGCGGCGGCGATGACGCGCCCGAGGTCGAAGACACGAACGGCGATGAGGGCGGCGAGGACTGATCCCTCTCCCGGCGGGAGAGGGCTTGAAGCTCGCAGAGCGAAGCGATGCGTCTTCAGCCGAAAGGGTGAGGGGCTGGCTTCGCCGGTGAGCGCCGACCCCTCACCCTTTCGCGCAAGTCTGATCGCCTGTCGGCTCTCAGGCGCTCAAGCCCTCTCCCCCCGGGAGAGGGAAGCGTGACCACACTCCTCATCGACGGCCTCCCGCCGACCGACGACGACCTCCGCTATCAGGCCTTGGTCAACTACGGCGCCTACACCTCCTTCCGGCTTGAGGGCGGCGGCGTTCGTGGTCTCGACCTGCACCTCGCCCGCCTCGACGCCTCGGCGATCGAACTGTTCGGAGAACCCGTCGGCGAAGACCGTCTGCGCGACCTGATACGCACCGCCGTCGCGGACCGCGGCGACGCCTGGCTTCGCGTCAGCCTGTTCTCGCCCGACATCCTGCCCCGCAGCCCCTCGGCCGATGTCCCGCCGAGGGTCATGACCTCGGTCTCCCCGTCGCCATCGCCGCTTGCGACCTCGGTGCGCGCCCAGATCCGCACCTGTGTTCGCACCGACGCCCACATCAAGCACACGGCCATCTTCCCCCTGATCCGCGCCCGTCGTCTGGCGCGACAGGCCGGCTTCGACGACGCCCTGTTCGCCGACCCTGACGGGCTCGTCTCCGAAGGGGCCACCTGGAACATCGGCTTCCTGTCGGGGGATACGGTGGTCTGGCCCAGGGCCCCGATGCTGGATGGGGTGGCCCAGACCCTGATCAAGGCGAAGCTTCAGACGGTCGGCCTGAGCAGCGGGAGCCGGCCCGTCTTCGTCCGCGACCTCCCGGCCTTCGACGGCGCCTTCCTGTGCAACAGCGCGACCCCGGCCTGTCCGATCACGGCTATCGGCGACCACGTGTTCGCCGCCGCCCCGGACCGGATCGAGCGGCTGGCGCGCGCATGGGCGTCGAACCCGGTTCAGGCGATCTAGGCCCGGCCCGCGACGCCTGCTAATCAGGCCTCGCGGCGGGGAGAAAACGCATGCGGATCGGGCTCTACCCGGGGACCTTCGACCCCGTCACCAACGGCCACATGGACATCATCGGCCGGGCTGTGAAGCTGGTCGACCGGCTCGTGATCGGCGTGGCCCAGAACGACGACAAGGGCCCGCTGTTCACCACCGCCGAGCGCGTCGAGATGGTGAAGGCCGAGGTCTCGCGGCTGAATGCCGACATCGACGTTCAGCCCTTCTCGACCCTGCTGATGCATTTCGCCGAAAAGCTCGACGCCAACGTCATCGTGCGCGGCCTGCGCGCCGTGGCCGACTTCGAGTACGAGTTCCAGATGACGGCCATGAACCAGCGCCTCAATGACGACATCGAGACCGTGTTCCTGATGGCCGATCCGCGCCACCAGGCCATCGCCTCGCGGCTGGTCAAGGAAATCGCCCGGCTGGACGGAAACATCGACAGCTTCGTCAGCCCCGCCGTCGCCGCCGCCGTGCGCGACCGCGTCAAACGCTAGAACGCCTCAGGACACTGTTTTGAAGATCACGCCCTACGTCCTCGCCGCCGCCCTGGCGGTCCTCGCACCCGCCGCTTCAGCGCAGACCTCGCCTTCTCCTGCCGCGAGCGACTGGCGCACCATCGCGCCGGAGAATCTGCTGGTCATCGATACGTCCAAAGGCCGCATCCTGGTCGAGCTGGAGCCGCGCGCCGCGCCGCATCACGTCGAGCGGATCACCACCCTGGCCAACCAGGGCTTCTACGACGGCCTGAAATTCCACCGCGTCGTCACCGGCTTCATGGCCCAGACCGGCGATCCGCTCGGCACGGGGCAGGGCGGTTCGGACCTGCCCGACATCGCTGGCGAGTTCACCTTCCGGCGCGGTCGTGACGCCCAGTTCGCCCCGATCCAGGGAGGCGCTCCGGCCGGGCTCGTCGGTCTGGTCGGCTCCCTGCCGGTGGCGACCCAGCCCGACGCCCAGATGATGGTGACCGCCGACTTCAAGACCGACGCCACGGGCCTGTTCTGCACCGGCGTCGCCGGTATGGCCCGCTCCAGCGCGCCGAACAGCGCCAACAGCCAGTTCTATCTGATGATGGCCACCAACCCGGTCCTGAATGGGACCTACACCGCCTTCGGCCGTATCGTGTCGGGGCTGAACGTCCTCAGCCTTCTCAAGGCCGGTCCGGACGGGTCCGTGATCGTCGACCCCGACGCCATGACCCATGTGCGCACCGCCGCCGCCCTGCCGGAAGGCGAGCGTCCGACGGTCCGCGTTCTGGACGCCCGCTCGGCCGCCTTCGCGGCCCATGTCGAAGAGGTTCGCGCCGCGCGTGGCGCACAATTCACGGTCTGCGACGTGCAGCCGGTGGCCGAGGTTACGGGGGGATGACGATGCGGGTGACGGCTCTGGCGATCGGTCTGGTTCTGGCGGGCGCCTCCGTCGCCCGGGCGCAGGAGACGGCGGCGACCGCCCCGGCCCAGGCTCCGGCTCAAGCCGCCTCCGCTCCGACGGACTGGCGCACCGTTCCCGCCGACAACCTGATGATCATCGACACCAACCGGGGTCGCATTCTGGTCGAGCTGGCGCCCGAGGCTGCGCCCCTGCACGTCGAGCGGATGCGCCTGCTGACCCGTCGCGCCTTCTTCGACGGCATCGTCTTCCACCGCGTCATCGACGGCTTCATGGCCCAGACCGGCGATCCGCTGGGCAATGGCGAAGGCCAGAGCCCTTACCCCGACATCAAGGGTGAGTTCACCTTCCGCCGCGGACCCGAGACGCCCTTCACCCCCGTCGCCTCGCCGGCCGGCGCCATGCTGGGCTTCCTCAACAGCCTGCCGATCCAGACCCAGCCGACTTCGCTGATGGCCACGACCGGCGACGGCAAGGTGCATGGCTGGGGCGCCTATTGCCCCGGCGTCGCCGGCATGGCCCGCGACGATGCGCCCGACAGCGCCAACTCCCAGTTCTTCCTGATGCGCCAGCCCTATCCGGCGCTCGACAAGCGCTACACCGTCTGGGGCAATGTCGTGTCGGGCCTCGACGTCGTGCGTGCCATCAAGGTCGGCGACGGCGACAATGGCGCGGTCACCGCCGATCCCGACCGCATGATCCGCGTCCGCATCGCCTCCGACCTGCCCGAGGCCGAACGGCCGGTGGTTCAGGTGCTGGACACGGCCTCGGCCGCCTTCCGCACCCTTGCCGACGGCGTGCGCACGGCGCGGGGCGCGGACTTCTCGATCTGCGACATCGTTCTGCCGGTTCAGGTCTCGGGCGCGCCGGCTCCCGCCGCCTGACCCCCGCGACCCCGGCCCCGGCCGCGTCGACGTTTCTGGGGTTTCCGGGCCTCGCGCATCTGCTGCAGCAACAGGCCCTCGCGCAGGCCCCGGTCCGCGACCCGCACCCGTTCGCTGGGCCAGGCCCGCTGTACGGCGTCCAGGATCGCGGCGCCCGCCAGCACCAGATCGGCGCGGTCCGGCCCGATACAGGCCTCCGCCGCCCGGCCTTTCGGCCCCATCGCCTTCAGCTTGGCCGCCGCCGCATCGCATTCGGTCCGCGTCATCCACAGCCCGTCGACCCGGTCCCGCTGATAGCGCCGCAGGTTCAGGTGCACGCCCGCCAGACTGGTGATCGCGCCTGAGGTCCCGACCAGGTGGCCCCGGCCGGTCGCGAACAGTCGCCGGAACTCGGCGTCGTCGAACTCGCCGACCGCCAGGGCTTCGCCCATGTCCCCGACCATGGCCTCGTACCAGGCTTCGGCCGCCTCGGCCGGTTCGGGATGCCGCTCGGCCAGGGTCACGACGCCCAGGGGCGCCGACATCCAGGCGACCGTCTTCATCTCCGTCCCCGACTTCCTCAGCCAGGACAGCTCCGTCGATCCCCCGCCGACGTCGATGACCAGCACCGCCTCCGCCTTCGGGTCGAACAGGTTCAGACACCCCTCGACCGACAGCCGCGCCTCCTCGGCCGGATCGATGATGCGCAGCTTCAGGCCGGTCCCGCGTCGGACGCGATCGATGAATTCCTGACCGTTCTCGGCCTGCCGACAGGCCTGGGTGGCGACGGCGCTCAACCGGACGGAATCGACCCCGCGTCGCACGACCCGTTCCGCGCACAGGGCCAGGGCTTCGTAGGCCCGGTCCATCGCGGCGGCGTCCAGCCGCCCTGTCCGCGACAGGCCTTCGCCCAGTCTCACGATGCGGCTGAAGCTGTCGACCACGCGGAAGCCCGCCCGCGCCGGACGCGCGATCAGCAGGCGACAATTGTTGGTCCCCAGATCAAGGGCGCCGAACACGGGACCGTCGCGACCCGACGAATCCCGCATGGACGCCCGTTGGACCCGGGACCGCTCGTCGCGCTTTCGCGGCGCGCCGTCGGGTTCCGGCATGGGCCGAACTTTCATGTGGGCGCGTCCGGAACGGGCGCCCGTCCCGATCAACCTAGCGTCGCCGAACCGTCCGCGCCAAGCCTATCTGTCGCGAAGATGAACGAGACGACCGGCATCCCGCTCAGGCGCGGCGCCGTATCCGTTCATCATGACCCAGTTCCAGACAGCGAAATTCGGCCTCGGCCAGATCGTGCGTCACCGCGAGGAATCCTTCCGCGGCGTGGTCGTCGATGTCGACGCCGCCTATGCCGGCCCTGCGAACGAGCCTGGCCCGGACCAGCGCGACCAGCCCTTCTATCGCGTCCTGGCCATGGGCGAGGGCGCCGGCTTCCTGATCTACGCCGCCGAGAACGTGCTCGAACACGATCCCGACGTCGCGCCCCTGTCCGCCGACGAGCAATCGCGCTGGTTCGCCATGGATGGACTGGGCCATATCGCCCCGCGCGCGCAACCGATCCACTGATCCGGAGATTGGCTCTTCGCCGCCGGGTCTCTAGACTGGCGGTTCAAGGAGCGCGTGATGGCTGATTTCGAACATGTCTTTCAGGCCCCGCCCGAGGGCGCGGCGGCGGACTGGACGATCTCGCAGAATTGGCGCGCCTATACCCAGGTCGAACACGACACCTGGGACACCCTCTACGCCCGCCAGATCGAGGTGCTGAACGGCCGCGCCTGCGACGCCTTCATGAAGGGGCTGCAGGCCCTGAACCTGAATACCGGCGGCATTCCCGACTTCGCCCTGATGAACGCCAAGCTGAAGGCGCTCACCGGCTGGACCGTGGTCTGCGTGCCCGGCCTTGTGCCCGACGAGGTGTTCTTCGACCATCTGGCCAACCGCCGCTTCCCGTCCGGCCAGTTCATCCGCAAGCCCGATCAGCTCGACTACCTGCAGGAACCGGACATCTTCCACGACGTGTTCGGCCACGTCCCGATGCTGACCGACCCGAACTTCGCCGACTACATGCAGGCCTACGGCAAGGGCGGCCAGCGGGCGCAGGGCCTCGGCATGCTCAAGAACCTGGCGCGCCTCTACTGGTATACGGTCGAGTTCGGCCTGATGGACGAGGGCTCGGGCCTGCGCATCTACGGCGCCGGCATCGTCTCCTCGGCGTCGGAGAGCGTCTTCGCCCTCGAGGATCCGTCGCCGAACCGCATCGCCTTCGACCTGGAGCGGATCATGCGGACCGACTACCGCATCGACGACTTCCAGCAGGTCTATTTCGTCATCCCCTCGATCGAGGCCCTGAACGATGCCACGCTCGAGGACTTCGGCCCCATCTACGACCGGCTGAAGGGCGCGTCCGAGATCGGCATCGAGGCGATCCAGCCCTACGACCGGGTCATCACCCACGGCACCCAGGCCTATGCCCACAAGGGCGGGAGATTCGCGGCATGATGCGCACGATCACACTCGTCCTGATCGCCGGCTTCGCCGTCACGGCCGCCGC
The DNA here is from genome assembly GCF_965278935.1 of Brevundimonas sp. Classification (GTDB taxonomy): domain Bacteria; phylum Pseudomonadota; class Alphaproteobacteria; order Caulobacterales; family Caulobacteraceae; genus Brevundimonas. The sequence continues at coordinate 2,711,226 of NZ_OZ257124.1, read as the reverse complement.
CTGCACCGAATCCAAACGCGCCCGGAATGCCGCGACCTGGGGCGACAAGCCCGCCGACGTCACCTGCTGGACCTATGGGACGCAGACCTTCTCCGGCCGCTCGACGGGCAAGGTCGAGTACAACGACGAAGGCCGCCTCGCCTTCGTTGACGCCGCCAATGGCCGCTACACCACCATCGATGGGGACTGCCGGGTGGTCTATCTGGCCGAGGGCGAGGCGGCTGCGCCTGCGACAACCGCTGCCCCGGCTCAGGTCGAGCCCGCCGCCGATGCAGAGGTTGCTGCTGGTCGGCCGGAAAAAATCCCGGCTCAATAACGTCTGCGGTCAGGCCTGCTCGTCGGTGATCAGGCTTTTCGCCTTCGTATCCCGCATGAGGACGTAGGTGATCAACGAGATGCCGATCATCCCGGTCACGTACCAGAAATACAGGCTCTCGCGTCCGTCGAGCTTGAACCACAGGGCGACGTATTCGGCCGTCCCGCCGAAGGCCGCATTGGCGATGGCGTAGGGCAGGGCGACGCCCAGCGCGCGGATATGGGCCGGGAACAACTCGGCCTTCACCACGGCGTTGATGGCCGTATAGCCCGACACGATGACCAGGGCCGCCAGCGACAGGGCGAAGGCAGCGAACGCATCGGTCGTCACAGCCAGGGTGCTCATGATCGGCACGGTCAGGAACAGGCCCAGCACCCCGAAGGCGATCATAACGGGCTTCCTGCCGATCCGGTCCGACAGCGCCCCGACCAGAGGCTGGATCAGCATGAAGATCAGCAGGGCCGCCGCCGAAATCTCGGTCGCCTGGGCCTTGGAGAAGCCCGAGGTGTTGGTCAGGAATTTCTGCAGATAAGTCGTGTAGGTATAGAAGGCGAGGGTCCCGCCGGCCGTCAGGCCGATGACGATCAGCGCTTCCTTCGGATGCCGCAGCACCAGCTCCAGAGCACTGGATTTCGGCGCAGAGCGCGTCTCCTCCGACTGGAAGGCCCGGGTCTCGTCCAGCCGGCGACGCAGCCAGAACACCACGACCGCCAGCCCCGCCCCGACGAAGAACGGAATGCGCCACGCCCAGGCGCTCAACGCCTCGTCGCCCAGCGTCCGCTGCAACACGATCAGCAGAGCCAGAGCCAGAAGCTGGCCCGAGATCAGCGTCACATACTGGAAGCTCGACCAGAAGCCGCGATGCCTGGCCGTCGCCATCTCCGACAGATAGGTGGCGCTCGATCCGTATTCCCCGCCGACGCTGAGGCCCTGCATCATCCGCGCGACCAGCAGCAGGGCGGGCGCCGCGATGCCTATGGTCGCATAACCGGGCGTACAGGCGATCAGCAGCGACCCCGCGCACATCAGGCTGACCGACAGGGTCAGGCCCGCCTTGCGCCCCTTGCGATCCGAATAGACCCCCATGACCCAGGCCCCGATCGGACGCATCAGGAAACCGACCGCGAAGATAGCGGCGGTGGCCAGCAGTTGCGCGGTGTCATCGCCCTTCGGGAAGAAGACCGGCGCGAAATACAGGGTGAAGGCCGCATAGGCGTACCAGTCGAACCACTCGACCAGATTGCCGGCCGATCCGCCGATGATGTTCCTCAGGCGGCGGGCGGGGGTCATCTCGGGGTGCGCGTCGGTCATGGCCCTTGGGTATCAGCCGGCGAGCGGCTTGCCCATGCGCACCAGTGGCACGGGCGCTCCGCCGCGATCGTCCTCGAACCGCTCGATCTCGCGATAGCCGGCGGCAAGGTACAGCGGCTCCCCGCCCAGGGTCGCGACCAGTTCGACCGAGGTGTAGCCCTCGGCGCGCGCGGCGGTCTCGCACAGGTCCAGGATCATCCGTCCGATGCCGCGCCTCAGGAAATCCGGGTGGGTGTACATGGCCCGCACCCGCGCCGCATCGACGCCCGGCGTCAGCGGCTCCGGAACCCGCCCGGGCGTATGGTCCCCGCCATAGGTCGTGATCCTCCGGCTCCAGCCGCCGCAGGCCGCGAGCACGCCGTCCGCCTCGACGATGAAATAGGTCCTGTCGGCGATGATCTGGCTGTCCAGCCCCATCAGCACCCGGCTGGCCGCGACCTGCTCCGCCGTCAGGAAGTCCGCCAGTGGGCCCGAGATGGCCAGATCCATCAGGACGACCAGCGCCGGAATGTCGGCCTCTGTCGCGATCCGGTGGGTCAGGGTCATCGCGCGTTCGGGCCGATCAGGTCCGCTGGAAGGGATAGAAGCCGCCGCCCAGCTCAAGCAGGGCCGTGAGTTCGTCCAGTGCGCCCCGGCTCTCATCGATCAGGGCCGGATCGGCGAGGTCGGCGGGCGCCAGTGTCTCCCGATACCAGCGGCCGGCCCAGGCGGCCAGACGCGCATGCAGGTCTTCGGTCAGCCGCATCGCCGGGTTGGTCGCCGCCAGCTCGTCCCCGGTCAGCACGACCCGCAAACGCAGACACGCCGGTCCGCCGCCGTTCCGCATTGACTGACGCACATCGACGTATTCGACCCGCCCGATCGGCCCGTTCGATCCGACCAGCCGCTGCGCCACCGCATGGGCGCGCGCATTGTCCCGCGTCTCCGTCGGGCAGATCAGCGTCAGCCGGCTCTCGCCCGGCAGCGAGACCAGCATGGAGTTGAACAGATAGGAGGAAATCGCATCCGCCAGCGGCAGGTCGGCCTCCGACACCTCGACAAAGATCGGTTCGAACCCGTTCGCCGCCGTCCGGATGGCCGCATGGGTTCCGGCCGTGTCCTCGAACGCCAGCGCATGATGGAACAAGGTGTCCAGCGCGCCCACGCAGACCACGTCGTTGTGGAAGGTCCCGCCCGCGATCGCCGCCCGCGACTGCTGCGCCAGCACCGCGCCGCTCGCCCCATGTCGTCGCGCGATGGCCTCCGATGCCTGCCGTGTCTGCCGGGCAGGCCAGGGCCCGTCCCAGGCCTCGAACGCATCGCGCCCCCAGACCAGCAGGTTCACGCCCGGCTCCCCATGCCCGGCGCACAGACGCACATGGTTCGCCGCCCCCTCGTCAGCCAGATGCGCCACCGGCCACAGGGCGTCGTGCACCGCGAACCGCCCGGGATCGGGGAACAGCGCCTCAAGCGCCCGCTTCGTCTGCGCATGCTCCAGCGACCGGTGCAGGTTCGTATGCAGATTGGCGGGCGTGAAATGCACCCGCCCGTCGGCGCTGTCAGCCGAAGGCGTCACCGTCGCCGCATTGGCCGCCCACATCGGCGAGGCCGAACAGGCGGCGGCGGCGAATGTCGGCGCCTCCTTCCACGTCCGCTCCAGCACGGCCGCATCCGACCCGCCGAACCCCAGCCCGCGCAGGAACGGAATGTCCGGCCGCTCATGCGGCGGCAGGACGAACTGCGGCAGACCCAGGTCCGCCAGCCGCTTCATCTTGTCGAGCCCCTGCAGCACCGCCGCCCTCGGGTTCGATGCCTGCCCCGCGTTCAGGCTCGCCGCCAGATTCCCCGGCGACAGCCCCGCATAGGAATGCGTCGGCCCGATCAGCCCGTCAGCATTGGCTTCGACGGCGGAGGTCATTTCAGCCCCCGGATCTCGCCCTCGATGTTCTTCACGGCGCCCGCCTCGAAACTGGCCACCGGATAGGCGCAGTAGTCGGCGGCGTAATACGCCGACGGCCGGTGGTTGCCCGACGCGCCGAGCCCCCCGAACGGCATGTCCCCCGCCGCGCCTGTCGTCGGCCGGTTGAAGTTCACGACCCCGGCCCGGATGCGCCGGATGAAGGTGTCCCAGTTCTTTGGATCGTCACTGACCAGCCCCGCCGACAGGCCGTAGCGCGTCGCATTGGCCGCTTCGATCGCCGCCTCGAACGACCCGACCCGCGTTACCGACAGGAAGGGCGCGAACATTTCCTCGTCGGGCACATCGACGCCGGTCACGTCGATCATGGCCGGATGTACGAAGGCCCCGCCGAGGCTGTCGATCGTCCCCGGCGCCAGCAGCACCTTGGCCCCCCCGTCGATCCGGTCGCTCACCGCTCCGAGCGCCTGGTCCGCCGCCCGCTTCGAGATCAGCGGACCGGCGTAGGGTTCCGGCGTCTGGTCCCAGGCTCCGAAGATCAGCCGGTGCGTCAGCCCGATCACCGCTTCAATGATCCGGTCCCCCGCCGCGCCCTCCGGCACGATCAGCCGCCGCGCGCACGAGCACCTCTGCCCCGTCGTCACGAAGGCCGACTGCACCACGATGCCCGCCACGGCCTCCGCATCCGCCGCATCCCAGATCACCAGCGGATTGTTGCCGCCCAGTTCCAGCGCCAGGATCACATGCGGATCGTCGGCGAACTTGCGCCGGAAATGCGCGCCCGCCGCGCCCGACCCGGTGAACATCAGGGCGTCGATCTTCTGGTCCAGCAGCGCCGCCCCGACATCCCGCCCGCCCTGCACCAGGTTGAACACCCCGGCCGGCAGGTCCGCCTCCTCCAGGCATTCGGCCATCAGCTGGCCCGCGTGCGGCGTCTCCTCCGACGGCTTGAACACGACCGTGTCCCCCGCCAGCAGGGCCGGCACGATGTGCCCGTTCGGCAGGTGTCCCGGGAAGTTGAACGGTCCCAGCACCGCCGCCACGCCATGCGGCCGATGGCGCAGGGTCGCCGACCCGAACGCCGTCTCCGCCGTCCGCTCTCCGGTCCGCTCGTCATAGGCGCGGATCGAGAGATCGACCTTGCCGGCCATCGACCCCAGTTCGGCCGTGGTCTCCCACAGCGCCTTGCCCGTCTCGCGGCTGATGGCCTCAGCGAAGGCCGGCGCCCGCGCCTTCAGCGCCGCCTGATACCGCTTCATCGCCGCGATCCGTTCGTCGCGCGGCCGGTCGGCCCAGTCCGGGAAGGCCGCGCGCGCCGCCTCGACCGCCGCCCCGACCTGCGCGCCAGACGCCTCGTTCCCGCGCCAGACCCGCGTCTCGGTCGCCGGATCGAACGAGGCGAACCCGTCTCCCGCACCCTCGGTCCAGGCGCCGTTCAGATAGAGTTTGCCGTCGCTCATGACTTCACCCGCACCACATCGCCGTCCCGCACCTTCAGCGCCGCTGCCGTCTCGGGCGCAACACGCACGGTCTCGCCCTCGACCACGGCCTTCGCCCGGACAGCCCGGAACGCCTCGACGCTGTCCGTCGAAATCAAGGCCGGCAGCTCCGCCTCGAAGTCCCCGGACACCACGACCGACAACCGCCGCGCATCCCGCACCGTCCGGATATGATCCCTCGGACAGGTCACCGTCGGCCCGGCGTCGAAGATGTCCACCAGCCCGTTCGGCCGGAACCCTTCGCTCTCCAGCAAGGCCATCGCCGCCACGCCCTGCGGATGAACCTTTCCGATCACCGCCCGCGCCGCCTCGGGCAGCAGGTCGACATAGATCGGATGGCGCGGCGCCAGGTCCAGGATGAACTGCTTGTCCGTCGACCCCGTCATCATGTCCGCCTGGTCGAACGGCATGGGGAAGAATTTATGCGCCACATGGTCCCAGAACGGACAGGCCCCATCGGGCGTGAACACCCCGCGCAGCTCGGCCAGCACCGTCTCGGCGAACAGCTCCGGCTGGGCCCCGATCAGCATGTAGCGCGACTGGCTCAGCAATCGCCCCGCGCCGCCTTTGCGCCGGTCCGCCTTGAGGAACAGCGACCCCACCTCGGTCCAGCCCGAGCATTCGTTGACCAGGGTCAGGGTCTGGTGATCCATACGGATGCCCAACGACGGGGACTGCGCCGGATTGTTCGAAATCCGGAACGAGAAGAACGGCCGCTTGAGCCCCACCGTCGCCTTGACGCTGGCGATGCCGTCGACGTCGCCGGTGTCGGTCTCCTCCATCATCAGGGTGAACCAGCGGTCCGGCACGGGGATGGCGCCCGTGAAACTGTCGCGGCTGACGTCCAGCCGTTCCGACAGCTGGTCCGGATCCTCGGGCAGGCTGGTGAACCCCGGCCCCGACAGGATGGCCAGTTCCAGCAGGTGATCGAGGTCGCCGGGACCGGCGGGGCGGACGACGAGCATTTACAAAGTCTCCAGCCGAAGGCGTTTCAGCCGCTCGGCGTCGATCTCGCCCGAGGCGATCTTGCACAGCATCAGGGTCGACAGCTGCGCCCGTTCGACGAAGCTGTCGGGCCAGGCGAACTCCTCGGACGAGTGGATCAGCCCGCCGCGCACCCCGAGCGTGTCGATGTTCGGCAGGCCGGCGGCGTGCAGATTGTTGCCCTCGCACACCCCGCCCGACGGCGACCAGGCGATCGCCTGACCCAGCAGGGCGCCGGTCTCGCGCACGGCCTCGAACAGGGCGGTCTGGGACGCATCCATCGGCTTGGGCGCCCGCGTCATCCCGCCGTGCAGATCCAGACTCAGCCCCTCGAACGGCGGCGTCGAAACGATCTCCCCGATCGCATCCGTCACCCACGCAGCGCTCTGCGCGTCCGGCACGCGGACATTGAACCGCACCACCGCATTGTCGGCCACGACGTTCAGCGCTCCGCCGCCGGAGATGCGCGCCACATTGACCGTCACCCCCTCGCGACGCCCGTTCAGCGCGTGCAGGGCCGCCGCGATCATCGCCGCCCCGGCCACGGCGTTCGCCCCCTCATGGAAGGCCCGCCCCGCATGCGCCGCCTTGCCGGAGACGATCAGGTGGAAATTCCCGCTGCCCTTCCGCGCCCCCGCCAAGGTCCCGTCCGCCAGCGCCGGCTCATAGGTCATGCCCACATGCCCGCGCACGCCGAGCTCGGCCAGCAGCGGCGCCGAGGCCGGGGACCCGATCTCCTCGTCCGGCGACAACAGGACGGTCCATCCGACCCGCTCCCGCTCCGGATGGGTCTCGAACGCCTCCAGCGCGCCCAGCATGACGGAGATGCCGCCCTTCATGTCGGCGATGCCCGGCCCGTTCAACGCGCCGTCGGGGCGCGCCACGACGGTCTGGAAGCCGCTGTCCGCCGGATAGACGGTGTCATAGTGGCCGGTCAGCACGACCTGGATCGGCGCCTCGGGCCGCGCGGTGATCTTCAGTGCATCGGCCCGCGCCTGCGGTCGCAGCGACCCGTCGTCGCCGATGGTGGAGAACCCCTGCGTCGGAATGCGTTCGACCGTCGCCGGCAGCTTCGACGCCTCGGCCTCGAGCAGACCCAGCACGGCCTCCAGCCCTGCCGCATGATCGCTGCCGGAGTTGACGTTCGCCCACCGAACCGCGCGATCGATCAGATCGGCCTCGCCCCGCCCGACCAGGTCGAGGGCGGCCTGATCCTGTGGGAGAATCCGCATGATGGGACTTCTAGCCGGGGCGGCGGGAAAGGTGAAGGCGGGGTGTTGTCACGGCAAGATCGCGCATAGGCTGCAGGGCGTCGCCGAAGGGGGAGGTCTGTATGAGGAAGTGGTTGCGGGCGATGAACCCGCTGATGAAGCCGCGCGGCATGGCCGAGGCCCAGTGGGCCGCGCAGTCGATGGCGTTCGCCCTCGTCGTTTCGTTTCTGGGAGGTCTTCCGGCCTCGATCTGGCTGGTGAAGAACCCCGGCTGGTTCACCGACATCGTGACCGCGCAGCAGGGCGTCAGTGGTCTTTCGGAAGCGCAGATCGCGTCGATGACCCCCTATTTCGAGGCGAGCATACCAATGATGTTTACCTTCAGCATCTTGGTGACGGCGGCCGTGTACGCCGTTCTCGCCTGGGTGCAGTGGCGCCAGATGACGCGCTGGATTCCCATCGTCTGGCTGGCTCTGGCTGCCTATGGCGGCATGATGATGATTGTACGGAGGGCAACAGGAGTCGCCGACTTGATCCAGATCGGGCCGGGCTGGATGTACGGTCTGTCTCTGGCCTGTTCGATCGCAGCGACCATCATCGCGGTAGCGTCCTTGCGGGGCGCGACCATGCTGTATCGCTTGAGACGAGAGCCCTGACCAAGGGCCCCATGCCCATCAACACATCCGCCCAGGACCCCAAGGATTTCAACGCCCGGGATTATTTAGGGCCTTTATCCGCGCCCCCTTCCGGACCGGGCGTACACTTCTCCCGTCCCACTGCATGGGGAAGGCGTCCTGGGCCCAGGACCCGGACGTGCTGTGGGGCGCGATCGAGCGGGAAACTGTATCGCTGCGCGCGGCCGAGGACCCTGATCCGGCGACGACCTGGATCCGTGGAGGCACGAACCGGCGCTGGTGCAGGACTGTCCATGGGGTGACAAACCGTGGAGCCCGGAGGGACCTGATACCCTCCGCCCGTCGCGGGCCTAGGTCGGACAGGGTTTAAGCGGCGCAAAGCGTGGGGGTCGACAGCGACGAAAACCCCACAGGCTGCACGAAGCCCGTCACCGGCCGCTCGCGTGAACCGGTCGCGACGGAGCCCTTGGCGCGAGCCGAAAACTTCTCATCCGGTCCCCGTAACGCGAAAGCAGGGGGCCACATCGGTTCCGGGCGACCGCCCGGGCTCCGTCGACTTCCCCACAACTTCCGCCCGATGGGCAGGGAGCGATGAATCACGCTCAGTATTCTCCCTCCCACTTGGGGGAGGGTGGTCGAAGCGCAGCGAAGACCGGGTGGGGGCGGCAAGGCAAAACACCACAGGCCTGCATCCGCATCGCCCTGCCGTCCCCACCCCGTCGCTTCGCGACGACCCTCCCCCGAGGGGGAGGGAGACTGCTGAACGATATTGCGCACCCCATCACCGCCGTGTAAAACGTCCTTGTCATTTTGGAGGAAAGACACATGAGCAGCTGGCTGAAGGCGATGAACCCCTCGAGCCCGATCACGACCGAGGCGGAGGCCGAACGTGCGGCCAGGGCCAGCGCGATCTCGATCTTCATCGGCGTCGTGGTCGGCCTGATCGGCCTGGCCTGGACCCTGGCCAATCCAGGAACGATGCAGGACGCGGTCGCGACCGCATCCCAGGGGGACCCGGCTGCTGGCGCCATGGCCAATGCTTCGCTGCAGGCCGGTCTATGGATGGCTGGCGCGATGGTCGCGATCCAGCTGATCCTCGGCGTCGTTCAGTGGCGCAGCCCGGGCAAGTTCATCGCGATCCTCTTCATCGTCCTGATCGCCCTGGGCATCGCCATGAGCGTCGCGGCGCCCCTGATGACCGCCTCGATGCCGACCGTGCCTATCACGCCCATGTGGCAGATCGGCCTGTCGGTCGTGATCATGATCGTCCAGCTCGTCCTGCACGTCACCGGCCTCAAGGGCATCAAACAGCTGGACCGCATCCAGATGGAGCAGTCGCGCTAGTTTGCTTCTGACCCCCGATTGGGCCGCCGGTCCTCCGATCCCGTTCCGGGGATGCGGGACTGGCGGCGCCAGCGGATCGACAGGGTGGCGTCGCCCTGTCCGCCGAACTCGGAGCTGATGGCCAGATTCCGGCGCACCTGCCATTCGACATTGACCGCCGCCCCGCCCTCGCCGCCGCCGATGATCTCCAGATAGACGTCGTCGGTGATGTAGCGGCCGCCCGCCACCGTCAGGGCCGAGGCCTCGCCGCCGAACGACAACCGGTCCAGCCCGGCCAGTTCGCGCAGGTTTCCGATCACATCGAACCCGCCGCCGCCTGCCAGGGAGGCTACACCCGCCGCCAGCTGGGCCGCCTCGAACGGCGACAACTGCGACGCCGAGCGACCGAACAGGACCTGCGACAGGATTTCGTCCTGGGGCAGGGCGGGGGTCGAGGTCAGCAGGATCTCGGGCCGCGCCGCCGTACCGGTGACCCGGATGGTCGCGGTCAGGGCCGGATCCTCGCGCACCGCCGACAGGTTCAGCCGAATCCGCGCCGGGTCGGTGGACAGGGAGACGGAGCCGCGGTCGTCGAACACGAACCGTTTGCCCGCGAACTCATAGTCCCCGCGCACGACGGCCGCGCCGCCGGTCAGAATCGGTTGGGAGACCGTGCCGCGCACCCGGGCATTGACGCTGAGCAGGACGTTCAGGCCTCGCCCGGCCACCCGCACGTCGCCGCCACGCGAGCGCAGGCGGATGTCCATGCCGATCTGGGGACCCCGGCTGGGACCGTCGTCGGCCTCGACCGGATCGCCGCCGGGGCGGTTGATCTCGACGACGTCCATGCCGACGATGCCGCTCGATCCCGGCGGATTGGCCTCGATACGGGCCTCGTCGATATTGATCTCGCCCGCCAGCTGGATATTGCCGTCGGCGGCCCGGACGACGGTCAGAGGACCGGACGCGCGGCCCTCGGCGATCTCGTTGTCGATGATCTTGAACCGGGTCAGGGTCAGTTCGAAATTGGATCCCGACCCCTCCCGCAGACCGATGCGACCGTCGCCGGAAACGGTCCCGCCGGCGCCGTCGTTGGCCGTGAAGGTCTGGATCAGCGCCGTCGTGTCGTCGAACCGGCTCGCCAGGGTGACGTCCTCGAGGGTCAGCCCCACGCCGTTGTCGCGGAACCGGCCGTTCTGGAGGTTCAGTCGCCCGTTGATCAGGGGCGCCGCCAGCGTCCCGCCGAGAGTCGCCGAGCCATCGACCTGACCCGCCAGCGTCCGTTCGCCGCCGAAGAAGACATCCCAGATCGGCTGGATCTGGCCCTGCACCTCGACCCGGCCGGACATGCCGCGGGTCCGGGCGATGGCCAGACGCAGCGGCGCGGCCGAGGACTCGACCGGCAGGGTGACGTCGGCCGTGGCGCGCACCGCGTCGGTGCCGGCCGCATTGGCCTGGATGCGCAGCGTGTCGTTGACGAGGGTCGCGGTCACCGCCCCGTCCACCGAGAGACCACGAGGCGCATCCACGCTGCGCAGCTGGGCCAGGTTGACGTTGGCCGAACCCGAAAGGTCGTCGCCGGACCCGCGCAGGGAAATCCGGCCCGTGACCCTGCCCCTCAGGTCGGGCGCGATGGAGCCCAGCTCGACGCTGGTGAGGTCGGCCTGGATCACAGCGGCATCCGAGTCCTGACGCACTTCGCCAAGCAGGACGCCGCCTCCGATCGACAGGTCCACCCGGGCGACCCGGCCGTCTCCGGCGAGGGCGACGACGGCGGCATTGCGCGTCGAGAAGGCGACGTCACGCACCTTGCCCGCTCCGCTGAGGGTGACGCTCTGCGCCTCGCCCTGCCGCGAATAGACGCCCGACCCGTCGAACGAGACGGGCGTTCCTCCGCCAACATCGGCCTTCAGGGTGAAGGGCAGGCGGTCGAGGGTGCCTCGCCCGTCCAGCTCCAGCGAACGGATCAACCAGGTCGAGCCGGCCAGTCGGACGTTGGAGCCGGTCACGTCGAGGATCGCCGTCTCGTCGCCCGCACCTTCCGTCAGCCGGATGCGACCGTCCGCCGTGCCTGAGGCGAGAAAGGCGCCGGGACGGGCCGTGAAGGTCAGGTCGGCGCTCGACGGCGTATTGTTGGCCAAGGCGATCGCACCCTGCGCCGTCACCCCGCCGGCGTTCAGATCGACCTCGGTCAGGCGGATGCGATTGCCGCCGAGGAAGAAGTTTCCCGCCGCCCGGGCCGGACCGTAGTTCGATCCGGCGGTCATGACGATCCGCCCGTCCGAGGCGTCCGTCCCCTTGCGGAAGCTCAGAACCAGGTCCGCCTTGGTCAGGGTCAGGGGGCCGGCGGCGATGCTGCCGAAGGCGGCGGTCAGGTCGACGCGGGGTTCGGCCAAGGTCCCGGTCAGGGCGCCGTCACCGGTCATCGCGCCGTCGATGGCGACGGGCCCGACGCCGAACGGCCCTTGGGCATTCCAGTTCAACGCCAGACGCAGCCGCCCCTGCGGCTCGATCAGCCCCCGCGCCGATGCCCTGCCCGCAGCGCCGGTCAGGACGCCCTGTTCGATAGCGATCCTTCCGTCGTCCAGTCCGCCTGCGAGCTGCAGCCGGGGCGTGGCGCCCAGCAGCCGATCCAGCTCGGCCATACCCGTGGTCAGCCGTCCGCCGCGCCCGTCGAACGTCAAAACCCAAGGCGCGCCGCTGCGGGCCGAGGAAGCCTGGATCGGACCGCCGAAGGTTCCCGTCGCCCCGGTCCGGATGCGGCTGACATCGGTGATGTCAGCCCGGCCGCGGAAACCGAGACCGCCGGTCAGGCTGCGCCCGCCGGAGCCGCTCAGGGTCAGGGCCTGACCACGCACATCGACCTTCTGTAGCAGGATGGCCCCATCGGCGAGACGGGCCGCCTCGAACGACAGGCGGGGCGCGGCGCCGAGCAGAGCTCCCACGATCCCTTGGCTGCGCCCCCCTGCGACGGCGAGCTGACCGGTCAGACCGATGCGGCCGTTGTCGGCGGAAATGTCGAGCGGCCCGGCGATCGTCCGGGCCGCGTAGCTGGCGAGGTCGGCATTGGCCAACCGGACGGTCCCGTCCAGCTTCCAGCGCGCCGCATCGCCGGTGAAGATCCCCGACCAGGTCGCCGCCCCCCCGCTCGTCGCTCCGACCAGCCGGGTGACCGATCCGGTCGAGACCGTCAGGGCGACCCCGTCGGGAGCGCTGCGGTCATTGAGGCGGATCATGCCTTGGGCGGTCGACTGCAGGTTCTCCGCCGTCAGCTGCCAGGCCATGCCCTGGATCTTGTCGTCCTTCGCATCCGGCACGGAGGCGAAGCCGAAGCGCGCGGTGCGGCCGATCCGCTCGACGAATGGCGCCAGCAGGTCCGATCCGCTGAAGTCGAAATAGCCGGAGATGCGCGAGCCTTCGGGACCATAGCGGCCGCGGACGGTCAGGGGCGTGAAGTCCCCGGTGCGCACCGTGGCGTTGACGATGTCGCCGTTGACGAGGGCCGAGGCGAAGAAGGGCTGGTCCGGCGAATAGCCGAGCGACCCTGCCAGCGGCCCGCCCTGGGCCTCGCTGGCCCTCAGGTTGAGGCGCAAATCCTCAGGTTTGGCGCCCAGGGTGGCTCCGATGCGCAGGAAATCGCCCGGCCGGTTCAGGCTGTAGGCGGCGACGTTCGCGACCTTGTCTCCGGTGCGGGGGACCAGGGCGTCGCCGGTCAGACGCCAGCGGCCATACTCCTGCGAGAAGCCTTCCAGGAGTTCGATGTCGGCGGTGAATTTATCGATGTCGATGCTGATCGGCATCGGCTGCGGCGGCCGCCCGTCCGGCGGATCGAGCTCGGGACGGCGGATCAGCCGGATCGATTTCGCGGTGATGTCTGCGGCGTGGAACCGGCGGCTGACGAGCGGCCAGTAGCTCCAGTCCACCCGGACATCGCGGGCCTCCAGCCAGACACCCTTCTCATCGGTGATCGTGACGCGACGCAGGGTGAAGTCGTCGAACAGATCACCCTGAAGGCCCTCGACGTTGATGCGGCCATAACGGCTGATTTTCTTGCCGGCGACGAAGCTGGTGACCAACTCGCGCCCGGGGCCGGAGACCAGATACATGCGGCCGCCGAAGGCCAGGATCAGGGCTAGGACGAACAGGCCGATCAAGGCGAACCCGCCGAAGAAGGCGACGGCCTGAAGCCGGGTGCGCCGACGCTTTTCCGCCTTGGCGGGCGTCTCGATTTCGGCGGCGATCGCGTCAGGCGTGACGGTTTCGACCGGCTTCTTCTTCCGGACCGACGGCACGCGCCGGGGGGGCTTGGAGGTCGGATCGGTCAAAACGCCTGACCGATGCTGACATAGACCTGGAAGTTCGCGTCGCCCTCGCGCTTGTCCAGCGGGAGGGCGATGTCGGCGCGGATCGGGCCGAAGGACAGGTTGTAGCGGGCGCCGATGCCCACCGCGTAGCGCAGGTTGGAGAAGTCTGGGGTCTCCGCGAAGCCGATCGCGCCGGCGTCCACGAAGCCGACCACGCCGAATCCCTTGCCGATGTCGTGACGGACCTCGGCCGAGACCTCGAACAGGGAGATGCCGCCACGCGGCGTGTTGTCGGGCAGGCGTGGACCGACGCCCTGGTAGGAGTAGCCGCGCACCGAGCCGCCACCACCGGAATAGAACAGGCGATCCGAGGGGACGCTGAGCTCGCTCCCGCCGATGATCGACCCCAGTCGCATGCGGCCGGCCAGCACCGTACGGGCGTTGTCCTGCACGGGCATATAGGCCGTGGCCTGGGCCTCGGTGCGCAGGAACAGGATGGTGTCCTCGCCCGCCACCGCCGTGGGCTGGACGTTCAGCGTCATGCGCCAGCCGGTCGTCGGGTTCAGCGGGTCGTTGGACTGGTCGATATAGGCGCTACCCCGGCCGGTCAGGATGGCCAGGTCGCGGTCGAAGCTGATCGGCGCCTGGGTGACCGGATCGAAGCGGTTCTCGTTGTACCGGCCCGCGTCCAGACCGATGCCATAGCTGTAGTACGAGGTCTTGCCGATGCGCTGGCGCAGGTCGGCGGACAGGACGGCGGCGGTCCGGCGATAGGCGTCGGTGTCCTCGTTCACCACGGCGGCGGACAGGGCCAAGGTCTCTCCTGGCGTGCGCCAGTGCGGCAGGCTGAGGTCCGCGCCGATGCGGCTGTCGATGTTGGCGATCCGGGCCTGGAACCGCAGGGTGTCGGCGCGACCGAAGCGATTGTACCAGGTCCACAGCCCTTCGACGCCGGAACCGTCGGCGGTCGAGAAGGTGGCGCCGGCCTCGAGGATGCGGCGCGGCCTGTCGGTCAGGGTGACGACGACCGGGCGATTGCCGGCGGGGGTGGTCTGGTCCGCCGCCGTCAGGGCCACCGCGACCCCGTCATAGACGCCGGTCTCCAGCAACCGCCGTTCCAGCTCGGCGACCAGTTCCGGATCGTAGCGCTGTCCCTCGTTCCAGGGTGCAAGCCCTGTGACCCAATCCGGGTTCGTCGGTCCCCGGGTCTCCAGCCGCACGCCATCGAGGCGAACCAGAGGGCCGGAGTTGATATTGTAGGTCGGGGCGACGGTCAGGGCGGCGTGATCCACCACGACGCGGCGCGGCTCGGTAACGGCGTCGGGGTAGCCCTCGCGCGCCAGGCGGGCGATGACCCGGCCTTCGCCGGCGATGACATCGACGGCACGGCCCGGATCGCCGGGGTCCAGCCCGATTTCGGCTTGGGCCGTCCGGATGACCTCGGGTTCGGGTTCGGGCGCGATCCACCGGATCGCAGGCTCGACGAGCACAAAACGTGGGCCCGGTGTGATCTCGACGATCGCGACGGGGTTCTCCTCGCCCTCGACGACGTCGGCCAGTATCGGCTGGTAGTAGCCTTCTGACCGCAGCAGGGCCTCGGCCGAGGCCATGGCGGCGCGGGCGCGGCGGCGGGCGTCGAAGCCGTTGGTGGGCGGTCCGTCGGTCTCGCCGATGGCGCGGATCAGGGCCGCGCGCAGGTCGGCGTCGAGGTCGCCGCGGATCTGGGCGCGCGGATCAGCGGAGGCCGCTCCCGCGACGCTGATTGCGCCCAAGCCGAGCACCGCCGCGACGAGCGCGACGGGAATCCGGCGGAAGGGAGAGAAGCTCGACGTCAACATGCAACCCTGATCGGCGACCTGCTCCGGACGGATCAGGCTCGCCAGAGGCCCCCCTCAATCAGCGAATCGGGACGACCTTGCGGCCGATCAATAGAACAGGGTTTCGCTCTCCGGCTTAACCGTCTCTTCCGACGAGCGCTGCTCGGGAGGCAGGGTCGAGGAAGGCGGAACGTCCGTGGCGGCGGTCGTATCGGCAGCAGGAACGCCCTGATCTGTCGCCGCAGGCGCGACGGGCGCCTCGATCGGCGGCGCGGTCTCAACCTGCCCGGACTCGGGGTCTTCGCAGCCTGCGACGGCCAGACCGGCGGCTCCTAGAGCCGCAAGCAACATCAAACGCTTCATTTCAAATCTCCCCCGGAGTGCGGCGTCGAAACGCGCCGTGAACAGGCCTGTTCCATAGCTTGTCCCTTGCTGTGGGTCACGCCGGATCAACCGAGTTCTGGCAACCAATCCTTCGTCTATTGGCGCGACACTCAGCTTAACGGGAGAGGGCTCAGGGATGACGGCGAACGGCTATGCCATGATCGCCCAGGTGCGGTTCCGCGAACTCAGGACGCGGATCGGCCTGGCGGCGTTCATCGCCGTGACCGCGTGGTTCCTGACCCACACCTTCTGGCCCGCCGTCTGGTTCGGGGCCGTCGTGGCGACACAAGCCCTGGACTGGGTCGCCTTCCGACCCTTGCGCCGGCGTCCCGACGTCGAGCCGTCGCTCGCCTACAAGATCGCCCTCTGCGCCACGGCCTCGGTCAATGTGATCGTCTATTCGGGCATCGCCGCCTATCTGTGGGTGGCGGGAGGCGACGCCGGTCGGTTGTTCGCGATCGTTCAGGTGGCCGGCGGCCTGCTTCACGTCAGCCTGCATATGCACCATGTGAGGCCGCTGCTGTTCGCGGCGGTCATTCCGCACAGCCTTTATTTCCTCGGAATGCCCGTCGTCGGTGCGATCATCGATGGAAAGCCGCAGGAGATGCTGATCGCCCTGGGCGGGGTTCTCTACATGATGCATCTGGTCGTCGCCGTACGGCAGAGCTCCATGACCACGACGGCCCTGCAGACCGCCAACGCCGAGGCGCGGCTGGAACGCCAGAAAGCCGAGGTGGCCAGCGCCGCCAAGTCGGACTTCCTGGCCGTCATCAGCCATGAGATCCGCACCCCCATGAACGCTGTCATCTCTGCGGCCAACCTGCTGCGTCGCACGCGACTGGATCGGGAGCAGCGCGAGCATGTGTCGATGCTTCTGGATGGAGGCGACGTGCTGGTCGGCCTCTTGAACGATGTGCTCGACCTGTCGAAGATCGAGGCGGGCAAGATGACGCTGGAATCCTCGGTGATGGATCTGCGCGAGAAGCTGGGCTCGCTCGGTCGACTGTGGGGGCCCAAGGCCGAGGCCAACGGTGTTCGCCTGAAGATCGAGATCGAGCCCGATGTGCCCGACTGCGTCCGCACCGATCCGCTGCGCCTGCAACAGATGCTGTTCAACCTGTTGTCCAACGCCGTGAAGTTCACCGACGATGGCTCGATCACTGTCTCGGTGGACTGGCGAGCGCCGGATAGTCGCCTGATCATCACGGTGGTCGATACAGGCGTGGGCATTCCGGCGGACCGGCTTGCGGGCATTTTCGACAGCTTCGAACAGGTCGATGCGGGGACGACGCGGAAGTACGGCGGAACCGGCCTGGGCCTGGCGATCAGTCGGCGACTGGCCGAGATCATGGGCGGCCGGCTTACCGCCGAAAGCGTCGAGGGAGAGGGTTCGACCTTTGTCCTGAGCCTGCCGATGGAGGCCGTGGTCAAGCCGGCGGTCGAGACCCGGCGTCGGGCGGCGCCGCAGGCCGGGCTGCAGGGCAAGGTCATTCTCGCCGCCGACGATCACGCGGTGAACCGGCGCATCCTGTCGCTCCTGCTGGAGCCGCACGGGTGCACGATCCTGCTGGTCGAGAACGGGGCGGAGGCGGTCGAGGCGGCGAAGATCCAGCGGTTCGACGCCATCCTGATGGACATGCAGATGCCGGTCATGGACGGACTGGAGGCCTCGGCCCAGATCCGGGCCGGAGGGATGAACCGGCGCACGCCGCTGATCGCCCTGACAGCCAACGCCATGGATGTGCATCGCGCGGCCTGGGATGCGACCGGGGTGCACGCCTTCCTGACCAAGCCGATCGACCCGGTCCTGCTGGCCGCGACCTTGGCCGAAGCCTGCGCCGAGACGGTCGAGGAAGATGAAGCCCGGGTCGCCCAGGCTTGATCGTTGCACTGTTTCGCGAATTCCGAGTGCAAGACAGTGCAAGCGACGCGTACAGTCGTTAACAAAATCATAGGCTTGGTAATTTCGCGGCCCCAGACAGTGCAAGATCGTCTGACATTCGGGCTACCGGGCGCCGGCTGGGACTGACTTTTCAAAGACCTGCACTCGAGGTGGGAAGCGATTAGCGCCAGAGCAAGTCCTGAAGAAGAATAAATTCTCTTCCGAATGGCACGCCCTGGATGCGCCGCCGCTAGCTCCAGCGGGCGAGGGCGTCTTCCAGCGACAGTTGGCCTGTGGGCTCGATCGGCGCGAGCTGACCGTCAAAGCGGGGCGCCGGAGAGGGCTGGAGTGGTGAGCCGGCGATCGTCTGTCGCGCCTTGTTGTGGGGATGGTCGGCTGCTTCTGCGAAGGTCAGGACCGGGGTGACGCAGGCTTCCGTGCCCCCGAAATGCGCGGCCCAGTCGTCGCGGGTGCGGCCGGCGAACAGGGCTGTGAACTTCGCTTCCAGCGAGGGCCAGTTGCTGACCGGGAACTGCGCAGCCTCGGCCGGATCAAGTTCGAGACCCGCGAGCAGGGCGGCGTAGAAGCGGGGTTCAAGCGCGCCGACGGCGACGAATTGCCCGTCTGCGCAGGCATAGCAACGGTAGAAGGGAGCCGCGCCGTCGAGCAGATTGGTCCCGCGCTCGCCCCAATGGCCGCTGGCGGTCATGGAGAAGAACAGGGCGGACAGGAGCGCCGTACCGTCCGTCATGGCGGCATCGACGACACGGCCTTTGCCGGTGGTGCGGGCCTCGATGATGGCGGCGAGCACGCCCGTCACCAGCAACATGGCGCCGCCGCCGTAGTCGCCGACGAGGTTCAGCGGCGGGACGGGCGGGCGGCCCGCCTCGCCCATGGCGTGGAGCGCGCCGGTCAGGCCGATGTAGTTGATGTCGTGGCCGACCGTCTGGGCCAGCGGCCCGGTCTGGCCCCAGCCGGTGACGCGGCCAAAGACCAGTTTCGGGTTGCGGGTGGCGCAGTCCTCGGGACCGAGACCCAGGCGTTCGAGCACGCCGGGCCGGAAGCCCTCGATGACGGCGTCGGCGCCCGCAATCAGGTCGAGGACTCTGTCGCGGTCGGCGGCGGACTTCAGGTCGACCACGACGGCGTTGCGGGCGCGGTGCATCACGTCGTTGCCGACCTCGCCGAAGGCTCCGGCCTTGGCGCGGCTCAGGCGCAGGATGTCGGCTCCGAGATCGGCCAGGACCATGCCGGCGAAGGTCACCGGACCCAGGCCGTCGAACTCGATGATACGGACGCCAGAAAGAGGTTTCATGCTGGCTTGCTAGCGGCAGCCGGTAGCCCGGTCGAGTTCACGCAGGGGAAGCGTCTGAGGCTTTTCTCACGCCGTTGACGGCGGAGAAGCGATGGTACGTCCTCTCGGGCTCGAACCGAGGACCCTCTGATTAAAAGTCAGATGCTCTAACCAACTGAGCTAAGGACGCACATCGTGGTCGCAGAACGGCTGGGCCGTTTCGCGGTTGCGCCTTCTGGTTCATCGGGCCGGTCGGGTCAAGGGCTGCGCCTTCCTTTCCTGATCTTGTCGTTCGCCTTCGTGGACACAGGTCCCGCGCGGGGTATGGTGCGGCATCACGAGGGGGACGACGGGCATGCGCGGCATCGGGATCATGGCGGCCGCGGTCGCACTCATCGGGCTCACCGGCTGCACGCCGGCGGCAGACAAGGCCGCCCCGCCGGCTGCGGCCCAGGCCGCCGCGCCTCAGCCGAGCCAGACGATGCAGGAGACCTTCGTCAACTGCACCTGGGGCGAGACGACCGGCGGGGGCCTGTCGGTGTGGAGCTATGCCTGCCCGCAGGCCGGCAATACGCATATGGTCTATGACGCCAGCCTGCCGGGCTTCGCGCTCGAAGGGACCTACGACGGACAGACGGGGCGGAGCCCGGCCATCGTGATCTTCAAGAAGGCCACCGACGCGCCGCTCGATTCCATCCTGGCCGAGGTTCGCGCCAGGTCGCCGGGGCCGCATTCGGCGACCTGCGTCCTGTCGACCATTCCAAGCCCCGAGGGCGACATCGCGGGCTTCGAGCCGACCGGTGCGGTGAAGACCCAATGGGACGCCTTCGCGTCGGGCGCCGAAGGGGCGGAGCCGATGGACGCGCCGTGCGGCGACATGGGGCCACAGATGTCGGGCGACCGGGGCTTCCGCGTGCTGGCCGACGATCCGACGACGGTGGTGTTCATCGAATACGGCAGCGAGATCCAGCCGTTCGATTTCACCACGATCCGCAAGGTCGGTTGATCCGGGGTTCCAGTGCAGTTGCGTAGCGTCCTCCTTTCGATCTCGGTTCTGGCCCTGCTGGGCGGCTGTTCGGCTGCGCGGCAGGTGGGGGAAGGGTTCGGCGATGCGGCGACCCAGCCGCTCGTCGATCTGAATGTGCGTCGGGACCAGATCCCGACGGTGCTGCTGCAGGCCCAGGCCAATCCGTATGATCGGCGGAACCTCAGCCAGTGCACGACCATCGGGGCCGAGGTGGCGCGGCTGGACGAGGCCTTGGGCCCCGACCGGGACGAACCGCCGGCGCCGGATAGTCCGACCCTGAGCGAACGGGCCCAGGACGCGCTGGCCGAGGCGGCCCTGGATGCCATCCGGGACGCTGTGACCGACTTCATCCCCTACCGCAGCTGGGTGCGGCAGCTGACCGGGGCCCAGGCGCGGTCGAAGGCCGTTCAGGACGCGGTCGAGGCGGGGCGGTTGCGGCGGGCTTTCCTGAAGGGGCTGGGCATGCGGGCGAACTGTTCGCCGCCGGCCTCGCCCGCCTGGTTCCGGCCGACGGGACGGTCGCAGCGGTAGATTTTCCTTAGCCTCAGGACCCGCTGTGCCACGGGTTTTCGGTGATCGTGCGATAAAAGCCCTCCCATCCTAGCGGTTCGGGATTGTCAGCGGCGAATGCCTCCTGCCGTTCTCGCGGGAGATCGGAAAACCATCTGTAAAACGAGCCGTAGACGGTCTCGCCGCGCCCCATACGCCAGCCGATAGAGTTTGCCGGAATCTCGGGGTGAGAAGTCCAGGGGGGCTGGAGGTCGATGGAGGTCACCAGCTTTGACCACCATCACGGCGCTTGTCGCTGCGATCTCCTCTGATCTGGACCGTGCCGTCCTTGGCGAAGGCCTCGAAGGACGGCTTGTCGATGTTGCGGAACTCGCCGGTGCGGTCCCAGTCCCAGTCGAACGAGATCTTCTCGCCCTTGTGCGCGAACTTGCCGGACCAGTGGGCGAAGAAGGAATATTTGTCGCCGCCGATGATGATGACGTGGCGGTGCAGGGCGGTCTCGTTGCCGCCGTCGCGGGGCGGTTCCTCCAGGTAGGTATTGTAGGCGTGGAAGCCTGACTTCTCGATCCGCACGTCAGTTCCCCGTCAATTGGACGTGTGGCGGGCGTGGAAGTCGCGGCGGAACTGCTCGAAGCGGCTGTGCTGGATGGCGTCGCGCATGGCGGCGGTCAGGGCCTGGAAGAAGGCGATGTTGTGCCAGCTGAGCAGGATCTTGCCGAGGATTTCGTCGGCGCGGATCAGGTGGTGCAGATAGGCCTTCGAGTAGGTCGAGGACGGGCCGTCGATGGTGGGGTCGAGCGGGTCCTGATCCTCGGCGAACCGGGCGTTCTTGAGGTTGATCGGCCCCTCCCAGGTCCAGGCCTGGCCGTGGCGGCCGGCGCGGGTGGGCAGGACGCAGTCGAACATGTCGACGCCGCGATACACCGCCTCGACCAGGTCGATCGGCTTTCCGACGCCCATCAGATAGCGGGGGCGGTCGGCGGGCAGCATGTCGGGGGCGTAGTCGAGGACCTCGCACATGGCCTGGTGGCCTTCGCCGACGGCGAGGCCGCCGATGGCGTAGCCGTCGAAGCCGACTTCCTGCAGTTGCTCGGAGGACTGGCGGCGCAGGTCCTCGAAGGTCGAGCCCTGCTGGATGCCGAACAGGGCCTGGGTCTCGCGGGTTCCGAAGGCGGCTTTGGAGCGGGCGCCCCAGCGGATGGAGAGCTCCATAGCCTTGCGGGCGCCGTCCTTCTCGGCCGGCCAGGCCACGCACTGGTCGAGCTGCATCGAGATGTCGGCGCCGATGCGGTCAGCCTGGATCTCGATCGACCGCTCGGGCGACAGGACGTGTTTGGAGCCGTCGATGTGGCTGGCGAAGGTGACGGCCTCTTCCTTGACCCTGGAGATGCCGGCCAGGGACATGACCTGGAAGCCGCCGCTGTCGGTCAGGATGGGTTTGTCCCAACCCATGAATTTGTGCAGGCCGCCGAGGCGCTCCATCCGCTCGGGGCCAGGGCGCAGCATCAGGTGGTAGGTGTTGCCCAGGATGATGTCGGCGCCGGTCTGTTTGACCTGATCCACCGTCATCGCCTTGACCGTGGCGGCGGTGCCGACGGGCATGAAGGCCGGGGTGCGGATGTCGCCGCGCGGGGTCTTGAGGACGCCGGTGCGGGCGCGGCCTTCGGTGGCGGAAATGTCGAACGGGAAGGGCAAGGGCGGGTCTCGGAAAGGGGAGGCGCGTCTTAGAGCGGGGGCGTGGTCTTGGGAAGGCGGGCTGGGCGTGGCGTCCGGACTCGAAAAAACAGTCCGCCGAGTCCGGCGAGTCCGGATGGCGAGCGGGGCGGCCCGCGGTGCGACTCCGAAAAGGGAGTCGACAGACTCGACAGAGTCTACATCGGGGACGGCGGTCGGCCGGCGATGTCAAAGATCAACGGCAGTGTCGCACGGTTTTGAGGGGCGCCTGCGATAAAGGCTCTGGATAGAGCCGGGCGTTGAAATCGTTGGTCGATTGGGGCGATGTGTTGATCACCGATCTTCCTTCTCCCCTTGCGGGAGAAGGTGGCAGCCGAAGGCTGACGGATGAGGGGTATGCGTCAGCGCATGAGGTGCGTCCGGCAGGCGCTCAGCGGCCAAACCGCGTTTCACCCCTCACCCGATCGCGCCAGGACGACGGCTGCGCCGCCGTGCGCGATCTCCCTCTCCCTCCGGGAGAGGGTTACGCCTTGGCAGGCCGCACCGGGGCCAGTTTCCGGCGTTGCCTCGACAGCGCCAGCGGTGTGCCGTCGGCGGCCCAGACGGTGGCTTCGTCGACGGTCCAGCCGGAACCGAAGTCTAGCATGCGGAACTCGAAGAAGGCCCAGCCGTCCGGGCAGTGTTCGGGCGTGGGGTCGGTCAGGATGTCGTAGCGGAGATCGACGGTGGCCATGCCGACCGGTTTGTCCAGCGCGGTCCAGACCGGGGGATACAGGGCGTCCAGCAGGTAGCAGAGGCCGATGGCGTCGAGCGGTCCGCCGTCGCGGATCTTCATCCAGCAGCGCTCGACGACCGGGCGGCCGGGGACAGGCTGGAGGATGTGGGGGCCGGTCTCGAAGCGGTAGTCGACGTGCTGGGAGAAGCGCGGGGCCATCGGGCCTTCGAGGCCGCGACCGGTCTGGAGCGCGCCGAGCGGGGGCGGGGCGGCGAGCGGGGTCATGGCCGGGCCGGGGACATCGTCGCCGAAGGTGGCGGCGGCGTGATTGGTCAGGCGGTCCTGAGCCTCCCTGTCCTTCTGGGTGACGTCGACCTGGCAGAAGAGGCGCTGCGGCCGCCGCGCAGGAGGCGGGGCGTGAAGCGGATCGGCTGACCGAAGCGGGCCGGGGTCATGTACTGGACCGACAGGCTGCGCAGGGGCGCCGCGATGCTTAGGCCGGTCTGCATCGAGGCGGCGCACAGGGCGGCGATCAGGCCGCCGAACGGGAAGCCGGTCTCCGGCGGCGCGTTGAGCCGGCCGTTCGAGAAGTCGCCGTGCAGATCGGCGCTGAGCACGCCGTCGTCGCCGGGCGTCAGGGTCAGGGCCTGCTGGATGGTCTGTTCGGGCATGCCCTGCACCTAGCCTCGGAAAGAACGGGGCGGAAGCCGAGCCCCGCAGCCTGCTGACAGAAAGAGACGGGCGGAAGCCGGAGCCGCCGCCCGCAAGTCGGGAATGCAGGAACGCCGCGAGGGCTGCTCGCCGTGTCCGTAGCGAAACAAGACTGACTGACTGGGTTCCTTTTGGCAACCCTCTTGCCAAACCGCTGACGCAAGGTCACTTTCAGGTCATGGGAAGAACCGCAGACTACTCAAAACAAAGCTGTTCCATCGCCGCGACGCTCGAGGTCATCGGCGATCCGTGGACGCTGCTGGTCATTCGCGACGCCTTCCAGGGCGTGAAGCGGTTCGAGCAATGGCAGGAACGGCTGGGCGTGGCTCGGAACGTCCTGGCGGCGCGATTGAAGACCTTGGTCCAGCACGGGGTGCTGGAGCCGCAGCTCTATTCCGAACGGCCGCCAAGGAACGAGTACGTCCTGACGGCCAAGGGGCGGGCTTTGTCGGACGTGCTGATCGTGATGCACGGCTGGGGGTCGCAACACCTGTACGGCGATGCGGATTCGGGCGTCAGCTTCACCCACAAGACCTGCGGGGCCGAGCTGAAACCACGCGTGGCCTGTTCCTGCTGCGGCGAGATCGTGAAGCGGCGCGACACCGAGATCCATTTCCACGCCAACCGGCCGACCGTAGCCGACGTCCTGCCCAAGGACGTCGTGGCGGAAGAGGCGGCGTGAGCCAGCCGTCGGTCACCCTGATCGGCAATCCGGTCTCGCCCTATGTGCGCAAGATCCTGGCGATCTGCGCGGTGAAGGGGATCGAGGTCGCGATCGATCCGATCACCCCGTTTCGGGGCGACGATACGTTTTCGAGGATCAGCCCGCTGCGGCGAATCCCGGTGTGGATCGAAGGCGATCTGACGCTCTGCGACAGCAGCATCATCGCGCAATATATCGAGGAGACGCGGCCCGAGCCGTCGGTCCTGCCGGTCGATCCGAAGGACCGGGCCAAGGCGCGATGGATCGAGGAATACGCCGACACCCGGCTGTTCGACGTGCTGGGGTGGAAGCTGTTCTTCCAGCTGGCGATCAAGCCTCGCGTCCTGAAGGAAGAGATCGATCGGGACCTGGTCGAAAAGGCCAGGGTTGTCGAGATTCCGGAGACCTTCGACTATCTCGAGACCGTGATGCCGGAGACCGGCTTCCTGTTCGGGGAGGCGGCAGGACTGGCGGACTTCAGCCTGGCGCCGGCCTTCCTGAACGCGCGGGTCGTGGGGACGGAGGTCGACGCCGGGCGCTGGCCGAAGCTGGCGGGATGGCTGGGGCGGGTCGAGAGCGACACGCCGCTGAAGAAGCTGAACGACGTGGCGATGGCCTTCATGACGACGAAGGTGGCGGACCAGCCGGAGATGATGGCCGAGCATGGCTATGTCCTGGCGGAACGGTCGCACGACGGCGGGCGGGCCATGCGCGGGCCGATGTCGCCGGTCTAGCCTTGAGGCAGGTGTTCGAGGCGGCTGGCGGTTTTCGGATTGGCGAGGGCGACGGGAAACCCGGAGGCCAGCGGCATGGCATAGACGACTGACGTCACCGTCAGCTGTTCTTGCCGCGCGCGATCCAGAATCAGGGTCCGGCTGTCGACCTTGTACAGCCTGACCGCGACAGCGCTCTCAGCGACGGGCAGGCGACCGCAGGCGAGGTACCGCACCGTGACGGGCGTGGCCACGGTGCGCCGCCGTCGGTTCAGGGTTGAGGTCTCACTGGCGGCGATCACTGCCGACTGGCCGACCTGAAGGGTCGCGAGCGTGGCCATGGGATCGACGGGGTAGGTCTTCTGCCGCGTTCCGCCGGGTGTGCCGACCACGAACAGGCCGGCTATGTTCACCATCGGCGGCAGCGGCTTCTGCTCCTGTGTGGACAGGTCCCGGTATTGCATCCCGATCCGGTCGCCATCCACCGAGACGATGCGCCGCGACGAGCGCCTGCCGTTGTCGTCACGGAACACATAGTCGGCACCGACCTGGGGCGGTGTGTAGGCGGCCAAAGGAGTGCAGTGGGCTTCTGCCACGAAGCCGGTAGGGAACGCGCTGGCAAAAGCTTCGGGGCCGACAACTGGCAGGGGCTCTTCCGCTGCTGGCGAGCAGGCGACGAGAAAGCTTGCCGGGAGAACGGACAACAGAACGTTTATTGCATTCAGGATGGGTCCACACGGGACAGGCGATGACAATGGCCTCATCGCTGTGGTGCGGGAACGGGCTCGGGACCGGACCAATCGAAGTCTCGATAGGTCGCCTCGTCTCGTGGACTGGCATAGGCTAGGAAAACAGCGCGGTTCTGAGCTCTGGCGAACAACTGGCGCATGCCTTCGATGCGGGCCAGAGTCAGGCTTTCGCGTACATATCGCCGCCTGGACACCGGCTCCAGCGAACCGTCCGGACGCGGTATCCATGCGTGGACGCGAACCCGGCCCATACGAAAGCCGCGATCGTTAAAATAGCTGCGCGTCTGTCCATTGACCTCGTCGAAGCTGGCGCGGGAGGACGAGACCCAGCACAGGCGCGAGTAGGTTGTGCCTTGGCCGCCTGCGCGAATCCAGCTTGCACCGGTCAGTACCCGCGCTTCAACGCCATCGACTGTGCGAGTAAACCCGCGAATTGTTGCATCCTCTACGCCCGGGAGCGACAGATGTTCGAATTCTGGTCTGTTCAAGGCCGCGAAACCATCGGCCTCCGCGTAGGCCCATGTCATCCGGTGGTCACCATCGGGGCCAATGCAGTAACGCTGCGCCATGGCGAACAGATCGACAGGCGCAGCGTCTACTGAAGGTGACGCGTCAAGTCGCTCAGAGAGCGGCTGAAACACCAGGGCGATGCAAAGAAGCCTAAGAAACACTGGCTAGCCGCTCTCTGATTACTTCTCTAAAATTCAGCCAGGGCTAATTTGGCAAGAATAACCGTCGTCGTCCGTGCAGTTGAGCACACAGAACGAAAGCATCTGATAGCCGGTGATCGGGTCTTCAGTGCCAAATGCATCTGTGCAGCCTTGGTAACAACGGTCGCAACCGCCACCCGCAGCGTAGGCCGAAACGGGCGACAACGCGATGATGCCGAGAGAGGCCACCGTTGCGGCGGCGAGTTTCAAGTTCATACCCATACCCTCCATGCGGAACAGCCCGCATGCAACCCTCGCTCGAAACAGGGGGGGGGGAGTCAACCCGGTCCAACGACGCTGACCGGGCGCCGCGCCGACCGGTAGGCCGCGCCTTTTGCATGCACGCCCAGCGCGTTGTGGCTCAACCTTGACGATACGCGGCGTCGGTCCGCGTTCGGTGATCGCGGAAATGTGATCGGGGGCGCGCTATTCGCCGGCGAGCGCCGATGCCGCCGGTCTATCCTTTGAAGGCGTCCGCGTGGCGGGTGATCAGGGGGACGACGATGTCCTCCTCGTCCTCCAGATGGCGGGCCAGCGCCGGACCGGCCGTGTCGAGCGCGTCGGCGAGGCGGGCGGCGGCGTCGCCGGCCGCCGGGGCATTGCCGCTGACGCCCTGATGGAAGGCGAGGCCGGTCTGGAACAGGGCGTCGAGATGGCCGTGGATCACGTCGTGGTCGCGGTCCAGCAGGTCGATGCCGGCGCCGATGCGCGGCTCCACCTTCCGCATGGTCGGGAAATAGTGGTGGGTCTCGATGTTGTGGTGGCCTTCGAGGTGCTGGAGGAACTGCTGCAGGGTGGGGATCAGACGGCGGTGCAGATCGGGCAGGGCGAGAGAGCCCGCGCGCCACTGGGTCGTCAGGGCATCCATGGACGCGACCTCTCGCCGGAAGCCCGAGTGCATCTGGAGCCAGAAGCGGGCCATGGCCGCGACCTCGTTGCCGTGCCAGCGGTCGCGGGGGAGGTCGGCGAGGAGGTAGCGGTATTCCTCCGGCAGGCCGGAGCGGGCGTGCAGGTCGTCAGACAACGCAGGCCGTCGTGGACGCGATGAAGCCGCCGCCGAGCAGGCGGTCGGGGTCGGTCGGATCGTAGAGTGCGCAGGCCTGGCCGGGGGCGACGCCTTCCTCGCCGGTCTCGAAGACGATCGAGATCGCGCCGTCCGTCAGCGTCAGGCGGGCGGGCGAGGGGGGGCGGGTCGAGCGGACCCGGGCGAGGACGGGGGCTTCAGCCTCGGCGGCGGCTTCGATGGAGGCTTCGTCGCCGAGCCAGTTGGTTTCGTCGAGCGTCAGGGAAGCGGTCAACAGGGCCTCGCGTGGGCCGACGATGACGCGGCGGTTTTCCGGGTCCAGCTTCGTGACGAACAGGGGCTCGCCGACGGCGACGTTCAGGCCCCGGCGCTGGCCGATGGTGTAGTCGGTGATGCCCGCGTGGGCGCCCAGGACGCGGCCGTCCATGTGCACGATATCGCCGGCCTCGCGGCCTTGCGGACGCAGGCGGTCGATCAGGGTGCGGTAGTCGCCGGATGGGACGAAGCAGATGTCCTGGCTGTCGGGCTTGGACGCGATCCTGAGGCCGAGCGACTGGGCGACGCCCCGCACGGCGGGCTTTTCCAGACCGGCGAGCGGGAAGCGCAGGTAGTCGAGCTGGTCGCGCGTGGTGGCGAACAGGAAGTAGGACTGGTCGCGCGAGGGGTCGATGGCCTTGCGCATCTGGGTCCTGCCGTCGGCCGTGACGGCGCGGCCGACATAGTGGCCCGTGGCCATGGCGGCGGCGCCGAGGTCGCGGGCGACGTCGAGCAGGTCGCGGAACTTGACCGTCTGATTGCAGCGGATGCAGGGGACCGGGGTGCGGCCCTGCAGATAGTCGTCGGCGAACTGATCGATGACCGCGTCGCGGAAGCGGCTTTCGTAGTCGAGGACATAGTGGGGGATGCCCAGCATCTCTGCCGCCAGACGGGCGTCGTGGATGTCCTGACCCGCGCAGCAGGCGCCCTTCTTCTTCAGGGCCGCGCCGTGGTCGTAGAGCTGGAGGGTGACGCCGACGACGTCATAGCCGGCCTTGTGCAGCAGGGCGGCCACGACGGTGGAATCCACCCCGCCCGACATGGCGGCGACCACGCGGGAGCCGACCGGCAGGCCGACCGCCAGACGCGCGCTCTCGACCGCCGCATCCAGCTCGGCCGGAGACGACAGGGGGGCGATGTCGGGGATCGCGCAGATGGGCTCGATGAGCGTCATGGCGCGCATATAGAGAGGATGGGGGACGATTTCGAGGCCGGAGCCCGAAACGACAACGGCCGCCCCCGTCGCCGGGAGCGGCCGTCGTTGTTCGGGGAGAGAAAACCTAGGAGCGGTAGTTCTGGATCCGCGTCGTGCGCAGGCCCTGCATGCCCCATTTGTCGATCGCCTTCTGCCAGGCGAGGAATTCCTCGGCCGTCAGACGATAGCGCAGCAGCGCGTCGTCCAGGCTGAGCAGGCCGCCGCGTACGGCCGCGACGACTTCCGCCTTGCGACGGATGACCCAGCGGTCGGTATTCTCGGGCGGCAGGTCGCGCATCGTCAGGGGAGTGCCCGTCGGACCGACGACATACTGTTCGCCCTGCTTGTTCACTCGACGCTCTTGCAACATGGGCTTTTGCCTCATTCACCACCACCAATTGATCCTGAAGGTAGCGTGGCGCCGCTAAGGCCGGGTTTAGCGTCGTGGTGAAGGAATGGATAAAATCCGATCCGTCCCCGAACGCCGTTTCGGCGAGATGTTGAGTAAGTCTTCATCTAGTTAAACGCCGCGTTACCTGAAGATCAGCGTTTGATGCTGATGAGTTCGGCCAACATCTCATCCGCGGTGGTGATGATCTTGGACGAGGCGGAATAGGCGCGCTGGGTGGTGATCAGGCCGGTGAACTCCAGCGACAGGTCGACGGTGGAGGCCTCCAGCTGGGACGCTCCGATGAGGCCTGCGCCGCCGCTGCCGGGGGCTTTCAGGTTGTAGGTGCCGGAGCCCTGGCTGACGCGGTAGGCGTTCGCGTTGGCGACGCCCAGGCTGTCGGCGCTGGTGAAGGTGGCCAGGGCGACCTGGGCGACGCGACGGGTGACGCCGTTGTCGAAGATCGCCGTGACGAAGCCCTCGTCGTCGATCTCGATGTTCGACAGGTTGCCGAAGGCCGTGCCGTTGGTGACCACGGCCTGGACGATCGAGTCGGAGTCGTACTGGGTCAGGCCGCCGGCCGAAGCCGAGAGGTCGAAGCTGACCGTCTGATCATCGATGCCGAGCGAGGTCCGCCATTTCGGTGCGGTGGCGCTGCCTGCGACAGCCGAATCCGAAGCGTTCAGCGAGATCGACGCCGCCGCGGGATCGGCGAACAGCATCGAGCCCGGCGTGGTGGCCTCACGCGCCTGCATGGCGTCGACGTCGAGGCGGCCGTCCTGGGTGAAGAGGACGAGACCCGACTTCAGGATGCCATTCGACGGGGTCGTGCCGTTGTCGACATCCGAGGCCGGGATGACGTGAACCTCGGCGCGCCATTCGTTGGGGTTGGCGGTCTTGAGGAAGGAGTAGGCGACGGTGCGCTGGCCGCCCTTGGAATCCGAGACCGGCACGGTGATCTGGAAGTCGGGGCGGAAGCCGGTACCGGCCTCCGGGTCGTACATCGACATCGACTTGGTGGCGGTGCTGTAAGTCGCGATATCGGCCGAGACCGTCTGGCTGGAGCGCAGGTTGGCGTTCAGCTGGGCGCGGGTGGTGGCCTCGGCTGTGCCGCCGACGGAGCCGACGTTGACCGACTTCAGCTTGCCGAGGTCGGACGGGTCACGGTTGATCGTGCCGTCGGACGAAACGGGCCAGCCCTGCAGATACAGGCCGGCGGTATTCTTCAGATAGCCGAACTCATCGACGCGGAAGGCGCCGGCGCGGGTGAACAGGCGGGCGTCGCCGGCGTCCAGGCCCTCGGCCTTCTCGGTGGTGACGAAGAAGCCCTGGCCCGCGATGCCGAGATCGGTCGAGGAGGTCGTGCGTTGAAGCTGACCGGCCTGGGAGATGTAGTTGCGGGTGTTGGCCAGGACGCCGCCGGCGGAGTAGCCCGCGCCCTGGTTCTGGGAGTTCACCACGGTCGAGAACTCGGCGGCGGTGCGCTTGTAGCCGACCGTGTTCACGTTCGCGATGTTCTGCGAGATCGCGGCCAAGGCGGCGGAGTTGGCGGTCAGACCGGAGACGCCGGCCAGCAGGGCAGAGTTGATGCTCACGACGTGGGCTCCTTAGGAAAGCAACTTGAGGGGGTTCAGGGCGGAGGCGATCCGCTCGGCCAGGCTGGCCTCGGGGTCATCGTCTCCGGTGGCGGTGTCGGCGGCGGCCCGATGCTCGTCCAGGCCGATGACGCTGGAAACGGGCACGATCGAGTTGCCGATGGTGAGGTAGGGGACGCCGTCGTACATCTCGACGCCCGTGACGCGGCCGCGGGTCAGGACCTGGGATTCGACCGTGGCCGCGCCGTTCTTGGCGGTGACCTTCAGCGAATAGACGCCGCCGTCCGGCAGCTGTCCGCCGGCGGTGGTCTTGCCGTTCCATACGAAGTCATGGGTGCCGGTGGAGCGGTCCGGAGCCGGGCCCGTCCAGACGACCTTGCCGGTCGAGTCGAGCACCTGGAGCGTGGCTTCCGAGGCCGCGCCGCCGAGTTCGTAGGACCAGGTGGCCGAGCCTGCGTCGAGCTTGGTGACGGCCCAGGAGGCGGTGGCGTCCTTGCCGATATAGTTCGACGCGCCGCCGAGGCCGGTCCCCGACTGGGCGGCGAGCAGACTGGTCAGAAGGTCGTTGGTGAGCAGTTGCTGCTCGACCCCCGTCATCTGGGTCAGCTGCTGGGTGAACTGGGTCGAATCCATCGGCGACAGCGGATCCTGGTTCTTCAGCTGCGCGGTCAGCAGCGACAGGAAGGTCTCGAAGTTGGAGACGAGGCTGGTCCGGGTATTGGCGGTCCGTCCTGCGGCGTCTGTGGCGGTGATCGGGGCGACCATGGGGTCAGACCTTCATATCGACGCGGTCGGGCGTCAGGGTGAGAGGGATCCAGCGGCCTTGCATGGCCATGTCGGCGTCGGCCGACAGACGGGCGCCGGCGCCGAAGGCGCGGGCGTTGCGTGGGTCGGGACGGCGGTCGAAGGCCGAGCCGCCCTGCTGACCGGCGGAGGCGTCGCGCTCGGCGAAGGACAGGGCGTCGTCGGCGACGGTGAAGCCGGCGTCCTGAAGCTGGCGGCGCAACTCATCGGCGCGGCCGCGCAGCTCGGTGGCGGCCAGCGGATTGTCGAAGGCCATCCTGGCGACGAGCTTGCCGTCGGCGTCGATGTCGAGGCTGACGTCGACGTTGCCGAGGCCCTCAGGCGTCAGCGCCATCTCGAAGCGGCTCGACCGGCCTTCCAGCTTGCGCACGATCTGGGCGGCGATCCGGGCCGTCGTCTCGATGGCGGCGTGGGAGATCGTGGAGAGGGCGAGGGACGCGGCGGCTTCGGCGGGCCGCGCCTCGGTGGGCGTCGTGGTCGGGGCGAGCGGGGTGGCGACCGCGGCGTCGGCGTCGGCGCTGACGAGGATCGCTGCGGCGACAGGTGCGGCGGCCGGAGCAGGACGGGCCAGGCCGGTCAGGGTCGCGGCGGCCGGCGCGGCGCCTTCGGGAGCGTCCGAAGCGGGAGAAGCCTCCCGGTCAGCGGGCGCGGCCTGGCCTTCCGCACGACCCGACCGGGCGCGCTCGATCACGTCACGGACACGCGGCTCATCGACCGGAGCGGCTTTGGCTTCAAGCGGCGCGGAGGCCGGGACCTCTTCCGCAGGGACGGCCTCGGCGGCGACCGGATCTTCAACGGCGGGTTTGGCGGGGCGGGGCGTGAGCGACGCGACGGCCGCTGCGACAGTCGCGGATGCAGCCGGCGCCGGCGCCGGTGTCGCGACGGCAGCCTTGGCCTGTTCCATCTGACCGGCCGCGACATCGGGCAGATCGGCGAGCGTCGTGGCGGGTGTGCTGTCTTCGGTGGCTGGACCGGACGCGAGGGCGGCCTCCGGTCGAGCGTCGGGCCGGGGCAGGGTCGGGACAAGGTTCTCGGACGGAACGGGCGTCGAGGCTTCGAGGGCGCCTTCGATGCCCGGCGTCGCTGGCGACGTCGACGGAACCGGACTGGCGAGCATGGCGTCATCCGCGACGGGCGCTGCAGCGGCGGCCGACGGTGTGGAGACGATCGGAGAAACGGGGATGGCGACGGGCGTTTCCGGAGCCACAGGAGCGGCGTCGGTCACGGCTTCGACAGCGACGTCTTCGGCGGAGGCCGGAGCCGGATCAGCGGCGGCTTCCGTTTCGCGTTTCGCAGGCGCGGCCGTCCTGACGGGCGCCGTGGCCGGAGCGGTGTCGTCCAGGATGGCGGCGAAGTCGGCGTCGGTGTTCGCCGCGCTGCGCTTCGAAGCGGCGGCGTGGCCCATGGAGGGCGCGGCGGGAATGGCGAGACCGGGAACGGACATGCGGTGCAGGCGACTTCGTGACTGGAGGCAACGAGGAAAGGCGTGGCGCCTGCTGCGCCGGAAACATTCGGTCAGCCCGTCGCAAGGGCCGGGCCAAGTGGAAAGATCGTCACCAGCGCATTGAAATCATGGAATAAGGTGCTCGTGCCTCTAGAGGTCGCGGCAGGGTCGTCACGACGTTTATTGCCGCGTCTCGCCGCGTAAAAGTCGCTTTTTGCCCGGCGCCTTTCCAAGACCTTTCCGGGTGCGGACGGTCACAGCGCGCATCTGGCCCGGCGCTTGCGACCTGAATCGTCATGAGCCAGTCGCGTCGAGTGATGTTCAAGATAATCAAGGCGTTGCCCGCGCCGCATACGCGCACGGCTGGGCAAGACGCGCAGCCTGCCGGGCAGGGCTTGCCGGGCGGAGGGTTAATCGGATGAGCCTGAGCACCATCCTGAACATCGCCAACTCGGGGCTGCAGACGGCGCAGACGCAGTTGCGCGTGGTCTCGGACAACGTCTCCAACGTCAACACGCCCGGATATGTGCGAAAGATCGCCGACCAGGTGTCGCTGACGACCCAGGGCGTCGGCTCCGGCGTGGAGGTGGCGCGTGTGCGCATCGCCACCGACCGGTTCCTGCAGGCCGCGTCGCTGAGCGCCGGCGCCGAGGCCAGTCGTCAGGGCGTGCGCTACGAACTGTACGACCGGATCCAGTCGCTGTTCGGCGATCCGGGCGGGGATACGGGCTTCTTCTCCCAGATCGACGACGTCTTCTCGGCCTTCGCCGTGGCGGCCGAAGACGCGGTGTCGGGCCCCCGGCGCCAGGACGCCCTGTTCAAGACCCAGGCGATCTTCGACGAGGCCGGTCGTATCTCCGGTCAAATCCAGGCCGTGCGCGAGGACGCCGACGGCCGGATCCAGAGCGCCGTCGAGAAGGCCAACACGCTTCTGAAGCAGATCGAGACGCTGAACGTCGACATCGCCAAGGCCACCGTCCTGAACGGTGACGCCTCGGGCGCACAGACGCAGCAGGCGCGGCTGGTCGACGAACTGTCCAGCCTGATGGATGTGCAGGTGTCGCAGCGGTCGGTCGGCGGCGTATCGATCCGCACCGGGGCCGGCGTCGTGCTGGCCGGGGCTGGCGTGGCGACGCTCGAGTATCATCGCGCGGGTACGGTCAATGCGGAGACCAGCTTCAACGAGATCTGGGTCACCGAGCCGGGCGGCGCCAAGCGCGCCTTCGCCGACGGACTGAAGTCGGGCGAGATCAAGGGGCTGCTGGAACTGCGCGACGTCGATGCGCCGCAGACGGCGGAGCGACTGGCCGAACTGGTCACCCACGTCGCCGACGAGCTGAACCGGGCGCACAACGCCAACTCGGCCGTCCCGCCGCCCACGACCCTGACCGGCAAGAACGTCGGCCAGGATCTGACGACCGCCCTGACGGGGTTCACGGGCGGGACGACGATCGCGGTGGTCAATCCGACGACGGGTGCGATCGCCACGCGCGCGGACATCGTCTTCTCGGGTTCGACCTTCACGATCAACGGCGGCGCAGCCCAGCCGATCGCCAACTTCCTGACCAGCCTGAACACCTCGCTGGGCGGGGCGGCGACGGCGAGCTTCGCCGGCGGCAAGTTGAGCATCACGGCGGCCGGATCGAACGGCGTCGCCATCGCCGACAGCGCCACGACGCCGGGCGTCAAGGCCGGACGCGGCTTCTCCCACTATTTCGGGATGAACGACCTGATCTCGACAGAGCGGCCGGCCCTCTACGACATGGGGATGACGACGTCGTCGGCCCACGGCTTCACCGCCGGCGAGACGCTGAGCTTCCGCTTCACCGGCGAGAGCGGCGCCAAGATCCGCGACATCCAGGTGGCGATCCCGGCCGGCGGCACGGTCGGCGACTTCCTGACGGCTCTGAACAGCACGGTGACCGGCGTCGGCCGCTACGGCTCCTTCGCCCTCGACGCCAACGGCGAGATTAAGTTCACGCCCTTGGGTGATCCCGCGCCGCGCATCAGTGTGCTGGAAGACACCACAACCCAGGTCCCTTCGGGCATCTCGGCCGCCGAACTGTTCGGCCTTGGCGGCGGCGTGCGGGCCTCGCGCGCGGACGGTTTCAAGGTACGCACCGACATCCAGCAGAGCCCGTCGAAGCTGGCGCTGGCCCAGCTGAATCTGGCGGCGACGGCGGGAACCGCGGGCCTGAGCTCGGGCGACGGGCGAGGCGCGCTGACCCTGGCCGATGCCGGCCAGAAGACGGTGCGGTTCTCGGCCGCCGGCGACAGCCCCGGCGGCAATCTGTCGGTGTCGCGCTATGCGTCCGAACTGTCCGGCGAGATCGGCGGCAAGGCCCAGGCGGCCAAGACCCGTCAGGCCAGCGCCCAGGCCTTGTCGACCGAGGCCGATGCGCGACAGCAGAACTATGAGGGTGTGAACCTGGACGAAGAACTGGTGCTGATGACGACCTATCAGCAGGCCTTCAACGCCTCGGCCCGGATGATCCAGGCCGCCAAGGACATGTACGACACGCTTCTGGGGATGATCTGATGAGCCGGGTCTCGACGAACGGAAACTACCAGTCGGCGCTGCTGAACCTGATGCAGGCGCAGCAAGCCCAGAACGACGCGGGCGAGAAGGTCCAGACGCGCAAGAACGCGACCGACCTGACCGGGTTCGGGCGTGCGTCCGAGACTCTGACGGCGCTGAAGGGCGCGGCGTCGCGGGTGCAGGGCTTCCTCGACACCGGCGAGGCCGTCGCCGCCCGACTGGACGCCCAGGACCTGGCCATCAACCAGGTCGTCGATGCGCTGAGCGGCGCGCGTGAGGCGATCGGCAGCGTGCTGGCCTCGGATTCGATGTCGACCCTGATGCTGGACCTGGAAGGTCAGTTCCAGTCGGTGTCCAACGGGCTCAACTATCGCCATCAGGGCGGCTATCTGTTCGCCGGCGCCGATACGACCAATGCCCCGGTCTCGGTCGCCAATCTGAGTGAACTGGTCGCCGCGCCGACGGTGGCCTCGACCCTCGGCAACGACCAGATCAAACAGGTGTCGCGTATCGCGGAGAACACCTCGGTCGAGACGGGCTATCTGGCCGACGGCTTCAACTTCACCGAGGCCGACGGGGTCACCCAGAGCCACATTTTCCAGATCTTCCGGGACATCAAGGCCTACAACGACAACCCCGCGACCGGGCCGCTGACCGGCAAGCCGACCGAGGCGCAGAAGACCTTCCTGACCGCCCAGCTGAAGCGGCTGGACAGCGCCTCGACCTCGACCATCGACGCGGCGGCGAAGAACGGCTCTCTGGCCAACCGGCTTGATCAGATCAAGACGAGCCACGAGGCCCAGCAATTGTCGCTGGAGAAGCTGGTGTCGAGCCGGACCGATGTCGATCCGCTCAAGGCGGTGACGGATCTGCAGCTGTCGCAGGTGGCGGTGCAGGCCTCCGCGCAGGTGGTGGCGAAACTCAGCGAAGTCTCGCTTCTGAACTTCCTCAGGTAAGTCGGAGACCCGACTCTCGTACGGCCACGCTGGACGATGTTCCTGAAAGGGAACATACCATGAACGATGGCGCAGCTGGATCTCAGGAAGAAGCTCTCGGTGCTGGCCGATGCGGCGAAATACGACGCCTCGTGTTCGTCCTCGGGCACGTCGAAACGCGACAGCCGGGGCGGCAAGGGGATCGGTTCGACCGAGGGGATGGGGATTTGTCACGCCTACACGCCGGACGGGCGGTGCGTGAGTCTGCTCAAGATCCTGCTGACCAACTTCTGCATCTATGACTGCGTCTATTGCATCAACCGGGTGTCCTCGAACGTGCAGCGGGCGCGGTTCAGCGTGGACGAGGTGGTGGAGCTGACGCTCAACTTCTATC
Organism: Brevundimonas sp.; assembly: GCF_965278935.1. GTDB lineage: Bacteria > Pseudomonadota > Alphaproteobacteria > Caulobacterales > Caulobacteraceae > Brevundimonas. The sequence goes on along the minus strand of NZ_OZ257124.1, from coordinate 2,674,503 downwards.
GCCGGAATTATATCGAGGGGCTGTTCCTGTCGTCGGGGATCATCCGAAGCGGCGACTACACGATGGAACAGCTGGTGCTGGTGGCCAAGAAGCTGCGGGAAGAGCACGACTTTCGCGGCTACATCCATCTGAAGCTGATCCCCGAGGCGGATCCGAAACTGGTCGAGGAGGCGGGACTCTATGCCGACCGGCTCTCGGCCAATATCGAACTGCCGCGCGACGAGGCCATGGGGCGGTTCGCGCCGCAGAAGGACGTCGGCGTCATCAAACAGGCGATGGCCAATGTCCGGCTGAAGGTCGAGGCGGCGAAACCGCAGAAACGGGACAAGTTCCGCCCGCAGAAGTTCGCACCCGCAGGCCAGTCGACACAGTTGATCGTTGGTGCAGACGGAGCGCCGGATACCGAAATTCTGGATCGGTCGGCGTCGCTTTACGGCGGCTACGGGTTGAAGCGGGTCTATTATTCGGCATTCAGCCCGATCCCGGATTCGAGCTCGGCCCTGCCGCTGTCGAAACCGCCGCTGATGCGGGAGCATCGGCTCTATCAGGCGGACTGGCTGATGCGATTCTACGGCTTCTCTGCGCCGGAGATCGGGGAGGCGTCGACCGGCGGGATGCTGGACCTGGCCATCGATCCGAAGCTGGCCTGGGCGTTGAACCAGAGGGCGCAGTTTCCGGTCGATGTGAACACCGCGCCGCGCGAGATGCTGCTTCGGGTTCCTGGACTCGGCGTGAAGTCGGTCGACCGGATGATCTCGGTGCGCCGGTACCGGACCCTGAGGCTGGAGGACATCGCGCGGCTGTGTCGGGGCATCGACAAGGTGCGGCCGTTCATCACGACACTGGACTGGACGCCGGGCGGCCTGACGGACGCGGTCGATCTGCGCGAACGGCTGGTGGGACAGCCGAAGGCCGAGCAACTGAGTCTGTTCTGATGCCGACGGCGACTCTGGCGCACGAGACCGATTTCGAAGGGTGGCGGAAGGCCGCGCGGGCGTTTCGGCTGGCCGGGGTGGAGCCGGCGGATGCGCGGTTCGGGGTGGCTGGGGCGGCGGGGACGGGATCGCTTTTCGATGATCCGCCCGCGCGGACCGGCTCGGCGATGGAAACCCAGTTCACCGTTCCCAAGGCCTTCGTGGACGTGGCGCAGGAGGTGATCCTGCACCGGTCCGCCGACCGGTTCGACCTGATGTACCGGCTGCTGTGGCGGCTGAAGGACGAACCCGATCTGATGAAGGTGGTGTCGGACCGCGATGTCGCCGACGCGATGGAGCGGGCAAAGAACGTCTCCCGCGCCTCGCACAAGATGAAGGCCTTCGTCCGCTTTCGGGCCGTGCAGGACGAGGCGGGCGAAACGTTCGTCGCCTGGTTCGAGCCCGCGCACCGGGTGCTGGAGAAGACGGCGGGCTTCTTCGTGCGGCGGTTCACGACGATGCGGTGGTCGATCCTGACGCCGGACGGGTCGTGCTTCTGGGACGGGGAGGCGCTGACGTTCGGTCCGGCCGCGCGCGCGGAGGACGCACCGCAAGACGACGAAATCGAGGAATTCTGGAAGACCTACTATGCTTCGACCTTCAACCCGGCGCGGCTGAAGGTTCAGACGATGCAGGGCGAGATGCCCAAACGGTACTGGAAGAACCTGCCGGAGGCGGCGCTGATCCCGGAACTGGTGGCGGCATCACGCGCCCGGACCGAGGTCATGGTCGCCAGTCAGCCCTCCGAACCCAATGCCCGCCTGGCCAAGGCGATCGCGCGCTCGGTCCGTGACGGGTCTTGGGAGGAGGGGTTCGTCGCCGCCGATCTGGAGGAGCTGAGGCACGGGGTGCAGGCCTGCCGGCGGTGCCCGCTGTATCGCGATGCGACGCAAGGGGTGTGCGGCGAGGGGCCCAGGGCGGCGAAGCTGATGATCGTCGGCGAACAGCCCGGGGATCAGGAAGATCTGGCAGGACAGCCCTTCGTCGGACCGGCGGGTCAGGTGCTGGATGCGGCGCTGGAAGAGGCGGGCATCGACCGGGCCGAGGTCTATGTCACCAACGCCGTCAAACACTTCAAGCACGAGCCGCGCGGCAAGCGTCGGCTGCACAAGACCCCGACGACGAGCGAGGTATCGGCCTGCCGCTGGTGGCTGGATCAGGAGCGGCGGCTCGTGAAGCCGAAGGTGGTGCTGGCGCTGGGCGGGACCGCATCGCTCGCCGTGCTGAACCGCAAGGTGGCGGTGACGCAGGAGCGGGGGGAACCTTTGCCTTTGTCTGACGGTTCCACGGCCATGATCACGGTTCACCCCTCCTATCTGCTGCGTTTGCCCGACGAGGAGGCGAGAGTGAGAGAACGCGCCGCGTTCGTACGGGATCTGAAGCGCGTCCGCGACCGGCTCTGATCCGTCCTTGTCCCTGTGGCTGAATGATAACGACGGTTGTTTGAACCGATCGGTCTCGACGCGCGGGGCATGGGCGATTCGCGTTTGCTCGGCTAAGGACAAGGCATGAAGACGGCCGATTTCCAGATCGAGGACGCCAGGGGCGACGCAACCGTGCTCAAGCTCACGGGCGACTGGACGACCATGGGGATCAACCAGACAGCCATCCGGCTGGGTGACACCTTGGAAGGTGTCAGTATCGAACACGTCGATCTTAGCGAACTGGGCCGGTTCGACACGGCCGGCGCCCTGGCCCTGGTGCGGGCGTCGAACTTCGCCATGCCCGCCGACGCCTTCGACACGCGGCCCGAGGCCGGGCGCATCTATGCGATGGTCGAGACGCTGGAACGCCAGAGCGCGGAACCGCCGAAACGCCAGGCGTCCCTGGTGCGCATCTTCTCCAAGATCGGTCACGGCGTGCACGACGCGGCGGCCGAGATGTTGCTGTCGATGGCCTTCCTTGGTCGGTTGATGGGGGCTACGGGTTCGGCCATCCGGCATCCGGGCGCCATCCGCTGGCCGGCCTGGGTCAGCCAGGCGGAGCGGTCGGGTCTCGACGCCCTGCCGATCATCGCCGTGACCAACTTCTTCATCGGCGCCGTCATCGCCTTCCTCGGCGCCAATCTGCTGACCCAGTTCGGGGCCGGGGTGTTCACCGTCCAGCTGGTCGCCGTGGCCGTGCTGCGGGAACTGGCCGTGCTGATCACCGCCATCCTTCTGGCCGGGCGGTCGGCGTCGTCGTTCGCGGCCGAGATCGGCTCGATGCGCATGAATCAGGAGGTCGACGCCATGCAGGTCATGGGCGTCAATCCGTTCCAGGCGCTAGTGATCCCGAGGCTGGCCGCCATGCTGGTGATGATGCCGCTGCTGACCTTCATCGGCATGGTGTCGGGCTTCCTCGGCGGCCTGCTGGTGGTCTGGAGCCAGCTCGACTACGGACCGGCCTTCTTCATCCAGCGTGTCAGCGAGGACCCGATGATGGGAACCCATCTGATGGTCGGTCTGGTCAAGGCGCCCGTGTTCGCCGTGGTCATCGCCGCTATCGGCTGTCGCCAGGGCATGGCGGTCGCCGGGGATGTCGAGAGCCTGGGTCGCCGTGTGACGGCAGCGGTGGTGCAGGCGATCTTCGCCATCATCGCCCTGGACGCCGTCTTCGCCCTGATCTTCCTGGAGCTGAACCTGTGAAGGCGACCCGGACGACTGGCGGCGCGGCCAACGACGCCTTGGCTGACAAAAAGCCCGAGAACATGATCGAGGTGCGCGGCCTGCTGAGCCAGTTCGGCGATCAGGTGATCCATCGCGACCTCGACCTGGACGTGGTGCGCGGCGAGGTTCTGGGCGTCGTCGGAGGGTCCGGCACCGGCAAGACGGTGCTGCTGAACTCCATCATCGGTCTCAAGGAGCCCGAGGGCGGCTCTATCAAGATTCTGGGCCACGATGTCGGCGGCGCGACCGATGCCGACCGGGCCGATATCGAACGTCGCACCGGCGTCCTGTTCCAGCAGGGTGCGTTGTTCTCGTCGCTGACCGTGCTCGAGAACGTCGCCTCGCCGATGGTCGAGCACACCAGACTGCCCAAGGACACCATTCGCGAACTGGCCGAGATGAAGATCGCCATGGTCGGTCTCAAACCCGAGAGCCATCACCAGAAGCCCGCCGAGCTCTCCGGGGGGATGCGGAAGCGCGTGGGTCTGGCCCGTGCCCTGTCGCTGGATCCGGAGCTGATCTTCCTGGACGAACCGACGGCGGGACTGGACCCGATCGGGGCGGCCGCGTTCGACGATCTGATCCGCAAGCTGTCGGACGACCTGGGGCTGACCGTCTTCATGATCACCCACGACCTCGATAGTCTCTACGCCATCTGCGACAAGGTGGCGGTGCTGGCGGACAAGCGGGTGATTGAAAAGGCCACGGTGCAGGAGCTGGAGAAATCCGACCACCCGTGGATCAAGGAATACTTCCTGGGGCCGCGCGGTCGCGCAGCCACCAAGGCGGCTTAGGACAAGACCGAGATGGAAAGAGACGCACATTACGCCGCCGTGGGCATAGCCACCGTCGCCCTGCTGGCGGCGCTGGCGGTGTTCGCGATCTGGCTGGCCCGGCTGCAGTTCAACGACGACTACGACATCTATGACATCGTCTTCTACGGGCCGGTGCGCGGGTTGTCGGAAGGCGGCGAGGTTCACTTCAACGGCATCCGGGTGGGCGAGGTCACCGACCTGAACCTGGATCCTGAAAAGGGCGATCAGGTCATCGCGCGGGTCCGTCTGGACGCCACGACGCCGGTGCGGGTCACCTCGCGCGCCCAGCTGGAGCCGCAGGGCATCACCGGTCTGAACTACATCCAGATCACGGCCGGCACGGACGGCAGCGCCCTGCTGAAGACCCAGTATCCGGACAATGTCGTGCCCGTGATCCAGTCGCAGCCGTCGCCGATCGCCGAACTGCTGTCGGGCTCGGGCACTGTGCTGGCCCAGACGGTGGACGCCCTGAACCGGATCAACCGGGTGCTTTCGGACGACAATATCCGCAGCTTCTCGACCAGCGTTCGGAACGTCGAGGCTCTGTCGACCGAACTCGAGGCCCGCAAGGGGATGTTCGAAGATCTCGAGAAGGCGCTGGAGAACGCCAACGGCGCCATCGCCGAGTATCGCGCCCTCGGCGTCGATGCGCGCCGTCTGGTCAACGAGGATGGCGCAGAGGCTGTCCGCAACATCAACCAGGCGACGGCCGATGCGCGCGAGGCGATCGCCTCGATCAACCGCACGGCCAACGCCATCGAGGGACCGGCGGGCGAGTTCGCGACGACCGGCGTGCCGCAGCTTCTGGAGGCGATCCAGGGCCTGCAGGACGCAACGGAATCCCTGCAGGGACTGGTGGATGACGTCCGCGCCAGCCCCCGTGACTTCATCTCCCGCCCGCCGTCCCAGGAACTGGAGGTCCAGCCGTGATCCGCACCCTCGCCATCGCGGCCGTCGCCGCCCTGTCCCTGTCGGGATGCGCCCTGCTGTCGTCGCCGGACCCGGTGCAGTTGTACCGGTTCGGCGATGTCGGCGCCGCCGCAGGGACTCCCGTGGCCTCGCCGGTCCAGGTCAAGCTGAGGGCGGTCGAGTTCCCGCAGGCGCCGTCCGGCGACCGGCTTCTGAGCGTCACCGGCACCCAGGCGGCCTTCGTCGCCGGGGCTCGCTGGGTGTCGCCGGCGAACCAGTTGTATGCCGATGCGCTGGAAAGCGCTTTCGCGTCCCAGGCCCGGGGCGTGAGGCTGATCGGGCGGCGCGAGCTGACGCCGACGACGCGGCTGCTGGACATCGACGTGCGCGCTTTCGAGACGCGCTATGACTATGTCGGTGGAACCCCGACCGTGGTGGTCACGGCGCGGGCGCGGCTGCTGCGGTTTCCGGAGCGCACGGTGTCCGCGGAACAGACCTTCACCGTCAGCCAACCCGCCGGCGAGAACCGGATCGGGGCCATCGTCGAGGCCTATGACGTGGCGACGCGCGATCTGAACACCCGGATCGTGACCTGGACCGACGCGAACGCGTCGACGAACTAGGCGGCGCGCGCGGTCTCCGTCCAGGCCGGGGCCACACGGGCGTCGAGTTCGGCGCGACGGCCCTGCGCCGCCGAGAGCTCGCGACCGGCGGCATCGATACGGTCGGTCAGGGCGGAGGAGGCGTTCGACAGACGCACGCGGTCAGGGACGATTTTTTTCGGGCGCTTGCTCGCGAGGCCGAGGGCGTCCTGCCACTCCGCCCGCCAGGCTTCCACGCCTTCGCAGATCTGTTTGAGCGCGGCCGGGGTGCGGCAGTCGGCGTTCTGGGCCGCGCGCAGCAGGGGCAGGCGGCCAATGGCGGTGGCGCGTGTGGCTTCGAGCGCGGCCAGCCGGGTGACCAGCGGATGCGGCAGAGAGGCGACGGGCGCGAGCGCCGGGCCGGGTTCCGGGTCACCCTGGAGTTCGATCTCCGCGTCTTCGACGTTTTCGGCCGGCTCCACCGCCTCCGACAGGACCGGCGCCGGGACGTCCGGTTCGCGCCCGGCTTCCGTACGCGTTTCAGGGTCGGGTTTGTCAGCGAGCTCTTCGACCGGCGCGTGCGGGATTTCCGTTTCGGTCTCGGCGACGGTCTCTGACGGCTCGTAGGCCTTCTCGGCGGGCTCGGGTGTGGCGGCCTGCGCGACCGGCGTGGGCGTCTCGTTCGCAAGCCAGCTGCGAGCGGCGGCGATGTGGGCGTCGATCTCGGCGATGGCCTCGCGAGTTTCGGACCAGAGGCTTTCCAGCGCCGCGTCCTTGCGGGCGAGGACGGCCGCGCGCTCACCGATGTCGGCGGCGGCTTCGGTGACGGCGGAGGCGGCGGAGGCGTAGCCGGCGCGGAAGGCTTTGAGACGCTTGTTCCGGCTGTCGAAAAGGCCGGCCAGGCCGCTGCGCGGAACCAGCTTGGCAGGGTCGAGGCCGGCCACGCGGTCGCGGACATGATCCAGCAGCAGGCTGCATTCGCCGAGGTCGCCGCTGCGCGCTTCGGACAGGGCGCGGTCGTTCAGCGCGGCGAGGGGCGCGCGGGCGGTCTCGCCGAACGCAGCGCAGGTCTCGGGCTCGTCGACGATGGTGTAGCGGATCGCAGCCACGCGAGCGGGATCCGGCTTCGGCGCGCCGCCCGCCGGACTGATCGACCCCGCAACACCCATGTCACCCTCCAGCATCCGGCCTCTGTGGGCCGGTGGGGATAACTATGCCGCAGCTTTAAGGGATTGGGAAACCGTGTAGCTGGCCTCGGTTTTGGCGGCGACTTCCTCGAGCGTCACGCCGTCGGCCAGTTCGATCAGCTCCAGCCCCGCGCCGTTCGGTTTCACGTCGAAGACGGCGAGGTCGGTGATGATGCGGCTGACGACGCCCGTGCCGGTCAGGGGCAGGGTACAGGTCTTCAGAACCTTGGACTGGCCGTGTTTGTTGGCGTGGTCCATGACGACCACGACGCGTTTGACGCCGGCGACCAGGTCCATGGCGCCGCCCATGCCCTTCACCAGCTTGCCCGGGATCATCCAGTTGGCGATGTCGCCGTTCTCGGCCACTTCCATGGCGCCCAGGATCGACAGGTTGATGTGGCCGCCGCGGATCATGGCGAAGCTGTCGGCCGAGGAGAAATAGGCGCTTTCGGGGATCTCGGTGATGGTCTGTTTGCCGGCGTTGATCAGGTCGGCGTCGACGTCCTCGTCATAGGGGAAGGGACCCATGCCGAGCATACCGTTCTCGGACTGGAGGGTGACCTCCATCCCGGCCGGGATGTAGTTGGCGACCAGGGTCGGGATGCCGATGCCCAGGTTCACATAGAAGCCGTCCTGCAGTTCCTGGGCGGCGCGTTCGGCGAGCTGTTCGCGGGTGCGGGGCATCAGTTTTCTCCGGAAGAGGGCAGGGGGCTGACGCCCCGGTCGGCGAAGACGCGTTTGGCGACGCGCAGGGCGTTGGTGGCGGCGGGGAAGCCCGCATAGATGGCGACCTGCATCAGGGCCTCGACGATCTCCTTCGGGGTGATCCCGACGGAGAGGGCGCCGTTGATGTGGCCCTTCAACTGATCGACCGGGTGGCCGAGGCCGGCGAGGATGCCCAAGGTGACGAACTGGCGGCTCCTAGGATCAAGGCCGGGACGGCTCATCATCTCGCCATAGCCGAACTCCACCATCATGTCGGCGAAGTCGGGAGCGATCGGGGCCATGCCCTTGCGCAGGGCGCCTTCGAGCCCCGGGTCCAGGGTCGCCATATAGGCCGCGCCGCGTTCGGCGCGTTCGGCGTCAGGCATCGGCGTGCTGGCGGACGGTGCGCTGTTCGATGCGCTTCTCGAACGTGCCCTGGATGATGCGGTCGACGTAGACGCCCGGGGTGTGGATATTGTCCGGGTCCAGCGAGCCGACGGGGACGATCTCCTCGACCTCGACGACGCAGGCCTTGCCCGCCGTGGCCATCATCGGGTTGAAGTTGCGGGCCGTCTTGCGGAAGACGAGGTTGCCGCGCTCATCGGCCTTCCACGCCTTGACGATCGCCAGGTCGGCGACGAGGCCGGTCTCCATGACATAGTCGCGGCCGTCGAAGTTGCGAACCTCCTTGCCCTCGGCGACCAGGGTGCCGACGCCGGTGGCGGTGAAGAAGGCCGGGATGCCGGCGCCGCCCGCGCGAATGCGTTCGGCCAGGGTACCCTGCGGGTTGAACTCGAGCTGGAGCTCGCCGGCCAGGTACTGGCGTTCAAACTCCTTGTTCTCGCCGACGTAGGACGAGATCATCTTGGCGATCTGGCGCGTCTCCAGAAGCTGGCCGAGGCCGAAGCCGTCCACGCCTGCGTTGTTGGAGATAACGGTCAGGCCCTTGACGCCAGAGGCCTTCAGGCCCGCGATCAGGTTCTCGGGGATGCCGCACAGGCCGAAGCCGCCGGACATGACGGTCATGCCGTCAAAGGTCAGGCCCTCGAGCGCCGCAGCGGCGTCGGTGAAGATCTTGCGCATCGCTTCCTCGCTTATTTCACCGATGGATGAATATCGGCGGCTTTGACGCTCCATACGGCGGTCGGAGCGCGGGGGCAAGGTAGCGAGGTGACGCGCCGGGCGCCAATGGTAAGCGGTCTGACGATCAGCCTGACGATTTCCGACGCGCGGCCGGGGCGTGGTTGTGGTCAGGGGATCGATGATCTTTGATGGCGCAGGGGCGAGAGGCCCCCGGGGGAAGGTTTGATGCGGATCATTCTGGCGCTGGGCGCACTGGCGATCGTCGGCCTGTCGGGCTGCGTCGAGGACCCGTACGGCTATGGCGGCGGCTACGGGCCGGGACCGGCCTATGGCGGCGGGAACTATGGCGGCGGCTACGGCGCGCCTGACCCGAGCGCGCGGGCCAACTATGGCGAGGAATATCTGAGCTCCGGCTTCGACGACGATCCGCGTACGGTCTCCGTGACGTCGGGCGGGGAGATCGATGCGGCGAGCCTCGGCGGGGACTGCGTCGGCATGATCTCGCGCGCGCCGGACTTCCAGCTGACCTATGACGCCGGCAGTCTGCCGCTGACGTTCGGGGTGTCGAGCTACGGCGACGCGACCCTGGTCATCAACGGACCCGACGGCGAGTGGTACTGCGACGACGATTCCGGCGGCGGGACCGATCCGGAGGTCAGCTTCTACCGGCCTCAGTCGGGCGTCTACGACGTCTGGGTCGGCGCGTTCGACGGTGACGGCGGGGACGCGGAGCTGTTCATCACCGAGCTGCGGTAATCATTGAATTCCGCCAAGCGATGATATCTGATCCCTCTCGTCCGGATCGGCGCCCTCATTCGTTTTGATGACGACGCCCGGCTTGGGCGGAACGACATTGCAGCGGATGGGCGACGGGCGTCGCCGCGTGGGGAGTGGGTGTGATGAAGACCGGTCCTGGGTTCGTGTTGGCGCTGGCCGCCGCTCTGGCGCTGTCGGCGGGCGCATCGATCGCGGCGCCGCCGAGCGGGCAGAAGGGTCAGAAGACCCAGACTCCGTCGGTGGACATCAGCCAGAACGCCACCTTCGGCTCGGTCAGCCTGAGCTCCGGCTTCACGCCCGATCCGTACCGGATCGACATGTACTCGGGCGGCAATGTCGACGCCACCACGGTCGCCAACGGCTGCGTCGGCATGGTCGCCACGGCCCCGGACTTCCAGCTGACCTACAACGCGGGAAGCCTGCCGCTGATCTTCGGCGTCACCAGCGACAACGACACGACCCTGGTCATCAACGGGCCGAACGGTCGGTGGTACTGCGACGACGACTCGGGCGACGGCACCAACCCGCTGATGTCCATCCCCGATCCGCAGTCGGGCGTGTACGACGTCTTCGTCGGCGCCTATGGCGGCAACGGCGCCGCGGCGCAGCTCTACGTCACCGAACTGAACAGCAACGCCATGGGCGGCGGCGATCCCCAAAGCAACTATGCCGGCGCGGTCGATCCGTTCGAGGCCGCCAACTACGGCACGGTGACACTGAGCGCCGGCTTCACGCCCGATCCGCAGCGGATCTCGATGCGTGCGGGCGGCAGCATCGACGCCCAGAACATCGCCTCGCACTGCCGGGGCTTCGTCACGCGCGCCCCGGACGTCGAGCTGAGCTACTCGGCCGGCAGCCTGCCGCTGATCCTGAGCGTCGAGGCCAACACCGACACCACCCTGGTCGTCAACGGACCCGACGGCCGCTGGTATTGCGACGACGACAGCGGCAACGGCAGCCTGAACCCAGCCCTGCACATCACCAATCCGATGAGCGGGACCTATGACATCTGGGTGGGCACCTACAGCTCGGGCATGAGTCAGCCGGCGCGGCTCGACATCAGCGAGCTGTATTCCAATTAACCTTTATCCTCGTGCGTGGCGCGTGCGGCATGGCGAGGTCGTCCCTAGCCGCGCTATAAGCGAAACCTGAGTTTCCCGGTCGGGGTGGGGCGTTTGCGCGCGGGTATCAATGCAGTGACGGCGGCCCTGGTCGTCGGGGTCCTGATCGGTCTGGCGCTGACGCCGGATGGTCGCGGCTGGCTGCGTCGTCCGACCCTGATGCTGGGCGGAGCGGCGAACGCCTCCGCCAGCCCTCCGCCGACAACGGTATCGCCCGCCGCCTTGCCCGCCGCTCCGGCCGCCCCCGCCCCCGTCCTGACGCCCCTGGCCACGCGGGCCGCGAGTGGTCATCTGAGGATCGGGGTGTTCGGGGATTCCATGGCCGACGGCCTGTGGACGGGCCTCTATCGCGAGATGCGCGACCAGCCGGGCGTGACGGTGACCAAGTTCAGCGAGGTCTCGACGGGGCTGAGCCGCTACGACTACGTCGACATCCAGGCCAAGACGGCGCGGCAGATCGCCGAACAGCCGGTCGATGTGGCGGTGATCCTGTTCGGCACCAACGACGCCCAGGGCATCAGCATTGACGGCGAGATCCACGATTTCGGCACCGACGGCTGGAAGGCCGCCTACGCCAAGCGGGTCGATGACCTTGTGGCCATGCTGCGGAGCCAGAACGTCGCCGTCTACTGGGTCGGGTTGCCGACGATGAAGCGCGCCAGCTTCGACGCCAGGATGACGCTGATCAACCAGGTCGTGTCGGCCCGTATGCAGGCTCTGGGCGTGCCCTGGCTTGAGACCGAGAGCATCACCCGGAACGACGAGGGCGAATACGACGCCTACCTGCCCGAAACAGGCACGGGACGTCGGCGGCTGATGCGGGCCAACGACGGGATCCACATGTCGATGGCCGGGTATCTGCGGATCACCGAGCCGGTGGCCGCGCGGCTGAAGCGGGATGCGGGGCTGACCGGTCCGGTCGCAGAACCGGCGGCGTGATCCGGGCGATCGCCTTCGTCCTTGGACTGGCGCTGGCGGGATCGGCCGCGGCTCAGGAACGCCCCTATGTGGCGGTCGCCGGTCCGGAGCGCGGCGAGAGCGTCTGTCCCGGAGGGATCTGTCAGGTCGAGGCTCTGACGCCGGTGTTCCAACGGTTCCTCGAGATCGAACGGGGGCCGGGCGGGCTGGTCCACATTCTTCAGCTGGGCGACAGCCACACCGCCGGAGACCGGATCACCGGAAAACTGAGAGCGGATCTGCAGGCGCGGTTCGGTTCGGCGGGGCGCGGCGTCCTCCCGGCGGGCGTGCCCTACGAAGGCTATGCGCCCATGGGGGTGCAGGTCACGGCGACAGACTGGAGCACCTCTCCGGCCCCGCTGGTCGCGCGCGACGGCGTGCCGATCGGGGTGGCGGGACTGGCCGGCATTCTCAGACCGACCTTCGGGCCGCGCCCGGTCCTGACGCTGGCGCTCGAGCCCGGCGCGGCGCCGTCGTCTCTGAAGCTCTGTGGTCGGGAGGGACCGGTCGGCGGGGACTTCGACATCACAGTGCAGGGGCAATGGATCCCCATGCTCATGACCCAGACCATGAACATCCCGGACGAGCGGCTGACGGGAGGGATGGGATGTCTGGGCCGGTTGCTTCCGGATGGAACGACGACGATCGAACTTCGCCCCCACGGGGCGAACGCCGAGCCCTACAGCCTGATGCTCGAGGCGCGGTCGGGGGTGATGGTTTCGGCGCTTGGCGTCGTCGGCTCCACCTTGCGCGATCTTGCGGCCCGGGACGACGGGCTGGCGAGGGCGGAACTGGCGATCTGGCGGCCGACACTCATCGTTCTGGCTTATGGCGTGAACGAGGGGTTCGACGACGTCCTCGACGGCCGCGCCTACGAAACCTTGTTGCGGGAACAGATCGGCCGGTTCCGGCGACTGCGCCCGGAGGCCGCCCTGATGATCCTCGGAGCGCCCGACGCCGTTAGAAGCGGGGCGCACGGGGGGTGCAGCGCCGATGGGCAGCGGGCGCCGCCACCCTCTCTGGCGATGGTCCGGGACGTGCAGCGCCGGGTCGCCGCCGATCTGGGCGTCGCGTTCTGGGACTGGCAGGGTCGAATGGGGGGAGCGTGTTCGTCCGACCGGCTCGCCCTGCGAGACGAGCCCTACATGCGGGGCGACCGCGTGCACTTCACCAGCATCGGTGCGGACTGGATCGGCGGTCTTCTGTCGGCCGACCTGATGGCCGCCTACGAGGCCTGGAAGCGGGGCGGACGCTAGATGCTGTTCCCGACGCTGGCGTTCGGCGTGTTCTTCCTGTTCGTCTATTTCACCGCCTGGTCGCTGGACCGCGAGAACGGGCGGCGAAAGCTGTTCCTGCTGCTGGCCAGCTGGTTCTTCTACGCCCAGTGGGACTGGCGGTTCGTCGGCCTGCTGATCGCCTCGGCCATCCTGAACTGGGGCGTGGCGGTGCTGATCGCGCGCTCCGACGAAGATGGGCGACGAAAGTGGCTGGTCGGCCTGGGCGTCGCCTGCAACCTGCTGATCCTGGGCTTCTTCAAATACTACGGCTTCTTCGTCGAACAGGCGGGCGACCTGCTGACCCGGTTCGGGTGGGAGCGAGACCTGCCGCTGCTGCAGATCGTGCTGCCGGTCGGGATTTCCTTCTTCACCTTCCAGGGCATCAGCTACGTCGTCGACGTGCATCGCGGGAAGACGCCGGTGGCGAAGTCGCTGCTCGACGTCATGCTGCTGATGAGCTTCTTCCCGCATCTGGTGGCTGGGCCGATCGTGCGGGCGTCAGACCTGTTGCCGCAGTTCGACCGGGCGCCGCGGTTGACGCGGGAGATGGCGACCCACGGCCTGCTGCTGATCTGCTGGGGGCTGTTCAAGAAGACGGTGATCGCGTCGGAGCTGTCGGTGCGGCTGGTCGATCCCGTCTTCTTCGACCCGTCGTCCTACGGGACGCTGGACCTGATGGCCGCGGTGTATGGCTATGCGGTCCAGATCTATTGCGACTTCTCGGCCTATTCGGACATGGCGATCGGGATCGCGGCCCTGCTCGGCTATTCCTTCCCGCGAAACTTCGACCAGCCGTATCGCGCCTCATCGATGCAGGACTTCTGGCGGCGCTGGCACATCAGCCTGTCGAGCTGGCTGCGCGACTACCTCTATGTGCCGTTGGGCGGCGGCAAGAAGGGGTTGATCCGGTCGTGCCTGAACGTCTTCATCACCATGCTGCTGGGCGGGCTGTGGCACGGCGCGGCCTGGACCTTCGTGGCGTGGGGCGCGCTGCATGGCGGGGTGCAGGTGGTCGAGCGGTTGGGTCGCGCATTCTTGTCGAGCTATCGCCCTGAGGGCTACTTGAGCGCGGCGATCGGAGACCGCAAAGGCCCGCCGGCCTGGCTGGGCGTCCTGGTCACCTTCCATATCGTCTGTCTGGGCTGGATCCTGTTCCGGGCCGAGACCTTCCCGATGGCCATGGAGGTGCTGACGGGTCTGGGCCGGTTCGAGCCGGCCACTGTGGTGACACCGTTCCTGCTGACCCTGATCGTCGGCGGTCTGGCCATGCACTGGCTGCCGCCGCGCGCGATTGAGGGTATCTCGACCTGGCTGAAGCCGGCGCCGTCCCTGACGATGGGATTGCTCGTCGGCGCCGCCATCCTTCTGGTCGAGGCGGTGCGCCCGGACGGCGTGGCCCCCTTCATCTATTTCCAGTTCTGAGGGCGGCCAGATGAGCGACCGTCCCGACGATCCCGAAATCCCGCTGGCGCCGTTCCCGGTGGCGATCCCTGCGAACCCGTTCCCGCCGCTGGAGGGGGAGACGGCGGAGCCCTATCTGGACGATCCGGTCGAGGACGCGACGCAGGACCCGCCTTCGGACTGGATCGAGACGGCCGACGCGCATGACCTGCCGACGGCGCCGCAACCGGTCAATGCGTTGCTGGCGCTGGGCCGGTTCGCCTTCCCGCCGGGAGAGCCGCCGGATGAGGAGGGCGTCGCCGCGCGCGACCGCCGCTGGACCAGCCGCATCATCGTGCTGGCGACCGTCTTCCTGCTGATCTTCAACGCTGCCTCGATCCAGAACTGGTCGCGACAGCAGGCGCCGGGCTGGGTGACGACGACGGTGCGGCGCCTGGCCGATGTCTGGGCCGAGCAGCTCGCGCAGCTCGGCGCGGATCAGCCGAGGCAGGCGGTCCGCGAGGGCTACGAGGCTTCGCGAGACGCGGATTGGGCGGGGACGCCGAAGCGCTAGAGGAAGCCGAGACCTCGGGTGACCATGTTCCTGAGGTTCGGGAAGATCAGATCGAGATTGGTTTCCGACACCCCCATCCAGCGGCCGAAGGTGGCGGCGTACTGATCCACCGAGGTGGTCGGGATGAAGTAGGACGAGGTCATGTCCGGGTTGCGGAAGGTCGAGCCTTGATCCATGCCAACGGTCGGGAACTGGCCGTAGATGTCGCCGCCCTTTACCGAGCCGCCCATGACCAGATGGTGGCCGCCCCAGGCGTGATCGGTGCCGTCCCCGTTGGTGTTGAAGGTCCGCGAAAAGTCCGAGGCGGTGAAGGTCGTCACGGCCTCACGCATGTTCACGCCGCCGATGTTGCCGAGCGCTTCGTCGAAATAGGCGAGGGCCGAGGCCACCTTCGACAGGTTGTTGGGCTGGGCCGTGTTCTGGACGTCGTGGCTGTCCCAGCCGCCGAGGCTGACGAAGAAGACCTGACGCTTGACGCCCAGGGTCGGGGCGGCGGCGATCATCCGGGCGACGGTCTGGAGCTGGACCGCCAGCGAGTTGGTCTCGGTCGCCCCGCTGATCGGGTTGCGATAGGCGGGCGCGGCCATGACGCCGGTCACGGCGGAGGAGGCGAAGGTGGTGTTCAGGGACGTCGCCGCGCCGATGGACCGATCGGTGGTCGTGGCGTAGTCGGCGGCGAACAGGCTGGCGGCCGACGTATCCCGGATCACCTCGCGCACGCGGCCGGGCGCGACGGTGGAGCCGAACAGGCTGGTTCCCGACTGGCCGTTGATCAGGACGGCCGGCTGGGCCCCCGTACTCATCTGGTACTGGACGACGTCGTTGCCGGACAGGAAGACGGCGTTGCCCGCGGTGGACACGGCGGTGAACAGGGCGTTCGTGCCGTTCATGCCCGTGAGGAGGTCGCTGAACGCACCGCCCCAGCCCAGTTGCGCGCCCTCGGTCCGGCCGGCCTGCCAGGTGGACTGCTGGTCGTTGTGCGAGAAGAGGTTGGTCGGCAGGCTGACGCTGCGCGCCTCGTACTGGGCGCGGGTGACCGGGCGGACCAGGGTGCCGATGTTGGCGACGACGGCCAGGCGACCGGCGTCGAACAGGGTCTTGGCCGGGCCCATGAACGGATGCAGGCCGAAGGTCCGGCTCGAGGCGTTGGTGCCTGCGGGGACTGCCTGGATCGTGCGCGGAACGATGGGCAGGACGCCGCCCCAGGCCTCGGGCCTCGCGGCGGCGGAGACCCGTCCGGTCAGGGTGTTGGTCGCGCCGATCGGCGTCGGAGCCATGCCTGCCGGCATCAGGGCGATAGGATCGGCGCCCGTGTTGCGGGTCGCGAAATAGCGACCCCAGGAATCCTGGTCCGTCGCCAGCACCATGTTGTTCGCGTCGTTGCCGCCGAACAGGAAGACACAGACCAGGGCCTTGTAGTCCGGTGCGCTCTGGCTGACGGCGGCCCCGGCGGCGGCGAGCTGGGCCGCGAAGGGGGCCGCGGCGCCGAGGATGGAGAGACCGCCGCCGACGCGCAGCAGCTGCCGGCGGGTGTGGATTCCGTGGCTCATCGCTGCACCAGATATTCGGGGGAGACCATCGTCATGTAGATGGCCAGTTTGGCCCGGTTGAGCTTCGCCGTGGCGATGGTCGCCGCATTGTTCGCCGTCGGTGCCGGGATGACGATGCTGTTGACGCTCTCGATGATACGGCTGCGGAGCGCGGGGCTCATCTGACCGTACAGCAGCATCCGATCCATGCGGTCGACCAGGGTGTTGGCGTCCGCGGCGATGGCGACTTCGTTCACATAGGCCGAGCGGACGTCGGATCCGGAGCCGATCCCCGTGCCGATCGCGGTCTGCATGGTGTTGGCGTAACCCGCGACCGTGACCTCGTCGACAATCTGGAACTCCGGTGCGGTCAGACTCTGGGCGCCCAGACGGGTGTTGGGCGGGATGTAGCCGGGCCGGTAGAAGTTGAACACCGAGGGCGAGGTCAGCGGCGACTGTCCCAGGGAGGTGTTGGCGCTGGTCGAGGTGATCAGATAACCGCCGCTGACCGAGGTCGCCCCGAAGGCGCGGATCCAGTTGGTCAGGCGGATGATCGGCTCGCGCACCTTGCCGTAGCCCGGCGTCGAGGCGAGCGACGCGTTGCGCGCCTCCGGATCCATCAGGATCGCCTTGGTCACGGCCCGAAGGTCACCGCGCACGCCCGCGCCGTTGTTGCTGAATACGGCCGAGCAGCGCCCGACATAGGCCGGCGTCGGATTGGAAGTGACCAGCCGCTGGATCAGGCGCTGACACATGAACGGCGGCACGTTCGGATGGTTGAAGATGGTGTCGAGCGCGGTCGTCAGGTCATTCGCACTGGCGGCGCCGGCCGGGATCGTCGTCCCGAGGAAGGTCTTGGCCGTGACCGAGTGATAATTCGCGTAGAAGATCATCGGCCGCACATAGGCGTCGACGTTGCGCGAACCGCCGAAGAAGGTCGTGTTGGTCGGGGTCGGGCTGTAATAGCTGTAGCCCGTGAACACCTTGGCCAGGTTCGAGATGTCGTCCGAGGTATAGGTCGGGATCGTCGCCCCGGCGCCATCCCGACGCAGGGTTCCATCGGCGTTCAGCTGGTAGGTGCCGATCGACATCAGCTGGAGGACTTCGCGGGCGAAGTTTTCGTCAGGCTTGCGACCCGAGGCCGTGTCTTCCTTCTGGTTCGCCAGATGGGTCAGGTAGCGGCCCATCATCGGGTGCAGGGCGACCTGCTCCAGCAGGGTGCGGTAGTTGCCGAAGGCGTTGGTCCCGAGCATGTCGTAGTAGGAGGCCGCGCCGCGCGTATCGACTGCGGAGTCCACCAGAGAGATGACGAAGATCTCCGACAGAGCCAGTTTCATCCGCTCGCGCAACTGGGCCCGGCCGGTGGAGGCGTAGAGCCAGTAGCTTTCGTAGAACTGGTTCGCGCTGAGACTCGCCGACGGGTTGGTCAGCAGCATCTGGGCCAGACGGTTGTCGACATAGGCCAGATGCGACGACGAAACCGCGTTGAACTCGCCGTCCAGCCAGGCGTCATAGCCCTTGGCCGTGACGGTCTTGATGTCGTTGTCGGTCGGTCCGAATGTCGCCTGGGTCAGGAAACGCGCGGCGGCGGCGGCATTCTCGGGGTTGTTCTCGACCGGGGTCGTGCTTTCGCGGGTATCGCCGAAGATGGCGAACGCGCCGCCGTCGCCGCAGGATGTCAGCCCGACCAAAAGCAGGGCCGACAGTGCGCAGGCGCGAAGGGTCTTCATCATGAAATCAGGCAAGAACGGCCCCCCGACCAGCTTTGCAATACTTCGAGCAGTGCGACGACTGCTGTCGGCCTTACACCGACACGGTGAATTGTTCCCGTATAGCGCCTTCACGTCTTCGTGCACAGCTTTGCAGTTGACAGCGCCTCTCGCCAAAGGCGGGCGCCCTGCCTTACACAGAAGGGAACAAGCATTGGGGGAACTTCGTATGCTGATCCGTGTCGTGCTGAGCGCCGTGATGGCGCTGTCGGTGACCAATACGGGGTGGGCCCAAACCGCAACGCCCGCGATCACGCCGGCCGCTCCGCTGGCGGAGCCGGCCGAGGTCGAGACGCCGAAGTGGGATGTGCAGAATCCGCCGGGACCCGCGCACGACGCCGCCATCGACGTCACCGAAGGCACCTGGATGGCGCTGGACGTCAGCCCGGACGGCCGTGAGATCGTCTTCGACCTGCTCGGCGACATCTACATCATGCCGATCGGCGGCGGAGAGGCGCGGGCCATCGCGTCGGGCGTCGCCTGGGACATGCAGCCGAAATATTCGCCGGACGGGACGAAGATCGCCTTCACCTCCGACCGCGACGGCGGAGACAACATCTGGGTCATGGATCGCGACGGGTCAAACCCGACCCAAGTCTCCGACGAGAGCTTCCGCCTTCTGAACTCGCCCGACTGGTCGCCGGACGGCGAGTTCATCGTGGCGAGGAAACACTTCACCTCGGCGCGCTCCTTGGGAGCAGGCGAAATGTGGATGTATCACCGCTCGGGCGGCGGCGGCGTGCAGCTGACCACGCGCCGGACACAGCAGAAGGATAGTGGCGAGCCTGCCTTCTCGCCGGACGGCCGCTATCTGTATTTCTCCGACGACAACACGCCGGGCGAGACCTTCCAGTATTCCAAGGACGTCAACGGCGAAATCTATGTGATCCAGCGCCTGGACCGCGAGACGGGCGAGGTCGAGGAATTCCTCGGCGGGCCTGGCGGCTCGATCCGGCCGACGCCGTCGCCCGACGGCAAGTCGTTGGCCTTCGTTCGTCGCGTTCGGTACCAGTCGACCCTGTTCGTCATGGACATCGAGAGCGGGCGCGAGACGGCGATCTACTCCGGTCTCGACCGCGACATGCAGGAGACCTGGGCCATTCACGGCGTCTATCCGGCGATGAGCTGGACGCCCGACAACTCGGCCATCGTCTTCTGGGCCGGCGGCAAGATCCGCCGCATCGATGTCGCCTCGCGGGAGGTCGCGGACATCCCGTTCCACGTCGCCGACACGCGTCGGGTCGAGGAGGCCGTGCGCTTCCCGGTCGATGTGGCGCCCGACACCTTCGACGTGAAGATGATCCGCTGGGCGCGGACGTCGCCGGACGGGTCGCGGGTCGTCTATGAGGCGCTCGGCAATCTGTGGATCAAGGACCTGCCCAACGGGACGCCGCGTCGCCTGACGCGCCAGACTGATCATTTCGAGCTCTATCCCAACTGGTCGCGGGACGGCCGGTCGATCGTCTACACCACCTGGGACGACCAGGATCTGGGGACCGTCCGGGTGATCCCGGCGGGCGGCGGCGAGGGGCGGGTCGTGACGACCAACCCCGGCCACTACATCGAGCCGACCTTCTCTCCGGACGGGCGGACCATCGTCTATCGCACCGTGGCGGACGGCACCCTGACCTCGGGGCTGTGGAGCCGCGAGCCGGGCATCTACCGCATTCCGGCGGCAGGCGGCGAGGCGACCTTCGTCACCGACGACGGCACGGCGCCCCAGTTCGGGGCCTCGAACGACCGCATCTATTTCACCGGCCGGGTCGACCGGAACTCCGCTTTGAAGTCGGTCGATCTGAACGGCCACGACGAGCGGGTTCACCTGACCTCGGAATGGGCGGCGGACTATGTGCTGTCGCCGGACGAGCACTGGATCGCCTGGACAGAGCGCTTCAACGCCTTCGTGGCGTCGTTCACGCGGACCGGGCGGCCGGTGACCCTGTCGTCCGACGGCAAGGCCCTGCCGCAGACGCGGTTTACGCGCGACGCAGGCGACTGGCTGACCTGGTCAGGCGACTCGAGCAGCCTGAGCTGGTCCTTGGGACCGCAGCTGTTCAGCCGCGACCTGAACCAGGGCTTCGCCTTCGTCGAGGGCGCACCGTCCGAACTACCCAAGCCGCCGGAAACGGGGATCAACCTCGGCTTCCAGCAGGCCGCCGACCGTCCCGAGGGACGTCTGGCCCTGACCGGCGCGCGCATCGTCACCATGAACGGCGACCGCGTCATCGAGGACGGGGTCATCGTCACCAACGGCAACCGGATCGAGGCGATCGGTCCGCGCAGCGAGGTCACGGTTCCGGCCGGCGCCGTCGTCGTGGACGTCGCCGGAAAGACCATCATCCCCGGCATCGTCGACGCCCACTGGCACGGCTCCATGGGGTCGGACGAGATCATCCCGCAGCAGAGCTGGGTCGATTACGCCGCGCTGGCCTTCGGCGTGACCACGATTCACGATCCGTCGAACGACACGTCGGAGATCTTCGCCCACTCGGAACTGGCCCGCGCCGGTCGCGTGGTGGCGCCGCGCATCTTCTCCACCGGGACGATCCTGTACGGAGCGGCGACCCCGTTCACGGCGGTGGTCAACGATCTGGACGACGCCCTGTCGGTGCTGAGGCGTCAGCAGGCGGTCGGGGCCTGGAGCGTCAAGAGCTACAACCAGCCGCGCCGCGACCAGCGCCAGCAGATCATCGAGGCCGCGCGCCAGCTGCACATGAACGTCGTGCCGGAGGGTGGGTCCCTCTATCAGCACAACATGACGATGATCGTGGACGGCCATACCACGGTCGAGCACTCGATCCCGGTGGCCCGGATGTACGACGACGTTCACGACCTGTGGCGTCAATCGGACACGGCCTACAATCCGACCCTGGTGGTGGCCTACGGCGGGTCGTCGGGCGAAAACTACTGGTACCAGGAGAGCGAGGTCTGGAACCATCCGATCCTGACCCAGTATGTCCCGCGCCGCCTGCTGGACGCCCGCGCGCGTCGCCCGGTGACCCAGCCGGCCAACGAGTGGAACCACATCCAGATCGCCGAACAGGCCAAGGCGCTGAACGACCTCGGCGTCGTCGTCGAGATCGGCGCCCACGGCCAGCGCGAAGGTCTGGGCGCCCACTGGGAAATGTGGATGCTGCAACAGGGTGGTTTCACGCCGATGGAGGCGCTGAGGGCCGCGACGCTGAACGGCGCCCGGGCGCTGGGGCTCGATCGTGACGTCGGTTCGCTGGAGGTCGGCAAGCTGGCCGATCTGGTGGTGCTGGACTCCAATCCGCTGGAGAACATCCGCAACACGACCTCGATCCGCTATACCCTGGCCAACGGCCGCCTCTACGACACTCACATGGATGAGGTCGGCCTGCGTCAGCGTCCGAGGGCTCCCTTCTGGTTCGAGAACGAGAGCGACCAGGGCTTCGCCGTCGGCGCCACCGACGCCGAAGGCCACGGGCACGGCGGGGATTGAGGCGGACAAACCCCGGCTCATGTCAGGCACGATCGTGCGTCCTGCGGCAGCCTCTGGCCTCCGCCGCGCGCGGATCGGGCTGAGCGAGGGGGAACCGTCGGCGATGGCTGGGCTTTCCGTCCTGCTGACTGAGCGCGCCGACGGAGACCGCCATGCCCCGATACTTCTTTCGCCTCAGCAACGGCGATGTCGTGAGGGACGAGGATGGGGAAGAGTTGGCCGACAATGACGCGGCGTGTGCGGTCGCGCTTGAAGTGTTCGCCGAGACCATCCCGTCCAAGCGGGACGCGCTGATGGGCGGCGGCGACTACGAGGTGATGGTGACCGACGCCGACGACGGACAGGTCTACAGCGTCACTGCGCAGGGGCGGCGGTTCTGATGGCGACCTTTGGAGGGGATCCGGACGACAACCGCCTGTGGGCGGCGATGGCGGCCGAGGACAAGGCGGCGTTGCGTGCGCACCTGACCCTGCGCCACCTGCCACAAGGCGACGTGGTCACGCGGGCGGGCGACGAGGTGAGGATCGTCTACATGCCGGTCACGGCGGACCTGGCCAATGTCATCCGGTTCGAGGACGGACGCTCCGGGATGGCGACCAATGTGGGTCGCGAAGGGGTGACGGGGCTGGCGGCATTCCTGGCCGATGAACCCTGCGGCTGGGACGTCGAGGTTCAGATTGCTGGCGACGCCTGGGCGCTGCCGGCCGATGCGCTGCGGCGGCGCGTGCTGGAGAGCCCCCTGCTGTTGCGGGTGCTGATGCGGCTGACGCACAACAACCAGGTCGAAGCCGCGCAGAACGCGGTCTGCAACGCCGTGCATACGGTGACGCCGCGACTGGCGCGGTGGCTGCTGACCATTCAGGACAGGACGGGCAGCGATTCCTTCCAACTGACGCAGGACGACCTGGCAACGACCATGAGCGTGCGTCGGACGACCGTGAACGCGTCCTGGCAGGAACTGGGCAAGCTCGGCGGCATCAAGGCCTCGCGCGGCGTCGTGAGAATCGCCAGCCGCGACGTCCTCGAGCACGCCGCCTGCGAATGTTACGGCGCGCTGAGGCGGCGGACGGTGGCGGTCGACTAGAGGTAGGGGCCCCACATGAAGGCGACGGTGCCGAAGACGCCGAGCGCCGTATAGGCGGCGGCCACCACGACCACGAAAGTGGCGAGGATCTTCAACGCGACGCCGGGACTGCGCCGGGCGGCGAAATACAATTCCAGCACGGCGAGCGGGATCAGGTAGCTGCCGAAGGTCATCACGCTGTCGACGGGACCGCTCATGTCGGCGGTGAGGCCGGCCGGGCCCCGGTTGAGGACGACCCAGCCCATCAGGCCGACACGCAGGAACCAGACGCCGCTCACAACCATGAAAGTGCGCATGGCCCACGTCCGGTGCTGTTCGAACCGGCGCCCGACGGCGGCGCGCCAGGCGAGGGCGGCGAAGATCAGGATCAGGGCGGCGTTGCCAAGGATGGCGACGTTGGAGATCGTCGAGAGATAGGTCCCCCTGACGAGGGCCAGCCAGACGCCGCTCAGCGCCATGAAGATCGCGATGACGAGGAAGATCCGGCCGGTCCAGCGGTGGAGGCCGGGCAACCGGCGACGGACGGCGGGGATCAACTGCATCAGTCCGCCCAGCGTCACCACGGCGGCGAGCAGGACGTGGGCGGCAAAGATGATGTTTCCGGCGTCGTCACCGGCGATGTAGCCGTCGATCAGGGGCTTGTCGTTCCAGCCGGCGAAATTCCCGGTCGCGGTGCGCACGCCGTAGTAGGCGACGATGAAGCCGATAAAGGCCGTCTGGCCGACGGCGGCGATCAGGAACCACAGAAGGCCGGCCCAGCGCAGCGCCTTCGCAGCGGCGCCGGTTGCGGGCGAGGGTGGGGCGATAGTCGACATGGGATCTCCCGACGGATCTCGAACTTGAGCTCGTCGGCAGGGATGCGGGGCGGGCGGAGGCGTCGTCTCGCCGATTTGGAATTCGGCCAGAAGTTCTTGTTTCGGGCGCATGGCCCGGTCATGAAACGGGTCCGGGGAGGACGCGATGTCCACGACCACAGGCTCCAGTTCGATCGCCGACCTGGCCCGGTTCAGGCCGCCGGCCCGGCTGCGCGCCTATGCGGCCATCGCGGCGTTCTCCTTCCTCAGCTTCATACTTGCGCGTCTGCTGCACGGTGCGGTGGGGACGGCGTTCCAGGCCATCGGAGTGGGAGCCTGCGGCTGGGCCTGGCTGCTGACCCGGGCCCTGTTCGATCCCGCGCCTCGCGACGCCTGGTGGCCCCGCATCGTGGGGCTGACCGTGGCGGTGAGTGGCGCATTGGCGGTGCTGGCGCCCGAGGGCGGCGTGGCGTCGCGGGTGTCCGACAATATCTATGCGATCGCCGGCTCGGCAGCGTTGCTGCTGACCTTCGTCGAGCCGTTCAACCGTTATCGGCGCGACATGCCGGGCGGGGAGAAACGGTTTCGTCTCGCCTTCCTCGGCGTCTACGCCGTGCTGGTCGCGGCCTCCGTCCTGGGCCTGTGGGCGTCGAGCGGCAGTCCGCAGGATGTGCTGCGCGACGACCTGATCAAGGGCGGCTCGGCCGTCGTGGGGCTGGGCGCGGCGATGGCGGCGGTCTGGTTCCGCCTGCGCCATCCGCAGACAGAGCCGGCGCAGGTGCGTCGTGCCGCAACGGCCGAGGACGTGCGTCTGGCCGAGCGACTGATGCGGCTGCTCAGGGATGAGGCGATCGACAGCGATCCCGACCTGAGGATCGGCGACGTCGCCGCGCGGCTGGGCGAGCCGGAGTACCGCGTGTCGCAATGTATCGGCGCGGCGACGGGGTTCCCGAACTTCAACCGGCTGATCAACCATCACAGGGTCGAGCGGGCGAAGGCGCGGCTGGCCGATGTCGAGGACGACGCCTCGATCCTTCAGATCGCCTTCGACTGCGGGTTCGGGTCGGTCGGGCCGTTCAATCGGGCTTTCAAGGATCAGGTCGGACAAACGCCCCGCGCCTATCGATCCGCGCGCCGCGACTCTGTCGTGATCTGAAAGGGGACGATGGTGGGTGATTCAGGGTTCGAACCCCCTGACCGGCGGATGGAGGGTGAACTCGAACCCAATGAACAGAACCCTGTCGACCACACCCACGATGCTCATGCCGAACAAGGCCGGGCCGTCGGCCGTGCTGCGCGAATGCGTCGCCTCCGTCGTCGCGCTGAAAAAGACATGGATCGTCGGCGAGGCCACGAACGGCGCGGAGGCGATCACGGCCGAGCAGCGTGGACTTCGGCCGATGCCGGGATCTGCCTAACGGCGGCAAGGCCCGTCAGGCTCAGAACCAGGGTTGCCACCCGAGTTTCACAGGTCTCCGAAACTTTTTCCGTCGAACACGAAATGCCCGCTTGACCCAAACGTCGGCCCCGCCTAAATCCCCGCCTCCGCCGGCCACCGGCGTTAAACAGTGAGCCCCGGCCGAGCCGGTACGGTCTTTGACATTGTAGATTTGGAAAGAGAAACGCAGGCGGCGGTGTCCTAGCGATGGCCAGTGATGGTCATTACGACGATACTGACACTCTGCGGTCTTTTTGAAAGATACAACCATGTCGGTTGGCCTTCGGGTCGATCGAAGTGGTTCTCGTCAAGAATACGTAGAACTTATGCCAACCGGTTTACGGACCGGGGATGCTTAGGTCAGATAGTCAACTCAACCTGAGAGTTTGATCCTGGCTCAGAGCGAACGCTGGCGGCAGGCCTAACACATGCAAGTCGAACGGACCTTTCGGGGTTAGTGGCGGACGGGTGAGTAACACGTGGGAACGTGCCTTTTGGTTCGGAATAGCTCCTGGAAACGGGTGGTAATGCCGAATGTGCCCTTCGGGGGAAAGATTTATCGCCATTAGAGCGGCCCGCGTCTGATTAGCTAGTTGGTGAGGTAAAGGCTCACCAAGGCTACGATCAGTAGCTGGTCTGAGAGGATGACCAGCCACATTGGGACTGAGACACGGCCCAAACTCCTACGGGAGGCAGCAGTGGGGAATCTTGCGCAATGGGCGAAAGCCTGACGCAGCCATGCCGCGTGAATGATGAAGGTCTTAGGATTGTAAAATTCTTTCACCGGGGACGATAATGACGGTACCCGGAGAAGAAGCCCCGGCTAACTTCGTGCCAGCAGCCGCGGTAATACGAAGGGGGCTAGCGTTGCTCGGAATTACTGGGCGTAAAGGGAGCGTAGGCGGACATTTAAGTCAGGGGTGAAATCCCAGAGCTCAACTCTGGAACTGCCTTTGATACTGGATGTCTTGAGTGTGAGAGAGGTATGTGGAACTCCGAGTGTAGAGGTGAAATTCGTAGATATTCGGAAGAACACCAGTGGCGAAGGCGACATACTGGCTCATTACTGACGCTGAGGCTCGAAAGCGTGGGGAGCAAACAGGATTAGATACCCTGGTAGTCCACGCCGTAAACGATGATTGCTAGTTGTCGGGATGTTTACATCTCGGTGACGCAGCTAACGCATTAAGCAATCCGCCTGGGGAGTACGGTCGCAAGATTAAAACTCAAAGGAATTGACGGGGGCCCGCACAAGCGGTGGAGCATGTGGTTTAATTCGAAGCAACGCGCAGAACCTTACCACCTTTTGACATGCCTGGACCGCCAGAGAGATCTGGCTTTCTCTTCGGAGACTAGGACACAGGTGCTGCATGGCTGTCGTCAGCTCGTGTCGTGAGATGTTGGGTTAAGTCCCGCAACGAGCGCAACCCTCGCCATTAGTTGCCATCATTTAGTTGGGAACTCTAATGGGACTGCCGGTGCTAAGCCGGAGGAAGGTGGGGATGACGTCAAGTCCTCATGGCCCTTACAGGGTGGGCTACACACGTGCTACAATGGCGACTACAGAGGGTTAATCCTTAAAAGTCGTCTCAGTTCGGATTGTCCTCTGCAACTCGAGGGCATGAAGTTGGAATCGCTAGTAATCGCGGATCAGCATGCCGCGGTGAATACGTTCCCGGGCCTTGTACACACCGCCCGTCACACCATGGGAGTTGGTTCTACCCGAAGGCGATGCGCTAACCGCAAGGAGGCAGTCGACCACGGTAGGGTCAGCGACTGGGGTGAAGTCGTAACAAGGTAGCCGTAGGGGAACCTGCGGCTGGATCACCTCCTTTCTAAGGATGCGTCTCCAGTGAAGCTCTCACGAGGTTCATTATTGACGCTCCAATAAACTGCGGGATGCCGCCGTCTCCGTTTCTCTTTCCTATTTCATGCCTCGCGGCGTCAGACATTCGGTCTGATCTTGTGAGGCATGCGATCGCGAGCCTGGTCTTATGGACCGGCTGTCGTGCGGCCATAGGCCCGTAGCTCAGCCTGGTTAGAGCGCACGCCTGATAAGCGTGAGGTCGGCAGTTCGAGTCTGCCCGGGCCTACCAGCCCAGGCTGGACCTTAGCCTACGACGCGTACCGACAAGCTCTCCTGAGCTTCGCACTGTTCCTGTTGGAATGGGGCCATAGCTCAGTTGGTAGAGCGCCTGCTTTGCAAGCAGGATGTCGTCGGTTCGACTCCGTCTGGCTCCACCAGGTACCGCAGATCGTACAGAGATTGCTTCAGCCGCTTCGGCGCTGAAGCATTGATATTGTGAAGGAAGAATTGGTCCGGCCCCTCATAGGCTTTGAGGACCTGTTCGAGAGAAGACATTGTCTGACAAAAATCAGGCAGGGACCCGCCGGCATTTCTTTCCAGTCGGCTGGATCATCCCTGCATGAGTTTTGCTGAGAAACGATCAAGCGTTGAAGGGCTTCTGACGGATGCCTTGGCGTAGAGAGGCGATGAAGGACGTGGCAAGCTGCGATAAGAACCGGGGAGGCGCTAGCACCCTTTGATCCGGTTATTTCCGAATGGGGAAACCCACCTTTACAGTCTTCCAACTTTGTTCTCCCCCATTCCTTCTGGAGTGTGGAGGGCAAGGATTGGCGGATTGTTCAAAGGTATAATGACCTGAATACATAGGGTTCATTAAGCAAACCCGGGGAACTGAAACATCTCAGTACCCGGAGGAAAGGACATCAACCGAGACTCCCGTAGTAGTGGCGAGCGAACCGGGACCAGGCCAGTGCTCTTGTGATATAAAGCCGAACGATCTGGAAAGGTCGGCCATAGCGGGTGAAAGCCCCGTAGGCGTCAAATAGCAAGAGACTCGAGTAGGGCGGGACACGTGAAATCCTGTCTGAACATGGGGGGACCACCCTCCAAGCCTAAGTACTCCTCTACGACCGATAGTGAACAAGTACCGTGAGGGAAAGGTGAAAAGCACCCCGACAAGGGGAGTGAAACAGATCCTGAAATCGGAAGCCTACAAGCAGTCGGAGCCCCCAAGCGGGGTGACGGCGTACCTTTTGTATAATGGGTCAGCGACTTCATGTGTCGAGCAAGCTTAAGCCGTTAGGTGTAGGCGCAGCGAAAGCGAGTCTGAACAGGGCGCTAAGTTCGACGTATGACGACCCGAAACTAGGTGATCTATCCATGAGCAGGATGAAGGTAAGGTAACACTTACTGGAGGTCCGAACCCGTGAATGTTGAAAAATTCTGGGATGACTTGTGGATAGGGGTGAAAGGCCAATCAAACCTAGACATAGCTGGTTCTCCGCGAAATCTATTTAGGTAGAGCGTCCGACGAATTCCTCAGGGGGTAGAGCACTGGATGGTTGCGGGCTGCGCGAGCGGTACCAATACTAACCAAACTCCGAATACCTGAGAGAACTATCGGGCAGACACACGGCGGGTGCTAACGTCCGTCGTGAAAAGGGAAACAACCCTAACCATCATCTAAGGCCCCCAAGTACTGGCTAAGTGGGAAACGATGTGGGATTGCTTTGACAATCAGGAGGTTGGCTTAGAAGCAGCCATCCTTTAAAGAAAGCGTAACAGCTCACTGATCAAGCGATCCTGCGCGGAAAATGTAACGGGGCTCAAGCCAGTCGCCGAAGATATGGGTTCACGTAAGTGAGCGGTAGCGGAGCGTTCCGTAAGCCGGTGAAGGTCAGGCGTGAGCCTGGCTGGAGGTATCGGAAGTGAGAATGCTGACATGAGTAACGATAAGGAGTGTGAGAGACACTCCCGCCGAAAGACCAAGGGTTCCTGCGTAAAGCTAATCTGCGCAGGGTTAGTCGGCCCCTAAGGCGAGGCTGAAAAGCGTAGTCGATGGGAAGCAGGTAAATATTCCTGCACCAGCCAGAAGTGACGGATGGCGCAACTTGTCAGGGCTTATTGGATTGTCCTGGCAGGGAAGTTGTCCCTGGAAATAACTCTGGCAGAGACCGTACCCGAAACCGACACAGGTGGTCAGGTAGAGCATACCAAGGCGCTTGAGAGAACTGTGCTGAAGGAACTCGGCAAATTGCACGCGTAACTTCGGAATAAGCGTGACTCTGCTTAGGGCAACCTTTGCAGAGTGGCACAAGCCAGGGGGTAGCGACTGTTTAGCAAAAACACAGGGCTCTGCGAAGCAGCAATGCGACGTATAGGGTCTGACGCCTGCCCGGTGCCTGAAGGTTAAAGGGAGTTGTGAAAGCGACGAACTGAAGCCCAGGTAAACGGCGGCCGTAACTATAACGGTCCTAAGGTAGCGAAATTCCTTGTCGGGTAAGTTCCGACCTGCACGAATGGCGTAACGACTTCCCCACTGTCTCCAGCACAGGCTCAGTGAAATTGAATTCCCCGTGAAGATGCGGGGTTCCCGCGGTCAGACGGAAAGACCCTATGAACCTTTACTATAGCTTCGCCTTGGCGTTAGCGACCGTATGTGTAGGATAGGTGGGAGGCTATGAAACCGGGGCGCCAGCTCTGGTGGAGCCATCCTTGAAATACCACCCTTACTGTCGTTGACGTCTAACCGAGGGCCGTTATCCGGTCCCGGGACATGGCGTGGTGGGTAGTTTGACTGGGGCGGTCGCCTCCTAAAGTGTAACGGAGGCGCGCGATGGTGGGCTCAGACCGGTCGGAAATCGGTCGTCGAGTGCAATGGCATAAGCCCGCCTGACTGCGAGACTGACAAGTCGAGCAGAGACGAAAGTCGGCCATAGTGATCCGGTGGTCCCGCGTGGAAGGGCCATCGCTCAACGGATAAAAGGTACTCTAGGGATAACAGGCTGATTTTGCCCAAGAGTCCATATCGACGGCAAAGTTTGGCACCTCGATGTCGGCTCATCACATCCTGGGGCTGGAGCAGGTCCCAAGGGTTCGGCTGTTCGCCGATTAAAGTGGTACGTGAGCTGGGTTCAGAACGTCGTGAGACAGTTTGGTCCCTATCTGCCGTGGGTGTTCGAAGCTTGAGAGGATCTGTCCCTAGTACGAGAGGACCGGGATGGACATACCTCTGGTGGACCTGTCATGACGCCAGTTGTGCAGCAGGGTAGCTAAGTATGGAATAGATAACCGCTGAAAGCATCTAAGCGGGAAACTAACCTCAAAACAAGGCTTCGCTGAGGATCGTGGAAGACTACCACGTTGATAGGCCAGGTGTGGAAGCGCGGCGACGCGTGAAGCTTACTGGTACTAATAATCCGATCGGCTTGATCGTTTCTCAGCAAAACTCATTCGATTTTTCGAATACGACAATGTCTTCTCATACAATCTGATATCCGCTTGGTTGACCTGGTGGTTATGTCGGAGGTTCCCCACCCGATCCCATCCCGAACTCGGTCGTTAAGCCCTCCAGAGCCAATGGTACTATGTCTCAAGGCATGGGAGAGTAGGTCGCCGCCGGGTCTACCAAGCGGATATCGGATTGTATGTCTTCTCGAACATCTTCCTTCACAAAGCCGCTCTTGCCGCGGGATGGAGCAGCCCGGTAGCTCGTCAGGCTCATAACCTGAAGGTCGCAGGTTCAAATCCTGCTCCCGCACCCAAGATACAGAAGCCCCTCAGATATCCCCTGAGGGGCTTTTTGCTGTCCGGGCAAAGGCCGTCGACGAGGATGGCCCATCATTGCGAGGGACGGACAAGACTCTACCATGTGCTCCCGGAAGCGAGCGGCATACTCCTACAGATGTGAGCTTGGCTGGAAAAATACGTTCCCCACCCAATGCGAACACAACTCGACTGGGAATTGCTAACCGCCTGAGGCCCTGCGGGCTGCAAACGCCAATAGTGTGGATCGGTACAACCGCACTGAGACACTGCAGCACTTTCAGCGCTTCAAAGTCTCGCCCACGGAAATAGTATCTGCGTGACCGAGGTTCACGGGATTTCGATGTCGCGGTTTTCCAACGTACGGAAAATGAGCATGCCATTGCTTTCGCACGGCACGGCACGGCACGGCACGTCAACGACTCGCTGAAGCCCGTCGATCCAACGCGGATGAAGAAAGCGCGTTCGGCGGCCTCGAAGTGTCCCCCGACGATCGTTTCGCCATCTGGCGTCAGATATATCGTATCGACTGACAATCCCGCCAGGATCTTGCATCGATCTCGCTTGCCATCCCTGATGGGTTGGTCGCGCTTGGCTGGATTTGCCAGCTATTGCGCTACCTTAGCATCGTCGGGGCCTCGCGGGGTGCACCGAGGCGGAAATCGCGACCATCACCGGTCATAGCCTTCGCGACGTCGGCGCGGTCCTCGATGCCCACTACCTTCGATGCGATCACCAGCTCGCAGTTTCAGTAATCGCGAAGCTCGAAACGAGAACGAAACTGCAAAACGGAATGCAAAACAGTGGTCTTGGATGTCCTAATGTTCCGCCTAGTGTCGGCCGAACACCTCTTCGATTTCAATATATTGGACAATGGTGGGTGATGTAGGGTTCGAACCTACGACCCGCTGATTAAGAGTCAGCTGCTCTACCAACTGAGCTAATCACCCGTACCATCCGTCGCGCGGTCGTCGTCGACGTCCCGCGAAGGGGGCGGAAATAGAGACATCGGCCACGGGATGCAAGGCTTTTCCGCGCGGTGTTTCGGATCGCCGCAGGGCGGTCTAGCATCCCGGCGGAATCGGTCCGGAAAGGGCCATCGGGGGAGTAGAGCGAATGGCCTTCTGGAACCGGCGCAAGTCGATCGACGCGATGCATCAGGCATCGGACGGACCACGGCTGAAGGCGACCCTGAGCTGGCCGCACCTGTTGGCGCTGGGCGTCGGGGCTATCGTGGGGACGGGCATCCTGACCCTGATCGGCGTCGGCGCCGGGCTGGCGGGACCGGCGGTGATGATCAGCTTCGGTTTGGCCGGACTGGTCTGCGCCTGTGCGGCCCTCGCCTATGCCGAGCTGTCGACCATGATGCCGCAGGCAGGCAGCGCCTATGCCTATTCCTACGCCGTGCTGGGCGAACTGATCGCGTGGATCGTGGGCTGGAGCCTTATTCTCGAGTATTCGCTGGTCGTCTCGGCCGTGGCCGTCGGGTGGTCGGGCTATGCGGTCGGCTTCCTGACCGGGCTGGGCATCGACCTGCCGACCGCTCTGACGGTGGGACCCCATGTCGCAGGCGGGTTGGTCAACCTGCCGGCCGTTGCGATCATCGGCGTGGTGACCGGTCTGCTGCTGCTCGGCACGAAGGAGAGCGCGACGCTGAACGCGGTGCTGGTGGTGATCAAGGTCTTGGCCCTGATCGCCTTCGTGGCCATCGCCCTGCCGGCCTTCGATGCGGCCAACTTCACGCCCTTCATGCCCAACGGCTTCGGAGCGCCGACCCTGCCGTTCCAGGAACTGATCACCGGACAGCCGGTCGTGCAGACGGGCGTGATGGCGGCGGCGGCGATCATCTTCTTCGCCTTCTACGGCTTCGACGCCATCTCGACGGCGGCAGAAGAAACCAAGAAGCCCGAGCGCGACCTGGCCATCGGCATTGTCGGCTCGATGCTGATCTGCACGGTCCTGTATCTGGTCGTGGCGGCCGCTGCGATCGGCGCGCGGCCGGTCGAGAGCTTCGCGGCCAGCCCGGAGCCGCTTGCCCTGATCCTGCGCGAGATGGGGCAGGGGACGGCGGCGCAGTGGATCGCGGCGAGCGCCGTCATCGCCCTGCCGACCGTTCTGCTGGCCTTCCTGTTCGGCCAAAGCCGCATCTTCCTGGGCATGGCGCGGGACGGGCTGTTGCCGACGTCGCTGGCCAAGATCTCGTCGCGCGGCGTGCCGGCGGTGGTGACGGTGTTCACCGCCATCGTTGTGGCGGCGCTGGCCGGTGTGATGCGACTGGACGAGCTGGCCTCGCTGGCCAACGCCGGGACGCTCGCGGCCTTCGCGGCGGTGGGTGTCAGCCTGATCGTTCTGCGCCTGCGTGACCCGAACCGGGTGCGGATGTTCAAGGCCCCGCTTTGGTGGCTGGTCGGGGCGATCACCATCGTCGGCTGCGTCGTTTTCTTCTTCAGCCTGCAGACCCGGACCCAGCTGTACTTCCTGTACTGGAACCTCGGCGGGCTGGTCGTCTACTTCCTCTGGTCGTCGCGGAACGCGCGTCTGGCCAGGAACCCGGACCAGGCCGCCTGATGTCCCGCCGCGACCTTTCGGGCGCCGTCGACTTCTCGGTCCTGGACCGGACGACGGGCGGCGACGACGGGGTCGCGGAGGAGGTCCTCGGCCTGTTTGTGCAGCAGGCCGAGATGTGGTCGCAGATGCTGGACGCCCGGATCGAGGGCTGGCGTGACGCCGTGCATACGATCCGGGGCGCGGCGGCGGGGATCGGGGCCGGGGCGCTGGCCGAGGTCTGCGCCGACGCCGAGGCGGCGGAGAAGGACGTGGCGCCGGCGAAGCTGGATCACGTCAGAGACGCGCTGGATCAGGCCTTGGCCGACGTCGCGGCCTGGCGGCACGAACTCATGCTGAGGTCGCTGAAGGGTTAGGGAACGAAGCCGTCGACCAGATAGACGCGCGAGGTCGAGGCGGCCTCCCGGATCTTCAGCGCGGCCTGGTACTCCGGCGAGGCGCGCCAGCCGATGGCGGTTTCCCGGTCGGGGAACTCAAGGACGACGACGCGTGCGGCAGGCGGTTCTCCGACGATGGCCGAGCCGGCGCCGCCGCGCACGATATAGCGGCCGCCGTGGGCCGCGACCGTCGGCCCGGCGAGTTTCGCGTATTCGGCATAGGCCTCCGGGTCGGAGACGACGATCTCGTGGATCTCATAGGCGAGAGGCATGACCAGCTCCTTCAGCTGCGCGTGCGGTCGTAGACGCCGAACTCGTGGGCGATGCAGCGGTCGATCAGCAGGCGCCAGACCGGCTCGGCGATGTCCCGCGACAGGTGATGAGCGTCGGCGCTGGCGAGCACTTTCGAGACGACATCCTCGATCCGGGCGTCGTCGTGGACCGCGTCGCGGTTCGGCTTGATGCGGGCGGCGGCGTCCATGTAGCGCTGGCGCTCGGCCAGCAGGGCGACAAGGGCGCGGTCGAGCGCGTCGACGCCCTGGCGGACCTCGGCCATCGACTGGCAGGCGGCGGGATCGACGCGGGCGTCCACGGCGACGATCCGGGGGTGGTTTTCAGCCGACAAAGGCGCGCTCCAGAACGTAGTCGCCGGGCTCGGCATTGGAGCCCTCCTTCATGCCGAAGCCTTCGAGGAGTTCCGCGGTCTCCTTGATCATGGCCATGGAGCCGCACAGCATGACCCGGTCGCGGTCGGGCGAGAAGCCGTGCGGCAGGCCGAGGTCTGTGAAGACGGCGCCGGACGAGATGCGGTCGGTGATGCGGCCCGGCGTCTCGAAGTCCTCGCGGGTCACTGTCGGATAGTAGGTCAGCTGGGTCTTCGCCTCATCGCCGATCAGGGGATCCTCATGGATGCCCGAGGTGAGGAAGTCGCGGTAGCTGAGGTCGGCCACGTTACGCACCGTGTGGCAGACGATGACGCGGCCGAAGCGGCTGTAGGTGTCGGGATCGCGGGCGACGCTGAGCCAGGGCGCCAGACCCGTGCCGGTCCCGATCAGCCACAGGGTCTGGCCGCCGGTCAGGGCGTCCAGCACCAGGGTGCCGGTCGGCTTCTTGCCCATCAGCACGGTGTCGCCGGCCTTGATATTCACCAGACGCGAGGTCAGGGGACCGTCGGGCACGGCGATGGAGAGAAACTCCAGCTCCTCGTCCCAGCTGGGGCTGGCGATGGAGTAGGCGCGCAGGACGGGCTTGCCGCCATCGGCGCCGGGCAGGCCGATCATGACGAACTCGCCCGAACGGAAGCGGAAGTCCTCGGGGCGGGCCACGCGGAAGCTGAACAGCTGGTCGGTCCAGCGATGGACCCACTGAACCTCGAGCTCGTGGAAGGCCGATGGCTTGGGCGGCGGCGGGGAGAGGGCGGCGTCGGTCATTGCGGGTCTTCTAGGCGGACGGGCGAAGGGAAGAAAGGCGCCGCAATGTCTCCCTCTCCCAATGGGGGAGGGCTTGAGGTTCGGAGAGCGAAGCGATCCGCAAACCGAAAGGGTGAGGGTCGCTCCTCACCGGCCTGCACCCAACCCTCACCCTTTCGCGCAAGACCGATCGCTGACGCTCTCGGGCGCTCAAGCCCTCTCCCACCGGGAGAGGAAAGCAAGGGGCGTGACGCGGCCGATTTCTGCGACTAGCGTCCGCGCCCATGCGCACAGTTCTTCTTGCTTCCGTCTTCGCCCTGACGGCCGGTTCGGCCTTCGCTCAAGCAAACCCCGCCGTGCTCACGCCGGAGCGGGTCTTCGCCAACCCCAGCCTGAACGGCCCGGTGGCCCAAGGGGTCAGCCTGTCCCCCGACGGCGAACTGGTCGCCTTCCTGAGAGCGCGCGAGGACGATGTCTCCGTGCTGGACCTGTGGGCGGCGCCGACGGGAGCGGGCGAACCGTTCAAGCTTATCGACGCGCGGGCCCTGGTTCCCGACGCCGGCGAGCTGTCGGAGGCCGAGAAGGCGCGGCGCGAGCGGATGCGGATCTCGCAGCGCGGCGTGGTCGAATATTCGTGGGACGAACAGGGGCGCTACATCCTCGCGCCGCTGGAAGGCGACATCTTCCTGGCCAGCCGAGAGGGGGGAGAAATCCGCCGCCTGACGGAGACCGAGGCCGACGAGATCGACGCCAAGGTCAGCCCCGAGGGCAACTATGTCTCCTTCGTGCGCGACCAGGATCTGGTGGTCATGAATCTGGCCTCGGGCGACGAGCAGGCCATCACGACGGACGGCGACGGTCTGATCACCTGGGGCACGGCGGAGTTCATCGCCCAGGAGGAGATGGACCGCGACACCGGCTACTGGTGGAGCCCGGACGAGAAATTCATCGCCCTGCAGCGGACCGATGAGACGCCCGTCGACATCATCCCGCGCCTCGACATCACCGGCGGCGGCGCGAGCGTGGTCGAGCAGCGCTATCCGCGCGCGGGCCGGCCCAACGCCATCGTCGAACTGTATGTGCAGGACCTTGCGGCCGGGCGCCGGGTCAAGGTCGATCTGGGGACCAACACCGACATCTATTTGGGTCGGGTGAACTGGTCGGCGGACGGAAAAATCCTCTACGTCCAGCGCGAGTCGCGGGACCAGCAGACGCTGGACCTGCTGCGCGTCGATCCGGCGACGGGCGCGTCCCAGGTGATCGCGACCCAGACCTCGGACGCCTGGGTCGATCTGACGGACGACTTCAAGGCGCTGAGCGACGGCCGCTTCATCTGGTCGGACGAAAGTACGGGCTGGCGGCACCTGTATCTGTACGACGCCGACGGCACGAAGATTCGCGCGATCACTTCGGGCGAGTGGCCGGTCAAGGCGCTGAACGGCGTCAACGAGCGGACGGGCGAGGTCTTCTTCACCGCTTCGATGCGCAACGGGCGCGAACTGCCGATCGAGCAGCAGCTGTTCCGCGCCAGCATGAACCGGGCCGTGACGCCGGTCGCGATCACCCCGGCCGGCGGCTGGTGGAGCGCCTCGGTCAACCGGACGGCGACGGCCTATGTCGGAGACTATTCCGATCCGGCGACGCCGCCGCAGTCGGCCTTGTACCGGATCGACGGCACGCGGGTGCGCTGGATCGAGGAGAACCGGCTGGCAGAAGGGCATCCGTTCTTCCCCTTCGTGTCGCGGATGCAGGAGCCGGAGTTCGGCACGCTGGAGAGCCACGGCGAGACCCTGATGTGGCGGATGCAGACGCCGCCCGACTTCGATCCGACCAAAACCTATCCCGTCGTGATGCAGGTCTATGGCGGTCCCAGCACCGGCGCAGGCGTCAAACGCAGCTGGCAATCGACTACCAATCAACTGTTGACCGAGGCGGGATACATCGTCTTCCGCCTCGACAATCGCGGCGAGGGCGACCGCTCCGCCGCCTATCGGCATTCGATCTACCGCCAGATGGGCGTGATTGAGATCGAGGATCAGGTGTTGGCCGCCAACTACCTGAGATCGCTGCCCTACGTCGACGACAGCCGCATCGCCATGATGGGCTGGTCCTATGGCGGATTCATGAGCCTGAGGGCCATCACTGAGCCGGCGATGGGGCTGGCCTCGGCCGCGGTCGGGGCTCCGCCCAGCGACTGGAGCCTCTACGACACCCACTATACCGAGCGGTTCATGTCGACGCCGGAGGACAATCCCGAAGGCTACGCTCAGGCCGACGCCATCCCGCGTCTGGATAACCTGACCGGCCGGATGCTGCTGATGCACGGCATGGCGGACGACAACGTCATTCTCGAGAACTCGACGCGCGTCATCGACGCGCTTCAGGCGAAATCCATTCCGTTCGAACTGATGCTCTATCCGGGGCAGCGGCATGGCGTTCGGGGCAACGAAAGGCAGCTGCAACAATGGCGCATGTATCTCGACTTCCTCGATCGCACGATCGGATCGCGGGCGCCGTCGGCGGACTGATCCTCGCCGCGGTCACGGCCTCTCTCGGGGGATGCGCGACCGATGAAGCGGAGTTTTCGCGCGTGACTGTGGCGAGCACAGTCGAAGGCTCATTGTTCACGCATCTGACGCGAGCGACGCCGTTCATCATCGCGCGCGATGAGACGCGAAGGCCCGGCGCCCCGGACGGCTGGAACAGTCTGATCAGGTTGGCAGACCCGGCGTCCTACAGCGATTGGGGCGACCGGACCGGCCCCTTGGGCGGCGTCGCGATCCTGCTGAAGGACAATATCGAGACGGCGGACATGCCGACGACAGCCGGGTCGCTGGCGCTGCAAAACAACGCGCCGGGTCGCGATGCGCCTCTGGTCGCCAGGCTGCGTGCCTCCGGAGCGGTTATCCTCGGCAAGACCAATCTTTCGGAGTGGGCCAACATCCGGTCGACGCGATCGATCAGCGGATGGAGCGCGGTCGGCGGCCTGACGCCCAATCCGTATGACACGACTCGAACGGCATGTGGATCGTCCTCCGGCAGCGCGGTCGCCGTCGCGATCGGTCTCGCTCCTGCGGCCATCGGTACAGAGACGAACGGCTCCATCGTCTGTCCTGCCTCTGTCAACGGCGTCGTGGGCTTCAAGCCGACTGTGGGGTTGGTCAGTCGCACCCACATCGTGCCCATTAGCCACAGCCAGGACACAGCGGGTCCCATCGCGCGCACGGTCGAAGACGCGGCCATGGTTTTGACGGTGATCGCCGGATCGGATCCGCTGGATACGGCTACGGCCGAGGCCGATGCGCGCAAGGTCGATTACCGCTCGGCGCTGGATGCGAACTCCCTGCGCGGGGCACGGATCGGGGTGATGCGGTCCCTCGCGAACAACTTCTCCGACGACACCAAGGCCGCGTTCGAGACGTCGCTGCAGGCCATGCGCGACGCGGGCGCCGAACTGGTCGAGATCGCCGAGGGGCCGGACATGCGGGCCATCGGCGGGGCGCAGCTGACGGTCCTGCTCACCGAGCTGAAGGTCGACCTCAACGCCTATCTGGCCTCGACGGACCCGGAACAGGTGCCGACGCGGACTCTCGCCGAGGTCATCGCCTTCAACGCCGCCGAACCGCGCGAGACCGTGCTGTTCGGACAGGAGCTGTTCGAGCGGGCCGAGGCGACCGGCGGGCTGGAAGACCCGGCCTATGTGACGGCGCGCGAGACCTCGCTGAGGCTGTCCGGCGTCGAGGGCATCGACCGGATGATGGCCGAGAACCGGGTCGTGGCCCTGGTCTCGCCGACGACCTCGCGCGCCTGGACCAATGATCGTGAGGACGACGACGAGGGGCAGGGATCGGCCAGCACGCTCGCCGCGGTCGCCGGCTATCCACACCTGACCGTGCCGATGGGACTGGATCGCGGCATGCCGGTTGGGATCAGCTTCATGGCCGGCAAGTGGCAGGACGCGACAGTTCTGTCGCTGGGCTACGCGTTCGAGCAGAAGACGCATGCGAGAGTGGCGCCGTCGACGCCCTAACGTTGGCAATTGGACCTAGGAACCTGACCGCAAGCGGCGCAGTTTCGCCGTCATGGAAAAGCTGTTCGTTCGTTTCGCGACCCTGACCGCCAAGATCGCGGGCAAGCCGTGGACCTTCATCGCCTGCGTGGGGATCGTACTGGTCTGGGCGGTGTCGGGGCCGATCTTCAAGTTCAGCGAGACCTGGCAGCTGGTGATCAACACCGGCACGACCATCATCACCTTCCTGATGGTGTTCCTGATCCAGAACACCCAGAACCGCGACGGGGCGGCGATGCAGGCCAAGCTGGACGAGCTGGTCTATGCGGTGAAGAAGGCCGACGCACGCTTCATCGGCATCGAACACCTGACCGAACGGGAGCTCGACAAGATTCTGGAAGAGGTCGAGAAGCGGGGGCAGGAGGTCCATGCCGGCAAGCCGGCTCGTCCCATCAAGGGCAAGCCTGCGGTTCGCGCCGAAGACGTGGAGGCGCTCCAGCCCAAGGCGGCGACACCGGCCGCCGAGCGCAAGCCTGTCGCCCGATCGCGCGCCGGGGCCAAGGCGTGAGCGACCTGCTCGCCAATGTCTTCGGCACGGCGGCGGCGGCCTGTTCGATCGTCAGTTTCGCGCCGCAGATGATCAAGATCTGGAAAGAGCGGGACGCCTCTTCCGTGTCGCTGAAGACCTATTCGCTGACGGTGACCTGTTTCGTGCTTTGGGTCGCCTACGGCGTGCTGAGCGGGGCGTGGCCCATCATCGTCGCCAACGCGTCGGCGCTGGTGATGGCGAGCGGGGTGCTGGTCATGAAGTGGCGGTTCCGCGACGGGGACCCGGCGAAGGGTTAGATCGCGAGGCTGTTCAGCCAGTCTTCCAGATTGGTGTAGCCGTCGCCGTCGCTGTCGGCGGCGCCGTCGGCGGTTGCGGGATCGAGACCGTGGGCGGTCTCCCAGGCGTCGGGCATGCCGTCGGCGTCGGTGTCGGTCCAGGGCGTTCCGGGAGCGAGATCGGGCCAGCCGCCGACATCGGTCTGGGAGTTGATGATCCGGCCCGTGCCGTCGACGACTCCGGCGACGATGCGGGCGTCCACGGCGTCCCGCGCATGGGAGGCGCCGGCCTTGGTGAGGACTGCCGCCCAGGCCTGATCCGCCGTTTCGGCCGCGCCCATGGCCCAGTCGGGGAGGGCGGTCAGACGGTAACCGGGGGTGTCGTCGCCGGTCACCGGAGCCCAGGGATCGGCGGGGACGACGCCGTCGATGCTGTTGCCCTCGAACCAGGCGTGGGCGACGGAGGACTCTTCCTCGAAGATAACCGCGCCGGTCGAATCCGGGCCGCGCCTGTAGGCGTTGCCGGCGAAGACATAGGTCGAGATCGTCGCGGGATCCTTGTCGGAGTTGTAGCCGGCATGACCCTGACCCCAGTCGTAGAAGACGTTGCTGACGAACTCGAAACGCGGGCCGACTGGGTCGATGTCAGGCGTCAGATAATTGCCGGGTCGGGGCATGCGGGCGCGGTGGGCGGCCCACAGATTGTGGTGGAAGGTGAAGCGGGCCCCGCGATTGCCGCGCACCAGCGAGCCGTAGCCGTGGTCGCCCTTGGAATGGGTCGACAGGTTCAGGCTCTCGGCGATGATCGACCACTGTACGGTGACGGCGTCGATGACGCGGTCGCGGCTGCCGATCGACAGGGTCTCGTCCACCGACCAGGAGGCCGAGACGTGGTCGAGGATGATGCGTTCGCCCCGGTCGATGGTCACCGCATCCGTCTCGACCCCTTCCTCGTCGCCGAGGCGTGAGCGGATATAGCGGATCACCACGTCGTCGGCCGAGATCAGCAGGGGCTGGCCCCTCAGGGTGATGCCGCCGCCGGGGGCGGTCTGGCCGGCGATGGTCAGGCGGGGCTCGCGGATGCGCAGCGGCGTGGCCAGCCGGATTGTCCCGCCGATGTCGAAGACGACCGTGCGCGGACCGTCCGTCTCCACTGCGGCGCGCAGGCTGCCGGGCCCCGAATCGTTTAGATTGGTGACGCGCAGAACCGCACCGCCGCGCCCGCCAATGGCCATGAGACCGGCGCCGAGCGCGCCGGGGAAGGCGACGATTTCGGTCGCGTCTGCCTGTCCAGGCGTCGCCGCGGTGGCGCAGCCGGCGGCTGTGGCGAGAATGCCAGCCGCCACGCTTGCCTGAAGGAGACGGGTTGCAAGATCGGTCTTCATCGGGTTAGGCTCGCCATTGATACCGGTGTCAGGTCGCTTGTCGTCCGCAAATGATACCGGTGTCAATCGGCCACGGGGAAGGCTCCGGGTCGGCGATAACAGATCGGCGGCAAGCCGACGTCATGACATTCCTTGGGAGGAGGCACTATGTATCAGTATCGTCAGGGGCGCCCGTGCGCGCTTCGCAATGGGCTTGTGGCCGGTGTTTCGGGTCTGGCCATTGCGCTCACCCTGGGGGTCGCGTCGGCGTCCGCCCAGACCACCACCCCGCCGCAGGATGACGACGCGACCCAGGTCGACGAAATCGTCGTCACCGGCTTCCGCGCCTCGCTGGATGCCGCGCTGAGCATCAAGCGCCGCGAAGCCGGCGTCGTCGACGCCATCGTCGCCGAGGACATCGCCGACTTCCCCGACCTGAACCTGGCCGAAGCGGTCCAGCGCATCCCGGGCGTCTCGATCGACCGCGACGCCGGCGAAGGCCGTTCGATCACGGTTCGCGGCCTGTCCTCGGACTTCACCCGCACCCGCATCAACGGCATGGAGGCCCAGGCCACCACGGGCGGTTCCGACTCCTCTGGCGGCGCCAACCGCGGCCGCGGCTTCGACTTCAACGTCTTCGCCTCCGAGCTGTTCAACTCGATCACCGTGCGCAAGACGGCCGCCGCCGAGACCGAAGAAGGCTCGCTGGGCGCGACCATCGACCTGCAGGCGACGCGTCCGTTCGACTATGACGGCTTCACCCTCGCGGCCTCGGTCCAGGGCGGGTACAATGACCTGTCGGAGACCTACAATCCGCGTGGCGCCCTGCTGCTGTCCAACACCTGGAACGACGGCATGTTCGGCGCCCTGGTGTCGGTCGCCTATTCGGAACGCGACTCGATCGAAGAGGGCTTCAGCTCCGTGCGCTGGGCCCCGGCTGCGGCTCCGGGTTCGACCAACTCGGGCGGCTTCTGCTCGCCGATCGGCTTCTCGACCCAGAACCCCACCAACTCGGCCGCCAACGGCACCACCGCCACGACCTGCGCCACCGGCGTCGCGCGCCCGGCCAACACGGCTCAGAACAACGCGGCCTATGCCCTGGCCAATCAGGCGGGCGTCTTCATTCCGCGCCTGCCGCGCTATGGCCGTCTGACCTATTATCAAGAGCGTCTGGGCGTTACCGGCGCCTTCCAGTTCAAGCCCGATGAAGACACCGTCGCCAGCCTGGACATCCTGTATTCTAAGCTCGACTCCACCCGTCAGGAAGACTTCCTGGAGGCCCTCTCGTTCAGCCGCAACGCGGCGGCCGGCGGCCAGACCCAGATCGCTGTGCGTGACGCGGCCGTCGAGAACAACGCCCTGGTCTATGGCGTCTTCGACAATGTCGACGTCCGCTCGGAAAGCCGTTTCGACGTGCTCGAGACCGCCTTCACCCAGGTGAACTTCACCCTCGAACGCAACTTCACCGACACCTTGCGCGGCAAGTTCTACATCGGCCGCGCCCAGTCGGAATATTCCAACCCGGTCCAGACGACGGTCACGCTCGATCGCCAGAACATCCAGGGCTACTCCTACGACTTCCGGGGCAACCCGAACACGCCGGTCATCAACTACGGCTTCGACGTCGCCAATCCGGCCAACTGGTCGTGGCGCGATGTCAGCCTGGGCACGACCCTGGCCGCCCTGCCGCGCTCGGAAATCCGTCTGCGTCCCAACGGCGTAAACACCACCTTCGAGTCCGTGTCGGGCGATGTCGAATGGGATGTCAGCGATTGGCTGACCCTGAAGGCCGGCCTGAATGGCAAGACCTATCTGTCGGATTCCTATGAATTCCGGCGGACGGACGAAACCGTGGTGCCGAGCCTGCCGGCCGGCGTGACGGTCGCCAATATCTCGACCCTGCTGACCGGCTTCGGCTCGGACCTGGTGCCCGGCGGCACGGCCACGTCGTGGGTCCGTCCGGACCTCAACGCCCTGGCCAGCCTGTTCAACATCTACTGCAACTGCAACACGGGCGTGGCCGGCGGGGACTTCTCCCTGACCAGCGTCACCAACGGCAACGCCCGCGGCGGCAACCGCACGATCGAGGAAAAGGACTTCGCCTATTACGTCCAGGCGGACTTCAACACCGATCTGGGCGGCATGCCGGTTCGCGGCAACGTCGGCGTCCGCAAGGCCTATACCGAGCTGATCGCCGAGGGCTATTCCTCGACCGGCGGCGGCACGCGCGTTCGCGGCACCAACCAGTACGACGATCTCCTGCCGTCGCTGAACCTGGCCATCGAGCCGATGGAGGACCTGATCGTCCGCTTCGGCGCCGCCAAGGTCATGGCGCGTCCGCAGATCGGCAACACCCTGGCCGGCACCAACTATCTGGTCCCGACCACCTCGCTGTCGACGACGGGCCCGAACTTCACGGCCTCGATCGGCAACGTGAACCTGGAGCCGTTCCGGGCCAAGACCTACGACTTCACCGTCGAATGGTATTTCGCGCCGGAAAGCCTGCTGTCCTTCGCCTACTTCTACAAGGACATCGACACCTACATTCAGATCATCCGTCAGGATCTGCCCTACACGACCCTGACCGGCCTGAACCCCTCGGCCTTCGATCCGTCGCTGTGCACCGGCGTGTGCTCGGGTTCGACCGTCTTCCAGCTGACCTCTGCGGTGAACACCGAAGGCGGCCCGCTGAAAGGCTTCGAGATCAGCTATCAGCAGCCGTTCACCTTCCTGCCGGGGATCCTTCAGAACTTCGGCATCCAGGCGAACTACACGCACGTCGAGTCCGAGATCGACTACTGCAACGACGCACTGTGCGCGACGTTCGTGACCAACGACCTGATCAACCTGTCGCCCGAGGCCTACAACGGCACGTTCTACTACGAGGACGACCGGCTCAAAGCGCGGGTCTCGGCGTCCTACCGCCAGGCCTATCTGCAGAACGTTCCGGGCCGTAACGGCAACCTGATCGAAGGCAAGAACGACACCCTGAACTGGGACGTGTCGGCTTCCTACAACCTGACCGACCAGATCAGCCTGACGTTCGAAGGGCTGAACCTGACGGACGAGGAAAACCACCAGTACGTCGGCGACGACAGCCGTCAGTCGACGTCCGTCTATCAACACACGGGTCGCCAGTTCTATCTGGGCGCACGCTACCGCTACTAGGCTTCGTTCTCTCCTGAACGTAAAACTGGGGCCGGGGAGGGTAACCTCCCCGGCCTTTTCTTCGTCGGGAGAGCTCTCATGCCGACCATCACCGC
The DNA here is from genome assembly GCF_965278935.1 of Brevundimonas sp. GTDB lineage: Bacteria > Pseudomonadota > Alphaproteobacteria > Caulobacterales > Caulobacteraceae > Brevundimonas. The sequence goes on along the minus strand of NZ_OZ257124.1, from coordinate 2,630,054 downwards.
CTTCGCCAATTCACCGGATCGGGGGCGCGGACTGGCGCGCGACACGCGGGTGCGATGGGCGCTGGAGGAGGTCGGGCAGGCCTATGACGTGCAGCTGCTCACCTTCCCCGAAATGAAGGAACCGTCACACCTGGCGCTGAACCCGTTCGGGCAGATCCCGACCTGGGAGGAGGACGGCCTCGCCCTGTTCGAGTCCGGAGCGATCATCCTTCGCATCGCGGAGACCCACCCGGGGCTGCTGCCGGCCGGGGAGGCGGCGCGGGCGCGGGCGATCATGTGGATGTTCGCCGCCGTCAACACGGTGGAGCCGCCGATCGTGGACCGCAGCATGGTCTTCCTGTTCGAACGGGAGGAGCCCTGGTTCGAAACGCGGCTCACGGCCGTGGAGACTCTTTGCCGGCGGAGGCTGGAGCAGCTCTCGGCCTGGCTCGGCGAGACGGAATGGCTCGACGGCGACTTCAGCGTCGGCGACCTGATGATGATCTCGGTGCTGCAGAGGCTGGGGTCGTCGGGGATCGTCGAACGGTTTCCGAACCTCGCCGCCTACGTCACCCGAGGCGAGGCACGTCCGGCTTATCAGAGCGCGTTCGCGGCCCAGCTTGCCGTGTTCGAGGCGGCGCAGAAGGCGGGCTAGCCTGCCGTTCTCCGACGGCCCGTCACGACGACGTCGACCGTGCGGTCGCGACGGATGCGGGCGATGCGGCTGTCCAGCGCCTGGGTCACGTCGCCGACGGTGACGGTGGTGATGACCCGATAGTGGTTCGAGGTGAATCCGGTCCCGGGCAGGGTCGGGGCGCCCTCGTTCGATAGGTCGGCGGGATTGAGGAAGCCGTTGCGCGCCCGGACCGCCAGCAGCTTGCCGGCCACCTCCGGATCGCGGGTCAGCAGGGACAGCAGGGGCAGGCCTACGGTGTTCAGATTGACGGTCGCGTCCTCGGGCAGGATGACGACATACGGCGCGAGTTTGTCGAGGTCGGCGCGGGGGACTCCGGCAGCCGCGATCAGGCTGTCGTCGGTCAGGGGCCCGGCGACGCGGACGACCGAGGCGATGCGGATCAGGGATGCCGGGTCGATGTTCAGGCTCGCGCCGATGGCCTGGAACAGGGTGATGGGGGCGGCCTCGCCCGAGTGCATGGCGTTGAGGTTGAAGCGGGACTGCTCGTCCTCGATGGCGAGGGCGAAGCGGCCGCCGGGGACTGAGATGTCCTGCTGACCGAGCTGGGCCCAGGGTTCGGACAGGTTGTCGGTCCCGGCGGCGACCAGGGCGTCGCGGCGCAGGGTGGTGACGGCCGACAGCTCTCCGGCGCGGGCGTAGGCGTTGGCCTGGGCCGCGTCACGCAGGCGGGTCGAGCGCTGGACCTCGATATCCTGGGTCGAGACCATGATCAGGACCGCGACGCTGGCCACGGCCAGGACCAGCAGGACGTTGAGGAGGATCATGCCCTCGCGGCGGGTCAGCCTGATCTTCATGGCGCAACGACCGGCGGGGTCGGGGCCATCAACGGGATGGAGGCGACGCGGCGCAGGGTGGCGGTCGGCTGGTCGTCGAGCCCGGTCAGGGTGATGTCGAGGGCGACGGCGGTGACGCCCTCGTCGAGCGCGGGACCGGTCGAAAGCGGCTGGCCGTCGGGACCGATGAGAGCGGGCTGCGCAGGCTGTTGCGGCTGGGGCCAGGTGTCGAGCCAGTCGCCGCGGCGACGGTGGAAGGTCCAGCGCAGGCTTGAGACCCGGGTCAGCAGGGTCTGGACCCGCTCGCCGCCCGCGCCCGTGATGGTGCGGGTCAGGGCGTCGCCGTTCAGGTCGTAGCGGACATTGACGATGCCGCCCGTGACATCGGCCTTCTGCAGCGACAGGGAGGAGCCGCCGCCGCCGAGCGAGCCGGTGATCTGGTCGAGGTCGGAAGAGACGACCAGCATGGCGCGCTGGATCTCCGCCATCCGGCCGAGGCGGGTGTCGGTGGCGTCCTGGGTGCGCAGGACGCTGTTCAGCAGGGTGAAGCCCGCAACGCCGATCAGGGCGAACAGCGCCATGGCGATCAGCACCTCGATAAGGGTGAAACCTTTGCGACGGCGCTTCGCTTCGCAAACGCGCGTGGTATCGACGGGCGAACGGAGAGACGCCCATGCTGAAGGTCTGGAGAACGCGAGACGGCGAAGGCGGCCGGGCTGCGGGCGCATTTCAGTTCGAACGGCTGACGGTGAAGGTGACGCGCTGGCGCGTGGTGCTGGCAGGCGTGGGCCTCGGCGCATATGCGTTGGGCCTGATCGCCATGGCGCCGTCCGAGATCATCGTGGCGAAGTCGTCGAACGGCGAACGACAGGCGGTCGGGACGATCTGGGCGGGAGAACGGGCCATGCCGGGCGGGTTCGGGGCGCGCTGGGCGGTGATGCCGTTCAGCTCGATCCTGCATCTGTCGGGGGCGTTGCGGCTGGGTCTGCGCGGACCGGACACGGCGGCGACGATGCAGGCGCTGGCGCGGCCCGACCGGGTTCTGGTGCGCGATCTCGAGGGAACCGGCTCGATGCGGCTGATCAATGCGGCGGCGCCTGGCCTGCCGTTCGCCTGTTCGTCGGTGATGCGGTTCGACGTGGCGCGGCTGTCGATCAAGGGCGCGCCCGAAGGGGCGGGGACGATCGCGGTCTCGCCCGGCGACTGTGCGCCCACGGGCGGCGGGGCGGCGACACCCCTGCCGGCGCTGAACGGGACGGTCTCGGCGGACGGTGCGGCGACCACGGTCGTGTTCGCGCGGGCGGACTCCGCGGCCGAGGTGATGAAGGCGCGGGTGCAGTCAGACGGCGGGCTGACCGCCTCGGTCGAGCCGGGGGGCGTCGGCCTGATCCCCGGCGTCGGGGCGCCGGTGTCGATCGAGACCACCCTGTAGGCTTCGCGGCTCACAGCCCGGCGATGTTGTTGAGGTTCACGATCGGCATGAGGATGGCGAGCACCATCAGCAGCACGATCCCGCCCATCACCAGCAGCACGCCGGGCTCGACGAGCGAGACGAGGGCCTGGACGAGCGAGTCCAGCTCCTGCTCCAGATCCTGGGCGGCGCGTTCGAGGCCGTGGCCCAGTTTCCCCGACTGTTCGCCCGCCGCAACGATGGCCAGCAGCAGGGGCGGGAACACGTCGGCCTCGGCCATGGCGCGGCGCAGGGACGATCCCTCGCGAACGCGGGCGGCGACGAGGATGGCGCGTTCGCGGGCGAAGCGGTTGGGGGTGACGGCGGCGGAAGCCTGCAACGCCTCGACCAGAGGCACGTCGGAGCGGACGAGGGTGGCCAGCGATCCGGCGAACCGGGCGGCGTTCAGGTGCTGGACGAAGCCGGCGAAGGGCGGGGTCTTCAGCAGGAATTCGGCGAAGCGGCGCGCATTGGCGGGCACGGCCAGCCAGCGATTCCATGCGACGCCGGCGACCACAAGCGCGATCAGAACGTAGACGCCGAAGGTCTGAACAAAGGCCGAGAGCGCGATCAGGGCGCGGGTCAGGAAGGGCAGTTCGGCCCCGCGCGACACGAACACCTTCACGATGTCCGGCACGACATAGATCATCATCAGGGTGATCATCAGCAGGGACACCCCCGCCAGCAGCGCCGGATAGAGCAGGGCCAGCTGGACCTTGCGGCGGGCCTTCTCCTGATTGCCGACGAACTCGGTCAGGTGGGCGAGCACAGTCGACAACTTGCCCGACTGTTCGCCGGCCGCGATCGAGGCGCGGTAGAATTCGGGGAAGACTTTTGGGTGACGGGCCAACGCCGAGGCGAAGCTGCGGCCTTCGAGGATGGCGGAGCGCACGTCGGTCAGGACGACGCCGATGGGCTGGCCCTCGGTCTGCTGGGCGGCGATGCGCAGCGCCTCCTCGATGCGGATGTCCGAACCGATCAGGGTCGAGAGCTGGCGGGTGACGGCGGACAGGGTCTTCGAGCTGATCTTCCGCTGGAAGATGACGATGCCTTTCGACAGGTCGGTCTTGCGGCGCTCGCCGGCGAGGGTGACGGCGGTGGGCAGGAGGCCCCGGTCGCGGACCAGCTGGCGCGCGCCGACGTCGGAGGCGGCCTCGATCGTCCCCTTGTGCGGCTTGCCTTCCGCATCGACGGCCTGGAAGGCGAAGACGGGCATCAGGCGTCCCTCATCACGCGTCTTCCCGGACCACGCGGGCGACTTCCTGGACGGAGGTCTCGCCGGTCAGGGCCTTGGCGGCGCCGTCTTCCAGCAGGCCCGGACCGCGCTGGCGGGCGAGGCGGATCAGGTCGGCCTCGGCGGCGCCGTCGTGAATGGCCTGCTGCATCTCGCCGTCGATCTCGATGACCTCATAGACGCCAAGCCGGCCCTTGTAGCCTTCGCCGCGGCACTCGGGGCAGCCGACGGGGCGGAAGATGCGGGCGCCGACCGGAACAACGCCGCCGGTCATCTCGCTGTCGGCCGTGGTGGCCTCGGCAGGCGACTTGCAGTGGGGACAGAGGCGGCGGACCAGACGCTGGGCGATCAGGCCCGAGAGCATGGGGGCCAGCAGATAGCGTTCGACGCCCATGTCGATCAACCGGGTCACGCTGCCGACCGCCGTATTGGTGTGCAGGGTCGACAGCATCAGGTGGCCGGTCATCGAGGCGCGGACGGCGACCTCGGCCGTCTCGTGGTCGCGGATTTCGCCCACCATGATGACGTCGGGGTCCTGACGCAGGATGGCGCGCAGGCCGCGGGCGAAGGTCAGGTCGATGCGGGCGTTGACCTGCATCTGGCCGATGCCGTCGAGCGCGTACTCGATCGGATCCTCGACCGTCATGATGTTGCGACGGCGGTCGTTGAGACGCGTCAGGGCCGAATAGAGGGTCGTCGTCTTGCCCGAACCCGTCGGGCCGGTGACCAGGATGACGCCGTGCGGACGGGTGATCATCCGCTCGAAGGTCTCGAGGTCGCGGTCGCTCATGCCCAGCTGGCCGAGGTCGAGCGAGGTCGAGCCCCGGTCGAGCAGACGCAGCACGACGCGTTCGCCGTGCTGGGACGGGATGGTCGAGACGCGGACATCGACGTCGAGGCCGCCGATGCGCAGGGTCACGCGGCCGTCGTGGGGGACGCGCTTCTCGGCGATGTCGAGGCGGGCCATGACCTTGATGCGGCTGACCAGAAGCGGGGCCAGGGCGCGGGCGGGCTGGAGCACCTCGCGCAGGACGCCGTCGATGCGGAAGCGGACGACGAGCCGCTTTTCCTCGGCCTCGATATGGATGTCGGAGGCGCCGTCGCGGATGGCCTGGAGCAGCAGGGCGTTGATCAAACGGACGACCGGCGCATCGTCGCGGCTGTCCAGCAGGTCGTCGACGGCGGCGGCGTCCTCGGCCAGGGCGGCGAGGTCGTCCTCGGAGGCGGCGTAGTCGGCGGCGGGCGCCGCCTCGCCTCCGGTCTGTTCGCGCAGGATGGCGTCGAAGCGGTCGTCGTCCACGGCCTCGAAGGCGATGTCGGCGCCGTTGACCCGACGGACTTCCAGCAGGGTCTCGAGGGTGGCGCTGCGGCGGTGCAGGCAGACGGGACGGTCGCCGCCACGCAGGATCATGGCGCCTCGACGACGGGCGAAACCGTAGGCGAGGCTGGCGGTCGGGGCGACGGGTTCTTCGAGGCTCATGGCTGAAGTACGCGCAGGGTTACGTCGACGACGCCTTCGGAGGCGCCGCGCCGGATGTTGACGCTGGACAGGGTCGCGCCGGAGGCTTCCAGCGCCGCGAGCCAGGGGATGACGGCGTCGTAGCGGGCGCCGGTCACGCTGACCTCGGCCGAATCCCCGTCGCCGGTGATGGTCGGAACGATGCCGAAGGTCGCAGCCTGGACCGGGATGGCCTCCTGCAGCGGGCCGGAGAGGGCGGCGGTCGAGGTCGAGACGGCGCCGCCGGCGGTGCGGACGTCGACCATGACCTGTTCGTAGGCGGCGATCCGGCCGATCGCCGCGGCGCGGGCGTCGAGCAGGGGACGCAGGATGAGCAGCCAGACCACGGCGATGATGATCAGGCCGCCGAGGAAGGCGATCATCGCCTGCTCCCGGCGCGAGCGGGACGCCATCCAGACGGCGGCGTTGTCGAGGGCGGGGGACCTCATCCGGCGCCTCCGGGGGTGATCTGTATGGTGGCGTTGAGGCCGTTGGTGGCTTGGGTCGCGTCGACGGCGGCGGGCGCGCCGGTGGCGGTCAGGCCCGAGGCGTTCAACGCAGCCACGGCGCGGTCGAGCGTCGCGGCGTCCGCGACGGCCACGCCGAGGTCGAGCGATCCGGGGGCGTAGACGGCGGAGTTGAAGGCCACGGCTCCGGCGCCCGGCATGGCGCCCGAGGTCTGGGCCAGCAGCCGGGTGAACGGGCGCACGCCGCCGCCGGCCGAGGGCAGGATGCGATCGGCGGCGGCGATCAGGTCGTCCTCGGCCGCAATCTGGGGCGCGACGAACTGGAGCAGGGTGCGGGCCTCCGCCTCCTTCTTCTCCGCCATGGTGTGCAGCAGGAAGGTGTCGACCCCAAGAATGCCGATGTGAGCGAGAACGCCGATGCCGGCGACCAGCGTGAGGGTGCGGGCCGCGCTCGGGGCGCCGGAGCGGGTGGCGGCATAAACGCCCTGACGCAGGTCTAGCGGCGGCAGTACGGCGACCGTCTCACCCATCGATCCGAGCAGGGCGGCTTCGCTCTCGACGCCGTCGGCCAAGGCTTCGGGCAGGGGATCGCCGACGGTCTGGAGACGGGGCTTGCCGGCGGCGGTCCAGGCCGCATCGATTGCCGACAGAGGCAGGGCGAAACCGGCGCCGTTGTCGGTGCGGACCAGGGCGCGATCGGCCTCCGCCTTCACGACCCAGGCGCCCGGAGACGGCATGGGCAGGGTCAGGGCGTCGGGCAGCAGGATGGCGGGTTCCAGCTCGGCCTCGGCCAGCAGGGCGATCCACGACGACATCCGCGCGTGGCGGACGACCCCGGCGACGTGGCGGCGCGGGGCGACCTCCATGCCGAGGGCGAAATGCAGGGTGGACAGCGGCTCGCCGACGGCGTCTTCCAGCGCATAGGCCAGGTTGGCCAGACGCGCGGCGCGGGTCGGGAAGGGCAGATCGACCGTCAGGGTCAGGACGTCTTCCGAAGGGACCAGAACCGTTGTCGGGCCGGCATAGGTCCGGTCGACTGCTATGATTCTGTCATCGACGATGCGCCATAAGCCTCGGCTCGGAAGGTTCGAACGGGCGGGTCGACCGAGCATTGGCGAAACTCAATAGAAGGGCGTGGTCGGAGGCGATGACCCGGTCTATAGCAGCGAAAACAAGCCTGTCGCCACTGCCTGCGCCGTCGAGAAAAAGTGTCATGATTACTTTGTCCAAGCGTCACAAGCTTAACCGTCGTCTTGATGCGCGGCGTGCGGGCCTGACTTTGGTCGAGATGATCGTGGTGCTGGCCATCATCGCCGTCGTCGCCGTGCTGATCGTGCCGAACGTGATCGGCCGCCCGGACGAGGCGCGGGTGACCGTGGCCAAGACCGACCTGAAGACCATCGCCACGGCCTTGCGGATGTACCGTCTCGACAACGGCGACTATCCGACGACGCAGCAGGGGCTGGAGGCGCTGGCCTCGCGCCCGACGGTGGCGCCCGAACCGCACGCCTATCCGGCCGAACCCTATCTGACCGAGGTCCCGACCGATCCGTGGGGCAAGCCCTATGTCTATCGCAGCCCGGGCTCGGGCGGCGCCTATGACCTGTTGTCCTATGGCAAGGACGGCAAGGAGGGCGGCGAGAAGCTGGACGCCGACCTGAACGAACGAACGCGCTGATGGCCGCTGTCGGGGGACAGAGGATGAAGCGTCGCTCCGGCATGACGCTGGTCGAGATCCTGGTGGTGCTGGCCATCGTCGGGGTGATGGCGGGCGTCGTCACCCTGGGCGTCGGCGCCGCCGATCGCGGCATGGGCGTGGAGACCGAGGCCAACCGTCTGGCCGACCGGCTCAGGCTGGCCGCCGACGACGTGCTGGTGACGCGGCGGCCGCTGTCGCTGGCCTTCGATGGCGAGGGATATGGCTTCGTGCGCGGCGACGGCGAGGCGACCGGTGTCGTAGACGCCCTCGCCGAACGACACGCCCTGCCGGACGGCGTCCGGATGGTCGGGCTGGGCGTAGCTTCGCCCGTGTCGATCGATCCCGACGGCGCTCAGCCGGTCGCGGCCTTCGGCCTGGCCAAGGGAGACCGGCGCTGGCGCGTTACCTTCGACGGACTGAACGCCGTGGCCGAGCCGGTCAGCGAAGAGGCGCCGGCATGAGGGCCGGATATTCCCTGATGGAGGCGCTGGTCGCCCTGTTCATTCTGGCCATCGCCACGGTCGGGCTTACGCGCGCGACCCAGGCCCATGTCGATGGCGTCCGTGGTCTGGAACAGCGGGTTGTGGCCCAGTGGGTGGCCGAGAACCGGCTGGTCGAACTGAATCTCGAAGGGCCCGTGCAGACGCCGGACGCGTCCGTGGTTCGCATGATGGATCGCGACTGGGACGTGCGGGTCGCGCGGAGAAACACCGACGATCCCGATCTGGTCGCCGTGGACGTCGCCGTGTCGCCGGCCGGTTCGGGGCGAGAGGCCGTGCGCCTGTCCGGCTTCGTCGATCGGGGGGCCGCGGCATGACCCCCGAACGCAGGGACGAGATCGCGCTGAGAGTCGTCAGCGTCGTGGTGGTCGGATCGCTGGCGCTGGCGCTGGCGGGCCTGACCTGGCGGCTGACCGGCTGGAACGACGGGCGCGACGAAGTGGCCGTGGCAGCGAGCCTGCCGCCTCTGGGCGGAGCGGCGGCGCCGGGCGCGGACGCCGACGTGGCGCGCATCGTGTCGCTGGCGCCGTTCGGCGGTGCGACGGCGGCGGGAGGGCTTCCCGGCTCTACGCTGGGCTTGGTGCTCAAGGGTATTTTGATGGCCTATCCGCCCAGCGCCTCGACGGTCCTGATCGCGGTCGGCGACGGCCCGGCCGCTATCTATGGCGTAGGCCAGACGCCGGTCGGTGACGCGGTGATCGAATCCATCGAGGTCGATCATGTGATCCTGTCGTCCGGCGGCGCGCGTCAGCGACTGGACTTCCCCGAGCCTGTGGCGATCGACCCGGCCACCGTGTCCGGTGCGACGCCGGGCGCCGGCATCACCGTGACCCCGGTCCAGCCCGCGCAGTCGCCGGAAGCGGCGGCGGCGCTGGCCATGTCCTCGCCCGTGGCCAGTGCGGCCGCAGCGGCTCAGCAAGCACCCCGCGTCGCCGATACGGGCGCGACGCCCAATGTCGCCGCAGCAGCGGGGGCGGCCGGTGTCACCGCGACGGGCGCCGGCTATCGCATCGGGCCCAACCCGTCCGCCGAACTGCGCCGTTTCGGCCTGCAGCCCGGCGACGTGATCGAGACCCTGAACGGCCAGGCGGTCGGCACAGCGGCCAGCGATCAGCAACTCATCGAACGCGCCCGGTCCGCCGGACAGGCGCGCGTCGTCATTCTTCGGGAAGGCCGCCGCCTGACCGTCAACCTTCCCCTTCGCTAGGAGCCCGGCGTGACGAAGTTTCTCCGCCTGACCACCACCAGCGTGCTGGCCCTCGGCCTCGCCGTCGGCCCCGTCGGGTCCGCCTCGTTCGCACAGACCGTGGCTCCCGCGCCCGTCGCGATGCAGGACGTCGTCATCAACATGCGCGGCGCCGACATAAAGGACGTCGCCGAACAGGTCAGCCGCATCACCGGCCGCACCCTGGTGCTCGACCCGCAGGTGCAGGGCGTCGTCAACGTCGTCTCGGCCGAGCCGCTGAGCCGCAACGGGGTGTGGGAGCTCTTCCTGTCGGTGCTGCGCACCTCGGGCTTCGCGGCCGTGCGCAGCGGTAACGTCTGGCGCGTCGTGCCCCAGGCGACCGTGGTCCAGAGCGGGGCGTCGGAGACCGGCGCGGCCAGCTCGAACCAGCAGATTGTGACCCGTCTGGTGCGTCTTCGGAACCTGCCGTCGGATCAGGCCGTGCGCGCCCTGCGTCCGCTGGTATCCTCGTTCGGCGCCATCGAAGCCCTCACCGAGCCGAACGGCGTCGTGGTCACCGACTACGCCGAGAACATCCGCCGCGTTCAGCAATTGGCCGCGACGCTCGATCAGGGCGGCGGGACCTCGTTCGACAGCATCGCCCTGCGCTATGCCTCGGCGACCGAGGTTGCGGCGTCGGTCAGCGCCCTGCTGGGTTCCGACTCAGGCGGACCGCGCGTGACGGCCGACGAGCGGTCCAATGTGCTGCTGATCCGGGGCGACGCGGCCGATCTGGCCCAGGCCCGATCGATCGTTCAGGCGCTCGATACGCCGGGCGGGGCGACGCCGGTGACACGGGTGGTGCGCCTTCGGAACTCCGACGCGGAATCGATCACGGAGATCGTGCGCGGCCTGCTCGGCGGCGAACCTGCGGCGACCAATCCAGTGGCGCGGTCGCTGCGCAGCACGACGGGACTGGCCAGCCTGAGCGCCTCGAACCGCGACACGGCGGCCCAGGCGGCCAGCGCCATCTCGTCGTCGGGTGAGGGTGCGGCGACGGCGCCCGCCGGGGCTGCGGCTCGACCCGAAGGCTTCACCGCTGACGGGGTGACGGTTCAGGCCTCGCCCGAGCTGAACGCCGTGGTCATGCGCGGTCCGCCCGCGACGGTGACCATGCTGGAGGAGGTGATCAGCCAGCTCGACCTGCGTCGCGCCCAGGTGAAGATCGAGGTGGCCATCGTCGAGATCACCGGCGAACTGGGCGAGCAGATCGGGGTGCAACTGGGCCTCGGCGGCGCTGTGCCGGCCGATGGCGTGATCGGCGGTACGGGCTTCTCGAACGCCGGCACGGATCTGGGCACGGTATTGACGGCCCTGGGCTATCCGGCCGGACGTCTGCTGGGCGCGGGCCTGTCGCTGGCGGCCGGGTCGGAGGGCGACTTCGGCCTGCTGCTTCAGGCCGTGGGCACCAACAACGCCGCGAACCTGCTGTCCTCGCCCAGCATCACGGTGCTGGACAACGAGGCGGCCGAGATCGTGGTCGGCCAGAACGTGCCGTTCCGGACCGGCAGCTTCGCCACCGACGGCAACTCGACCAACCCCTTCACGACCATCAGCCGCGAGGACGTGGGCCTGACACTGCGGGTCGTGCCGCGCGTGCACGAAGGCGGCGTGGTCCGGCTGGAGGTCAGCCAGGAGATTTCGTCGCTGGTTCCGACGGCCGTGATCGGAGCGGCGGACCTGATCACCAATCGCCGCAGCCTGCAGACGTCGGCGCTGGCGGACGACGGCGAGACCATCGTGCTCGGCGGGCTCGTCACCGACGACCGCCAGACCGCCAACAGCCGTGTGCCGGGTCTGGGCAGTCTGCCGCTGGTCGGCGCCGCCTTCCGCTCCCGTCGCGACAGCCAGACGCGCCGGACCCTCTTCATCTTCCTCAAGCCGACGATCCTTCGCGACAGCGCCTCGGTCGCGGCTGAGGCGCAGGAGGCCTACGACCGGCTGCGACGCTCGGAGCCGGTGCGGCTCGATCCGACGCGGCCCGAGCCGATCGCCCGCGATCCCCGGCTCCAGCCCGGGGTGGACGAGGTCTTCTAGCGTTTCCCGGTGAACCGGGGGATGACGAGGTCGGGATCGACCTCGGCCGTTTCGGGCGGGGGCGTCACCGGATGGCGCTGGTCGGTGAGGCGCAGCAGGGGGGCGGCGATCCGTGTCCGTTCCTCGGCGCGACGATAGACGGTCTGGCCACCGAACAGGGCCGCGGCCCCGGCCAGGGCTCCGCCGAAGAAGATCAGCAGGGCCGTGAAGGCGCCGTCCCACCAACGATCCCGGCCATAGACGGCGGTGGGCGCGGCGATGGCCGCGGCCGGCGTCGGCGGACGCGCGGTCGTCGGTTCGGCCAGGGTCATCAGCGCCCCGCCGCGCGCCAGCATCATCGGCACATTGGCGCGTGGGACGACGGCATAGGCGCCAGGTCCCGTGCGCATCAGGGCGATGTCCTGATCCAGCAGGGCGGCGCCGAAGTCCTTCAGCAGGGCGTCCGACGAATACCAGCCGTCGGCGCGGAAGGTCACGAGGCCGTCGATCGCCGGGTCGATGCTCAGGTCATAGGCGAGGGCCCCGCCGACCACATCCTGGGCCGCCTCGGCGACGGGGGTGTCGGTGAAGCTGAAGACATAGAACTGCAACGGCTCGGCGGCGGCCGGGACCGGCGTGTTCGCGGGCGCCTGGGGCTGAGCCAGGGTCGGGGCCGGGGCGGCGACCAGCATCAGGGCCAGCAGGGCGGGGCGGAGCAGACGCATCGGAAGTCTCGATACCATGCCCACCTCATGCGGACCTAAGACGACAGGACGATGAAATCGCCGCCTGTGTCGGCTAGGGTGCGCCCGACCGGCGGTCTACCGCCCGATTCAGGAGACCGACGTGGTCCAGGTTCCCGGCGCCGCCCGACGCGCCGCCGCCTTCCGCCGAATGCGCGACGCCCGCTCCAGCGAGGTGGCGGAGGACTATGTCGAACTGGTCGGCGACCTGATCGCGGAGACCGGCTCGGCGCGGCTGACGGATCTCGCCGATTGCCTCGGCGTGGCGCCCGCGACGGCGGCCAAGGCCTTGCAGCGTCTGCAGCGCGACGGACTGGTCGAGACCAAGCCCTATCGCTCCATCGCCCTGACCCCGGCGGGTGAGACGATGGCGGCGGCGTCGCGCGAGCGGCACCGGATCGTGCACGAGTTCCTCATCGCGCTGGGCGTGACGGGAGAGACCGCCGAGGCCGACGCGGAGGGCATCGAACATCACGTCAGCCCCGAGACCCTCGCCCTGTTCGAAGAGATGACGAAGCGGCTTCGCAAGGGCGGCTGATTTCCGCGCATCCGGAGACGATTTGTCGCGTATAAGGATTCAGCCTTGGCTGAATTCCCGGACCCGCGATGACCGCCCCCACCGATCCAGACCACACCCGCTCCCTGCCGGAAGCGCACCGGACCATTCCGGTCTGGACGCAGGGGAGCGTGGCGCGGCCGTGGTGGCGGCGGATGCTGGCCTTCTCCGGCCCCGGCTTCCTGGTCGCGGTCGGCTATATGGATCCCGGCAACTGGGGCACCGACCTCGCGGGCGGCAGCCAGTTCGGATACGCCCTGTTGTGGGTCATCCTCGCGTCCAACCTGATGGCCATCTTCCTGCAGGTGCTGTGCGCGCGGCTGGGGCTGGTCAGGGGACAGGACCTCGCCCAGGCGTGCAGGGACTCCTATTCGAAGCCCACGTCGGTCGCGCTCTGGCTGCTGTGCGAGATCGCCATCATCGCCTGCGACCTCGCCGAGCTGGTCGGGGCGGCGGTGGCGTTAAACCTGCTGTTCGGCATCCCTCTGGTGTGGGGCGTGCTGATCACCGGGTTCGACGTCTTGATCCTGTTGATGCTGGTCAACGTGGGATTCCGCTGGCTGGAGGCCATCGTCATCGCCCTGGTCACGACCATCGGCGTCTGTTTCGCCTGGTCGATCTTTCTGGCCCAGCCCGACTGGGCGGCCGCGGCGCACGGCGCCCTCGTGCCGAGCCTTCCGGGCGGAGGCGCGTTGCTGATTTCGCTGGGCATCCTCGGTGCGACGGTGATGCCGCATAATCTCTATCTGCATTCCTCGATCGTGCAAACGCGCGCGCATGGGCGCGGGATCGCCGACCTGAAGTCGGCCATCGGCCACAACACGGTCGACACCATCGTCGCTCTCGGCGCGGCCTTCTTCGTCAATGCGGCCATCCTGGTGCTGGCGGCGGCGGTCTTTTTCAAGGCCGGGATTGTCGTCGATGACCTTCGTCAGGCGCACGAACTGCTGAAGCCCGCGCTGGGCGGCGCGGCGGCGACGGCCTTCGCCGTGGCCCTGCTGTGCTCGGGTCAGTCCTCGACGATCACGGGGACTCTGGCCGGTCAGATCGTCATGGAGGGATTTCTCAAGATCCGTATCAAGCCGTGGATCCGGCGGCTGATCACACGGTGCATCGCCATCGTCCCGGCCCTGATGATCGTCTCGGCGACGGGCGGGCGGGATACGGTCCAGCTGCTGGTCGTCAGCCAGGTGGTGCTGTCGATGCAGCTGCCGTTCGCCATCTTCCCGCTGATGATGCTGACATCCGACAAGGCGAAGATGGGGGAGTTCGCCAACGGTCGGATCGTAAAGGTGATCGGCTACTCGATCTGCGCGGTGATCGCCTCGCTGAACGTCTATCTGCTGTGGAGCGTGATCGGGCCGATCTGGCTTGGCCTGCTGGCGGCGGTGATGATCGGCTTCGCGGCCTGGGTCCGGTTCGGCTACCGCGCGCCCGCTATTTGAGGAAGGCGCTCGCCCGGACCGCGCCGGTGGCGAGGTCGATGCGGAAGCTCAGACCCTGAAAACTGTCGGCGAGCAGAACCCTGTCCTTCAGCCGCATGGCGACAAATGCGTCCTGACCCTCGCCCTTCGGCGGATGGGCGATCCAGCGACGGCGCCCGGTCGCATGCAGCCGAACGATGGCGCCGCGCTCGCTCTCGGGCGCGGACAGGCCATGCAGGATAAGGCGGTCGCCGTCGGCCAGTTCGATCTGTGTCATGGCAGAGGGATCGGGTCGGAGAAGCTTTCGGCCGGGATCAACTCGAGCAACTGAATCTGTCGGCCGCCCCCGGGCTGGTCGAAGGCGGGAGCCGCGATACCGACCTTCATCAGGGTGCCGGCGGGAACGGTGACGACGGAATAGAACTCGGCCGTGTTGGCGGGGGGCAGGGCCATGGCCTCGCGCACGCCCTGCGACGATGTCGGCTGGACGGGAGACAGCCAGGCGCCCAGCCGGTTCGCGCCGCCGCCATAGGCCCGGTAGAAGGTCATGACCCGGTCGGTGCGAACCTCCTCGACCGGTCCGGCCCAGGCCTCGACGAGCACGGCCGGGGCGGGCGTCGCATAGGTCGTGGGCGCGGCGACCGTGCCGCAGCCCGCGAGGCCCAACGTCAGCGCGGCCATAATCAGCATGACCGGCGTCAGCAGCCACCCGCGCGTCGCCGCCTTGAAGTTCGTCATCGTCAGCTCCCCGTTCCCGAGGGGAGGCTACACCGGCGTCGGCGTCAGCGCCTAGTAGACGTCGCGGCGGTAGCGGCCGGTCTCGACCAGATCCCGCAGGGCCTCGACGCCGAGGACGGCTTCCAGCGCCGCGTTCACCCCGCCGGCCATGCCTTCGAGGCTGCCGCAGACATAGATCGCCGCGCCGCGCGCGGTCCAGTCGCGGAGGGTCCGGGCCTCGGCCTCGATCACGGCCTGGACGTAGCGACCGTCGCCGGGGTCGCGTGAGAAGGCGCGGTCGAGGCGGGTCAGGGTCCCGTCGGCCAGCCAGGTCTGCAGCTCGGCGTCATGGAAGCTGTCATGGGCGGCCGTGCGCTCGCCGAACATCAGCCATGCGCCGCCGGTCGCTCCGGAGGCCGCCCGCGCCTTGAGGTGCGATCGAAGCCCGGCGATGCCCGTGCCGTTGCCGATCAGGATCATCGGCGTCGCGGCGTCCGGACCATGGAAGGCGCGGTTGGCGCGAATCCGCATCGGCGCGATCTCCCCGACCTTCAGCGTCTCCGTCAGCCAGCCGGAGGCGAGGCCGGGCGCTCCGTCGGGGCGTCGCATCAGGCGGATCAGGAATTCGGCGCGGCCGTCCGCGGGCAGGGAGGCCACGGAGTATTCTCTGTGGGCCAGACCGCCGTCGGGGGAGGGCACGCCGACCTCGGCGATGTCGCCTGCGACCCATTGCAGGACGCCGTCGACAGGTTCGAAGGCCAGATGCCATGCCCCTTCGCCGGGACTGCCGGGATTGAGCAGGCGCCGCTCGACCAGACGCCAGTCGGCGTAGGCGGGCGGGGCCCAGTCGGGGGCGGCGACGCTGCCGGTCAGGCGGCTGAGCTCGCCCTGCCAGTGGCGGATGGCGGCGGCGTCGCCGTTGTCGACCTCGACCGGGTCGAACAGGGCCTGCGCGCCCGCGGACCGCAGCCAGCCGTCGAGCGCCCGGCCGAACCCGCAGTACTCTGCATAGGTCCGGTCGCCGAGCGACAGCATGCCGAAGCTGACGCCGGTCAGATCAGCTTGGCCCTTCATGACCTTGCGGACGAAGCCGGAGGCGCTGTCGGGAGCGTCCCCCTCGCCAGTGGTCGAGGCGATGAACAGGACGCGGACCGCCGTGGTCAGGTCAGCGAGCTCGATGTCGGCGAAGGACTTCACCTGGACGGAGTGGCCGGTGTCGGTGAAGGCCCTGGCGGTCATCTCGGCCAGTTCGTCGCCGAAGCCGGTCTGGCTGGCGACAGCGATCAGGGTCGCACCGCGCTCGGCGGCCGGGGTGGCCTTCTTGCGGAACCGCCAGATCGTCCAGGCCGTGAACACCAGCCAGACGACGACGGTCGCAGCCGCCCACAACAAGCGGATCGGGTCGTCGATCACGCGGTTTCGTCCTCGTCCATCATGGCGACGAAGGCGGGGGTCAGGTGTTCGACGACGCCATCGGCCGTGCGCACCACCATCTGGGCGGCGAGGCCGTAGGCTTCGGCGAGGCCGGGACCCTCCTCGGGACCGATCACGGTCAGGACGGTCGCCCAGGCGTCGGCGATCATGGCGCTGGCGTGAAACACGGTGACCGAGGTCACGCCGTTGTCGATCGGCCGGCCGGTCTTGCCGTCGATCGTATGCGGATAGACGCGGCCATCGTGCTCGAAGGCGCGCCGCCAGTCGCCGGAGGTGGCGACCGCGATGTCCACGAGGGCGGCGACGGTGCGGGAGGAGGGGGCGCCCGGAGGCTCCTCCAGCCCGATCCACCACGGCTGGCCGTCGGGCTTCACGCCGGCGCCCCGCATCTCGCCGCCGATCTCGACCAGATGCGAGGTCGCGCCGAGACGGGTCAGGGCCGCGGAGACGCGGTCCACGGCGTGGCCCTTGGCGATGCCGGAGAAGTCGAGCTTCATCCCGCCGGGCTGCATGGCCCCGCGTGCGTCGCGGTTCAGGCGCAGTTTCTGCCAACCACTGACGGTCAGGGCCTCGGCGATCTCCTCGTCGGACGGAACGGGAGAGCCGATCCGCGGACCCGGCGGGCCGAAACCCCACAGATCGACAAGCGCGCCGAGCGTCGGATCGACCGCGCCGTCGGTGTCGTCGGCGAGGTTCATCGAGGCGTCGAGGACGGTCCAGAAGGCTTGGGACAGAGCCCAAACACCGGCGGGCGCGGCGTTGAAACGGGAGATCTCGCTGGATCGGTCCCACGGGCTGAAGACGGCGATGACACCGGCCAGTTCGACCTCGATGGCGGCGGACACGGCAGCCTCGTCGACGCCGGGCGGGACGACGGCGCCGACCGACCAGGTCGTGCCCATGGTCTGCCCCTTGAGGCGCAGGACCTCACCGCCCGGCGGCCGGGACGGCGGCGCATCCGTCGGCGGGATCAGGACGCGGGTCGCCGCCCGCTCGTCCGCCTGGCGGAGATCGAGCGGCGGCGGCGCGCCGCGCGATCCGCCGAGGGTCAGGGCAGGACCTGCAGGACGGCGGTGTACTGGGCCGAGGCGACGGGCGGGCCGCCGCGACCTTCGCCGCCGGTCGGCGCCGGGGCCGACGGGTCGCGCCAGCTGGTGTTGACCCAGTACATCCCGGCTTCCGGCCAAGTGATCGTCACCTTGCCGTCGGCGTCGGTCTTGAGCGTCTGCTCTTCCGGATTGTCGCGGTACTGCAGGCCGCCGCGCGCCACGATGACGTCGGCGTTGGCGTAGGGGCGACCCTCGCGCAGGAATTGGAAGGTCCCCGCCTCGCCTGCGACCAGGTCGTTCGGGTGGGTGACCGGAACCATTTCGATGCCGACGCCGGTCGGCAGGAAGACGCTCGTGGTCGGCTCGCCCAGGGTGACGAAGGTCTCCAGACGGTTGGCGCTCGGCGCCGAGACGACGTCCGTCGCGCCTTGCGGAATGTTGGCGAGCAGGTCGGCCGCGGGACCGCGCCAGCGGCCGGGCGTTCCGTTCAGCATCCAGGCCGCGTTCACTCCGCTGGAGGCGTTGGCGATCTTCCAGGTGCCGGGCTTGTTGATCTCGACGTCGAAGGTGGTGCGATAGGCGCCCTGCATCAGATTGGCGGCGACGCCGGCGGATCCGTCGGGGGCGGTGATGCTCAGCGACTGGGGCGACAGGCGCAGCGGGGCGTGGTCGGCGATGAAGACGCCGTTCGAGGCGCCGGCGTCGAACGAGACCCAGAAGCTGTCACCGGACAGGACGGTGTGCGACGGCATCAGCCAGCCACGGTGAGCGCTGGCGGACATGGGCGCGGCCACGGCGGCCAGGATGGCGAGGGCAGGGAGGATGAACTTCTTCATGCGACTGTTCCTTAGCGGGTGACGGCGACGCGGACGGCGCCCAGTTCGGAGGTTCCGGCGGCGGAGGCGGTGTTGGCGGCGCCGCCCCAGGTGAAGGGCACGCGGACGACCTCGCGGCCGCCCTGTTCGCGGGCCGCCTCGACGACGATGTTGTAGGAGCCGCGCGGCAGGCTGGCGAGGCGGGCGCCGGAGACGGTCACTGTCTGGCGGCCCGGCGCACGGGTCGGGCCGGTGATGCCGTCGATGGGCAGGGCCATGGCCCGACCGCCCTTGCGCCACCAGGTGCGGATGTCCTTGAGGTATTGCTCGCCCGTGCCTTCGCCGCGACCGGTGTCGCCGGCCTCATACCACAGGGCGATGGTGCGGACGGCCGTCTGGGCCGGGTCCTGCTGCTCGATCCACACCGCGACGTAGGGGCGGTGATAGGCGGCGGTGGCGACGGTCGGCACCTCCAGCGTCACGGTCAGGTCGGCGGCCACGGCCGGGGCGGCGAGCGAGGCGGCGCCGGCGGCGAGGATCAGGGGCAGGGTACGCGACGACATGGGGGAGAACTCGTCAGTGGATGAAGATGAGGGCGATGATGACCGGGATCGCGATGCCCAGTCCGACCAGGGGCCAGGTCGAGGCGCGGGTCCGGGCGTGCAGCCACAGCAGGGTCAGACCGGTGATCGTGAAGACGATGCAGGCCACGGCGAAGACGTCGATGAACCAGTACCAGACGACGCCGGTATCCCGACCCTTGTGCAGGTCGTTGACGTAGGCGACCCAGCCGCGCGTCGTGGTCTCCTTGAGCGCCTCGCCCGTGGCGCGGTCGATGGTGACCCAGCCGTCGGAGCCGGGCCCCTTCAGCGCGACATAGATCTCGTCGGGGGCCGTCTCGGTCGGCTTGCCGGCGACGGAGACGTCCAGCTCGGATGACACCCAGCGGGCGATGGCGTCGGGGACCGGATCGGTGGTCTCGTCGGGGAAGTCGGACAGCCGTTCCAGCAGGGGTGCGGGCAGGGTCGCCGTGGTCTCGACCGTCACCGGCTCAGCCGGAATCTGGGCCGCGTGGTTCAGGGTGATGCCGGTGACGGCGAACAGCAGCATCCCGGCCAGCGACAGCCCCGCCGAGATCCAGTGCCAGCGGTGCAGTTCTTTCAGCCAGAAGGCTCGGGCGCCGTTCATCGAGCGCGCGCTGGGCGCAGCCTTGGCGACAGGTTTTGCAGCGGCGTCGGTCACGCACGGCCTGTGCCAAGGTTGAGAATGATTTGCAAGTGGCGAAACCTGTGTTCCGTCGCCGCACCGCTTTGGCGACAGGGCGAATCCCGGCTGATAGGGTCCCCGAAGTGGCGACGAGGAGCATCCTGATGCGGCGTATCGGTCTGGCGGCGGCGATGGCGATGTGTCTGGCGGGACCCGGATGGGCGCAGTCCTCCGATCCGGTCGAGGCGGTGGATGTCTTCATCGGCACGGCGGGCAAGGGTCATACCTTCCCGGGGCCGGTCGCCCCGTTCGGCATGGTGCAGCTGAGCCCCGACACCGACTATCGCTACTTCCGCCAGTCCTATGACTGGGCCTCGGGCTATCGCACCGACGACCCGACCATCATGGGGTTCTCGCACACCCATTTCTCGGGCACGGGCCACTCGGATCTGGGCGACGTCCTGATCACGCCCCAGACCGGCGAGACCATCCGCTGGGACGTGGGCGACGTCGCCACCCCGGGATCGGGATACCGCTCGCGCTACGACAAGAGCTCCGAGACCGCCGAACCGGGCTACTATTCGGTCCAGCTGACCGACACGAACGTCCGCGCCGAACTGACCGCCGGCGTGCGCACCGGCCTGCACCGCTACACCTTCGCGGAAGGGTCGCGAGCGCGGGTGCTGCTCGATCTGCGCAACTCCATCTACGACTATCCCGGCAAGGTCCTGTGGTCGCGCATCCGGGTCCATCCGGACGGCACGGTCACCGGCTTCCGCGAACTGCGCGGCTGGGCCCCGGGGCGTCAGCTCTATTTCGCCATGCGCTTCTCGGCGCCCATGGTCGGCCACGAGATCCAGAACCGCGAGACCGACGTTCCCTACAACGGCTTCCGCCAGCCGGGCCGGGCGCTCGACGACCGGCAACAGGTCCAGGGCCGGGCGCTGGAGGCCGCCTTCGAGTTCGGCACGCTGACCGGCCCGCTTCTGGTCAAGGTCGCCATCTCCTCGGTCGACGAGGCCGGCGCCATCGCCAACCTGGAATCGGAAGGCGAGGGCTTCGACTTCGACGCCCGGCGCGCGGCCACCCGCGCCGCCTGGAACGAGGCCCTCGGCGCCGTCGACATCGAGGCCGAGCCGGAGATGCGCACCACCCTCTATACCGCCCTCTATCACGCCCTGATCGCGCCCTCGGTCCACTCCGACGTCGACGGCCGCTGGCGCGGTCCGGACAATGCGGTCCATCAGGCGGACTTCACGGTCCACTCGACCTTCAGCCTGTGGGACACCTTCCGGGCCGAGCATCCGCTGTTGACCCTGCTGGCCCCGGCCGGGCGCAACGCCGACATCGTCAACTCGCTGATCGCGGCGCAACAGGTCAGCCCCTACGGCATCCTGCCGGTCTGGTCGTTCCACGGTCAGGAGACCTGGACGATGATCGGCTATCACGCGGTTCCGGTCATCGCGGACGCCTGGCTCAAGGGCATTCCCGGCATCGACGGAGAGGCGGCCCTGAACGCCATGGTCGCCTCGGCCACCTACCGCCCTTACGGCGGCCTCGGCGACTACATCGACCTCGGCTACGTCCCCATCGACCGCGAGCCGGAGGCCGCCTCCAAGACGGTCGAGTACGCCTATGACGACTGGACCATCGCCCGCATGGCCGAGCGTCTGGGCCGCACCGACGTCGCGACCGAGTTCGACCGCCGCGCCGGCTTCTGGCGGAACACCTGGGACCAGGAGACCCGCTTCGTCCGCGCCCGTCTGGCCGACGGCTCCTTCCGGGAGCCGTTCGATCCGGTCGCGATCAACTACGGCTCCGACTACACCGAGGGCAACGCCTGGCAGTATTCGTGGTTCGTGCCCCAGGACATGGCCGCCCTGGTCGACGTCATGGGCGGCGACGCGGCGACGGTGGCGAAGCTGGACGCGATGTTCGACTATGACAACTCGGGCCTCGACTACTCCCACGCCGAGGACATCGCCGGCCTGATCGGCCAGTACATCCACGGCAACGAGCCCAGCCACCACTCTGCCTACGCCTATGTCTATGCGGGCCAGCCGTGGCGGACGCAGGAGCGGCTGAAGCAGATCGTCGAGAGCCAGTACCACTCGCGCCCCGATGGCCTGGCCGGCAACGACGACGTGGGCCAGATGTCGGCCTGGCTGATGTTCACGGCCATGGGCTTCTATCCGGTGACGCCGGGCTCGGGTCAGTATGTCATTGGCCGCCCGTTCACGGATCGCACGACGCTGAACCTGCCGAACGGTCGCCGGTTCGTGATCTCGACAGCCGGACTTACGGACGCCAACCGCTACATCCAGTCGGTGACCCTCAACGGCCGTCCGCTCGACCGGACGTGGATCGGGCACGACGAGATCACCGCCGGCGGCGAACTGCATTTCGTGATGGGCGCGCGGCCAAACCGGACCTGGGGCGTGGGCCAGGCGGCGCGGCCGTATTCGATGAGCGCCGAATAGGAGGGAGTGTACGTCGATGACGTATCTCGAGCCTTGCTTCATATACGCCAAAGGCGTATAGTCTTTCGTGGATTTCTTTCGGACGAAGAGCTACGAGAAGGGCCTGAAGCGGCTGACCAAGCTCGGCGCGTCGAAGGCCGATCTCGACGCCATCGAGCCGATGATCGCAGCCAACCCTGAGGCGGGCGACGTCATCAAGGGGTCCGGCGGTCTTCGCAAAATCCGCTTCGCCTACGGCGCGGCGGGAAAGAGCGGCGGCGGTCGGACGATCTACTATGTGCTGGTCGGCGAGGATCAGGCTTATCTTCTGACCGCCTATCCCAAGGTGGACAAGGATGACCTCACGGCCGGTGAGCTGAAGCTGTTCAAGACCCTGATCAAGGAGTTGCTCAAATGACCAAGCGGACGTCGGTGGGGCTGGATATCGAGGCCGGGCTTCGCGAGGCGATCGCCCATCGCAAGGGCGAGATCGCTTTGGCGTCGCGGCATGTCGATCCGATGTCGCCCGAGCGGATCAAGGCGATCCGGAAATCCGTCGCCAGAAGCCCCAAGGAGTTCGAGGCCAGGTTCGGCATTCCGGCGAGAACGGTCGAGGGTTGGGAACAGGACCGGCGCAAGCCCGACCCTGCGGCCCGTGTCCTGCTCGCCGTCATCGAAAAAGACCCGGGAGCCGTTGAGCGCGCTCTGGACGCGGCCTAGCTTCACCGGTTCGACGGCGCAGGCGAGCATCTGTTCGAAACCGAGCTCTTCGGCCCGGCGCCCAGGTCTTCGCCTTCACTTTCGGCTAAGTTCGTCGCACGAATTTTTATATCAGGCGCCGGAAACCTGATCTGGTCAGTGCTGGCGGGCCGCGCGTTACCCCGAACGCGCCTTGGTATCGCGGCGCCCTATAGTGTGCGGTCCCGGTTCGCGGAGAGAGCGAACAGCGGATTTCGTCCGTTTCGTCACGTTTCGTCACGTTGCTTCCGTCATGACTGACGGACGAAACCCCGCAGCACATTGGCTTCCGTGCTCAGCACCAGCCGGTCGATGTCGATCCGCTTCGGCGCGGCGAACAGGATGAAGTAGTACTTCATCTGCTCGGACCACCAGTAGCCGGGGCAGTTGTCGCCCTGGGTCATCGGCCGGGTCGAGATGTCGGTCAGGGCCGTGTAGCCATAAGCCGCCTTCGAGCTCGCCTTCATGTTGCGATAGTGGGTCGCGGCGATGGCGCGGTAGCGGTCGTCGCGGTCGTGCTGCCACAGGTTCAGACAGGCGTCGGCGACCTCGGGCCTCAGGCCGGTGCGCAGGGTGCGGGGCAGGGCGGTGGTGACGTCGGTCGACTCCGGCACGATCAGGTACCGCTCCTGCATCGTCGTGTAGGTCTTGAGAAAGTCGTCGCCCTCGGTCTTGAACCCGGCCTGACCCAGCAGCCCGGCCAGATAGGCGCCCAGCACGGTCTGGGACGTGCCCGTCACCTCGCCGGTTTCGAAGTCGACCATCGTGAACCACAACAGGCCGTCGTAGCGCCTGCCCTGATGGTCGATCATGGCCTGCAGGCATTCCTGCGCGGCGACCTTCAGGTCCTCATCGCCGAACAGCTCCCAAGCGTCCCACAGATATTCGTAGAAGCTGTCGGCATAGACATCGATCGAGGCGTTGCGGCTGATGAATTGGCCGGTCTCTGCATGGATGTTGGCCGCCATCAGCCCGATCGGCGAGCGCATGTTCAGGGCGTGCATCATCGCCCGCTTGGCCGCCGCATAGTAGCGCTCGTCGCCCGTCAGTTCGCCCAGCACCCCGAACTCGGTGATGTAGGTGCCGATCTCGGCGAGGTTGGTCTCCGGATCCCGCACCGCCCCGGTCTTCAGGTTCACATACCGATACGGCAGGCCGTGCGGCGAGGCGTCGAAGGCCTTCAGCAGCCGATTGCCGAGGTCGTCGGCCTTCTCCAGCAACACTGGATCGCCGCAGGCCAGGAAGGCCGACAGCAGACCGCCGACCAGGCGGATATTGGTCTCGAACACCTGGGCGTAGCCGTCGATGTCGAAGTTCAGGTTCGCCTTGACCCAGTCCACCCCGGCCTGGAACTCGGCGTCCAGTTCCATGATCCACAGGGTGTCCAGCGCCTCGACCAGCGACAGACCCAGATCGTGGCCCTCGATGAAGAAGGACTGGGACGTGCCGGAGACCGGGTTGATCTCGTCCTTGCCCCAGGCGCGCTCGACATAGTGGTCCCAGGCCCATTTGAACTCGGCCTTCACGTCGGCCCCGAGCGCGGCCCAGTCTTCCGACAGCGCGAGGGCGGGCAGGGGAGCCAGTCCCGCCAGCAGACCGCCTCCGGCCAGGGTCAGCGCCGAACGGCGGTGCAGGGACAGGGTTCTCATCGCCGAACTCTCCGATTCACTCCGGCCGCACAATGCCGGTCGCCTCGGGGTTCCGCCAGCCGGAGGCCGGGCCGAACTTTCTGCAAGACCTTGCTGTTCACGTCCTTGGCCTTCCTTGGCCAGCAGGAAACCTGGGACGACCCTCGTGAGGGCCACGATGATCGGGTGCACGCGTGAAGCTGGACGACGACGGGCGAGTTTACCCGCCGGTCTGCGGACCCTGGAAATCGAACTGCGGATCCTGCGGGCGGCGAGGGCTCGAGCCGAAGGTCCAGGTCAGGCCAACGTAGCCGGCGCGACCGCCGAAGGTGCGGTCGGTGCGATCGCGGAAGGTCGGGGTATCATAGGTAATGACGTCGCCGGCCTCGTCGAACAGGTCGCGCACGGTTAGCTGGAAGGCGACCGTTTCTGTCAGCTTGCGGCGATAGCCCAGGTTGACCAAGGCGCGGCTCTCGCGGGTCCCCTGCGCCAGAAGGGCGTCGCCGTTCCACTGGCCTGACAGCTGGACGAAGTCTTCGGGCGTGGGCTGCCAGTTCAGGTTCAGCCGCCCCGAGACCAGGATGTCGGACCGGTCTGTCGCACCGGGGATCCCCGATGCGTCGATCTCCGAGCGATAGACATTGATGCTGGCATTGTAGCGCAGGGTCGAGGTCAGGCGGCCGTTGGCGACCGCCTCCACGCCCGTGTCGCGCCGGGCGCCGAGGTTCTCGGGCCGGGTCAGCAGGACGCCGCCGCCCACGTCGGTGGCGATCTCGGTGAAGGCCCTGGTCGTATCGCGATAATAGGCCGTCGCCTGATAGAAGGTCTGGCCCGCCCGCATCTGCCACTGCAGTTCGAAGGCGTCGGTCTCCTGCGGCTCCAGGGTCGCGTTGCCCGAGCGAAGGTTCAGCGGATCGACGTAGGCGACGAAGGGGTTCAGCTGGAACGGCGCGGGCCGCTGGATGCGGCGCGAGTAGCTACCGCGCAGGGTCTGGGTCTCGGCCAGCTGGTACTGCAGATGCAGGGTCGGATAGGCGCGGAAATAGTCCTGCGAGGCGTGCACGCCCGAGGTGATCGAGTTGACCTCGATGTCCGCCTGTTCGAGCCGCAGACCGAACTGGGCCGACAGCTTTTCGCCAAACGGCCGCTCCCAGGTCGCATAGAGGGCATGCACCGTCTGGTCGGCCTCGAAACGGTTTGTCAGACCGGGGACCACGACCGGCAGGCCGGTGGGCGTTCCGCGACGGACGACGTTGTCCTGTTCCGGTTGTCGCATCTCCAGCTCATAGCCGAGACGCAGTTTGGCCATCTCGCCGATCGGCCGGACATAGGCGCTTTTCAGGGTGATACGCGTGAACGGGCTGTCGGTGGTGACGCGTTCGAAGGCCGTCGGTCCGGCCGGAACGCCAGGCGTGGTCGTGCTGTTCTGGTGCAAAGAATTCTCGCCGCGGTCGAACTGGACCTCGTTGCTCCACTCGTGGCCCGCGTCATCGAACTGGTGCAGGACGCGCACCGTCGCACCATATCCCTTCCAGCCCTGCTCGATGTCGCTGTCCCGGCGATAGGACGACGCGACGCCGCCCGCGACGTCGCGCGCCTCGAACTGCTCCGTGCCGTCGCCCGTGTTGTCGAACTGGCCGCCGCGCGCTTCCAGCGTCAGCTGGGTCTTGTCCGTCAGTCGATACTCGAGCCCGACATCGCCATAGTATCCGTCCGAGGCGAAATCGACGTTCTGGTCCTGGGTGCTGGGCAGGAAGCGGCCCGACGCCGTGTCCAGACGCTCACGCTCGCGCCGGATGACCTGCTCGCCGGTGTCGTGCCGCACGCCGAGATTGCCCGAGAGCGTCAACGCCCCCGACGTGCGCGAGCCGCTGAAGCCGAGGTTCCATCGCCCGTCGTCGCCGACGTTGGCGCTCAACGATCCCGTGGAGACCGTGCCCGGGCGCGGCTGGTTGGGCCTGGTGATCAGGTTGATGACGCCGCCGGAGCCCTCGGGGCTGTAGGCTGCCGACGGATTGGTCATCACCTCGATGCGGGCGTACTGGCCGGCCTGCATCTGCTGCAGGGCCTGGGCGCGGCCTTCGCCCGAGAGGACGCCCGACGGGCGGCCGTCGACCAGGATGGTGACATTGCCGTCGCCGCGCAGGGAGACGTTGCCTTGGGGATCGACATCGACCGACGGCACGTTCCGGAGCGCATCGGCCAGACTGCCGGTCGTGGCCTGCAGATCGTCGGCGAGGCTGTAGCTGACCGAGTCGATGGAGGCGCGCACGTCTGTGGCTCTCGCGGTCACGGTGACCTCGTCGACGGTGGTGGCCTCGTCCTCGGGCGTTTCCTGCGTGTCCGCGGGCCGGTTCTGAGCCGTCGCGGGGGCCGGCGTCGCGGTCTGGGCCAGAGCCGGCGCGGCCGGAGCGGCGAGAGCCGTGGCGGCCAGCAGAAGCAACTTCAAAGACGTCAAGACCAGAACCCCGTCGACCCGTTGTGGGCATCGCTCCGCAGCGCTCGGTCATTTCGACGGTGAGCGGCATGAGCGAATCCTGAGGTCCTGCTGAAATGCACCTCAGGCAACGGTCAGGCGGGCGGGCGAGCCAGTTGGATCGTGCCTAACAGCCGTTTCGGGTAATCGACAGTTACATCGATTTCATGTCCTTGGACGTGATGTCCGCGCCTGAGCTCGTGCAAAAATGCGGATCGACCGCATGGGGTTTGCCTTCCTCTGCGTAACTCTATTGGTTGTTCAGGGATGAATCGATGAACAACCTTGAGCAACTCACCACGCGAGAACGTCAGTGCCTGATGGGCGTGGCGCGGCATCGCCAGTCGAAGGAGATCGCTCGCGATCTCGGCATTTCCTCGAAGACCGTCGACAAGCATATCGAGACCGCATGCAAGCGACTGGGCGTCGGCTCCCGTCGCGACGCCGCGCTTCTCCTGCTCAACGCGGGTCTACGGAGTGAACCCGTAGGGGAGCCATCCCGAGTAGAAAAAGCCGCTTCAAACGCCGCTTTCTTTCACACGAAAGGAGGCCCCATTGACCCTGACACTTCCGAAATGGACCTGGGACTATCTCGAGACCGTCTTCGAGGATTTGGCGCAGACCCCGGCGGAGAAAGCCGCCGTCCTGCACCTGGTCTCGGTGACGCGGGAGATGAGCCCATATCTCTCGAAGCTCGATCTGCTGCGCGAGATTATCTGCATCGGGCTCGTACTGTTGCCAGAGCACGATCGGCCGCCGGGCGCGACCCAGCTGAGATCGTCGAGTACCGCCGCATCGGGCGGGACCTGCTGATTGTGATCGCCCTGACGTGCGGGATCGCCTTCCTGCTCGCGGGAGCCATCGGCGCAACGCTGATGATCCAGCACCTCCTGCAAGCGGCCGATCAAGCCCAGCGACTTCGCTGAACGGAACCCGCCGCGAGCATCCGCATGTTCAACGACCAAGTCCTGTTCCTGGCCACGGCCGCCCAGATCGGCGGCGTGATCCTGAATATCCTCGTCTGCGGCGTCGCCATCTGGAAAGGCGCGCACACCGAGCGGGTCGCGGCGATTTCGATCGTAATTGCCTCGATCCTGTCGCCGCTCGTCCAGAACTGGACCGACTGGACCTCGCCACAGTGGAACATCCTGATCATCGACGCTGCGAACCTCGGGGTGTTTCTGTATCTGATCGTCAGAACCCACAGGGTCTGGCTGCTGTTCGGTTGCGCGTTCCAGCTTCTGGCCGTCCTGAGCCATCTGGGCATGCTGATCGATCCGAGCGTCATGCCCCGGGCATACATCTCCACCCTGTACCTGATGTTCTACGGTCTGATGTTCGCTCTGGCGGCCGGAATATGGGAGGGGCGCCGACGTGATGCGTGAGCGTGAGTTGCGTCAATCGAGCGGAGTGTTCATAGCGTTACGGTATGAGCTCCCCGACTCCTAATCCGATCGACATCGCCGTGGGCCAGCGTGTTCGCGCCATACGCGAGTTGCGTGGGCTCACCCAAACCGACCTGGCCAAGGCCACGGGCGTGACCTTCCAGCAGATACAGAAGTACGAACGCGGCTCGAACCGCGTCTCGGCCTCGCGTCTGATGCTCATTTCTCATGCACTCGGCCAGCCGGTGAGCGCCTTCTTCGAGCCTGAGGAACCCGGCGACAGCGATGGTCTGGATCTATTCGCCGTCAGCGGATCGAAAGCGCTGCTCGAGGCCTACGGGCGGATCGAAACGCCGGATCAGCGCCGCATCGTCGTCGCCCTGGCGCGTTCGCTGGCCGGCGAGACAGGCCCCTCCTGATCCATCCGACGATGCGGTCGATTTAAGCCGCGGCGCGTCATCCTCCCCGATCCGGCCCCGGACAGGCGTGGACGCGACCGGACCTACGGCAGATCAGGTTCCCGCCTCTGAAGCGAGAGGGCCGTCTTGAGGCCCGTCCTGCCCGAGAAACCTCTGGCGGTCGCCTCGCACGGCTTCGATGATCAGGCTCGTGACCGCCCGGATGCGCGCGAGACGCCGGAGATCGGCGTGGGTGACCAGCCACAGGCTGCGTTCGAGCCGTACCGCATCGGGCAGGACGTGAACCAGACCGGATTCCCGTGCAGCGATGAAGTTCGGCAGGACGCAAAGACCGGCCCCAGCCAAGGCGGCCTGTAACTGGGCAATCAGGTTGGAACTCTGCAGTCGAACCACGACCTCCACATCCGGCGCCTGCATGTAGTCGAGCTCGGGCGCGTAAAGCAGGTCGTCGATATAGCCGATGAACCGATGCCCGCTCATGTCGGTTCGCTTCAGGATGGGCGGCCGGGCCTCAAGATACGCGGGCGACGCATACAGGCCGAGCCGGTAGTCGGTCAGTCGTCTGGACACCAGCCGGCCCTCGCGCGGCGCGCTGAGCGTGACGGCGACGTCGGCCTCGCGCTTGGACAGGTTGACCGCCCCGGCCATCGCGACGAGCTGGATCTCAAGCTCCGGATGGCGATCGGCCAAAGCCGCCAGCAGGGGCGCGATGACATAGCTGCCGAAGCCTTCGGGGGCTCCGATGCGGACCGTGCCGGTCAGGGCCTGATCCGCCTGGCCGAGTTCGCCGGCGGCGCGGATCGCGAGGGTCTCCATCGCCTCGGCCGTCGGCATCAGGCGTTCGCCATGCGCGGTCAGGACGTGACCGGCCGGGGTACGGTCAAACAGCTGGGCTCCCAGCTGCGCCTCCAGCGCGCCGATCCGCCGACCGACCGTCGTGTGATCCGCTTCAAGACGAGAGGCGGCCGTGGTCAGGCGGCCCGTTCGGGCCACGGCCAGGAAGGCCCTCAGATCATTCCAGTTGAACTCGGCCAACGCGGCTCCTGTGCAAAAACGCACGATGGTTGGGTATTTCGTAGCATGGATATGCGAAAATCTCCATGCGATAGGCAGGGGACACGCCCGTTCGAGGATTTTCGCCATGGCTTTCGACTCCGTCGTCGCTTCCCGCGCCCCGCTTTCCGCCGACATGACCGCCGCGCAGGTGATCGATCTGGCCGGCGCGCCTTGCCCCGTGTGGACCGCCGAGAACCCAGACCGCGCCTTGGCCTGGATCTATGTCGCACCCGCCGACTGCATGGCTGTAGACATCCTGACCGCCCGCTGATCCGAGAGCGCCATGACCACGATGACAGGCGACAAGCCCTTCTTCGATTTCCCGATCCCGATCCTGCCGGACCCCGAGGTCGCGGCCGAGGCGATGATGCGCCTTGCCGAGGTCGCGGCCGCCGCCGCCAGGACGACCGCCGCCAAGGCCATGCAGCCGACCGCGCTGCCCTACGATCCGACGACGCTCGTGCGTGCGGTCGTGGACTTCAACATGGCGGTGACGGCGCGGCCCGGCGCCCTGCTTGAGGCCCAGGCCAGGAACTGGACCGATTGGACCAACCTGTGGACCTCGACCGCCCAGCGGGTCTGGGGTCTGGCCGCCGAGCCGGTCGCGGCCCCGGCCAAGGGCGACCGTCGCTTCTCCGGCGCGGACTGGAGCGAGCCTGCCTATGACGCGCTGAGGCAGGCCTATCTGCTGGCGGGGCGTCAGCTTCAGGACTTCATCGCGACCGCGCCGGTCAGCGACGAGATCCGGGGTCAGGTCGACTTTCTGGCTCGCCAGCTCACCAACGCCCTGTCGCCCGCCAACTTCGCCCAGACCAATCCGGAGGTCGCACGCCGTGCGATGGCGACTGGTGGCATGAGTCTGGTTACGGGCCTGACGAACCTGCTGGAAGACGTGGCCCGTGGCGATGGCCTCGTCGGCCGACGTGCGCCGAACGACTTCGAACTGGGGGTCAACATCGCTGCCACCCCCGGCGCGGTGGTGTTCAGGAACCGGCTGATGGAGGTGATCCAGTACGCGCCGACGACGGAGACGGTCTATCGCCGTCCGCTGCTGTTCGTGCCGCCGCTGGTCAACAAATTCTATCTCTTCGATCTGACGCCCAAGGCCAGCTACCTCAAGTGGCTGGTGGATCAGGGCCACACGGTCTTCGTCATCTCCTGGGTGAATCCGGACGCCAGCCACGCCGACGTGGGTCTCGACGACTATGTGATCGAAGGCGTCGCCGCCGCCATGGACGCTGTCGAACAGGCGACGGGCGAACCAGATCTGGATCTCGTCTCCTACTGCCTCGGCGGAACGCTGTCGGCCATGACCCTGGCCTGGCTGGCTGAGACGGGCCGCGCCGACCGCGTCGCTTCGGCCACCCTGATCGCCAGCCTGGTCGATTTCTCGGACATGGGCGAATGGTCGGTCTTCACGGGTGAAAACGACCTCAAGGCTTTCCACCGCTATCTGGACGAGCGCGGCTATGTCGAGGCGCATGACCTCGCACGGCTGTTCTCGACGGTGCGGGCCAATGACCTGATCTGGTCGTCGGTGGTCCAGCACTATCTGATGGGCGACGACGCCCGCGCCTCTGACCTGTTGTGGTGGTTCGACGACGGCGCCCGGATGCCGGCGCGCACGCTCAAGGAATACGGCGACTGGATCCTGCGCCAGAACAGGCTGAAGGAAGCGGGCGGCATATCCATCGGCGGCGTGGCTCTGGATCTGAAGGCGATCAGGACCCCGGTGACGATCGTCGGCTTCCACGACGACCACGTCTCGGCCTGGCGCGCGACCTACGCCCAGCGCGGCCACTTCGGCGGCGACACCCGGTTCATTCTGGGCGGCTCGGGGCACAACGCCGGGATGATCAATCCGCCCGCCGCCAACAAACACGGCTACTGGACCAGCGACGAAAGCCGAGCCGATGCCGAGGCCTGGCTGGCCGGAGCCGAGAAGAAGCCCGGTTCATGGTGGCCCGAGTGGCAGGGGTCGCTCGACGCCGCCTCCGGCGACGACAAGGTCAAGGCGAGGAAGGTCGGCTCCGGCAAGCTGAAGGCCGGTGATCCTGCCCCCGGGACCTACGTTCGCGTTCGCCACTAGGGCCCACACGTCCGCGGACGGGCTTCGGCTGAGCGCTTCGGCGGAGCGTCGCAATCCTGTAGGCGCCGACTTTGGCGAGGAAGAAACGGTCGGGCCAGAACTTGGTTACTCAAGTTTTAAGTCGTTAAGAATTGTGTAAAGCAATGTTCGACAAATATTAGGTAGGCCTACCTATTGTGCAGGACGAGCAAAAAGCTCTCGAACTCCAAAACGGCGTTCGGAACCTGGGAATAGGAACATCGTCATGGCGGTGAACAGCGTGAACACGAACTCTGGAGCGCTGGTGGCGCTTCAGAACCTGCAAACAACACGATCACAACTCGACACGGTCCAGAACCGTGTCAATACGGGCAAGAAGGTCAACAACGCCAAGGACAACGGGGCCATCTGGGCGATCGCTCAGGGCCAACGCGGTGAAATATCCGCCCTGAACGCCGTCAAAGACAGCCTGGATCGCGGCTCTTCGGCCGTCGATGTCGCCATGGCCGCCGGTGAATCCGTCTCCGACCTGCTGATCCAGCTGAAGGAAAAGGCCCTCTCGGCGACCGACAAGTCGCTGTCGACGGCCTCGCGCAAGGCCTTGAACGAAGACTTCAAGTCCATCCGCGACCAGATCGCCACGGTGGTCTCGAACGCCAAGTTCAACGGCGTCAACATGCTGGATAACTCCACCGGCACCAACGGCTTCAAGGCCCTGTCGAACACGGCCGGCTCCACCATCAAGGTGGCTCCTGAAAACCTGTCGCTGGGCGGCGCCAACGTGACCCTGGCCGCGACCGCCACCATCGGCACTTCGACACTGGCGACGAGTGCGCTGACCGCCATCAACGCATCCATCGACAACGTGTCGTCCGCCCTGGCTCGCCTGGGCACCGGCGCCAAGTCGCTCGACACGCACCGCACCTTCGTCAGCAAGCTTTCCGACGCTCTGGAAAACGGCGTGGGCAATCTGGTCGATGCGGATCTGGCCAAGGAAAGCGCGCGACTGCAGTCGCTGCAAACCAAGCAACAGCTGGGCGTGCAGGCTCTGTCGATCGCCAACTCCTCGACCTCGATCCTGCTCGGCCTGTTCCGATAGGAATGACCCGGGCGGGGCGCGGTGCGTCTCGTCCGGGTCTGCCGGCGACGCGATCCGGGGCATGCACGCGACGGCCGCCCCGAACGATCCTCCACCGAGGCATCCACGCGGGTCGCAGATCACCTGAAGGTGTTACGCCGCCGGTGTCCGCTCCCTCCTCCACCGCAATCCGGGGAAGGTGACGTCCGATAGTTGGCGCCGTGACTGGAAAGTTTTCACGTCAGGGATTACCCCCGGTCGGCGGGTGAAATTCACTCCGGGAGACAGCGAGTTGGCGAGCGAGAAGGAGCGGGTTTCGATGGGCGGCCAGCCGGTGCCGCCGACCCGCAAACGCAAGGCCGCGCCGTCTACGGGACGCACCAAGGCCGAAGCACGGGCGTTGATGGTCGAGAACATCCTCGATGGCGCCGAATACCTGTTCTCGAAAAAGGGGCTGGACGGGGTCACCCTGCGCGACGTGGCCGAGCGGGTCGGCATCCACGTGACGTTGCTGAACTACTACTTCAAGGACAAGATCAACCTGTTCGAGAGCGTCTTCGCCCGTCGCGCGGGCGTGACCAGCGGGCGGCGCATGGTCGCCCTGGAGCAGTATGACGCCGAGTGCGGCGGCGAGCCGACGGTCGAGGGCGCGCTGCACGCCTTCCTCGATACCGACCTCGATCTCTACTACCAAGGCGGGGAGGGCTGGATGAATTACGCCGCCTTCTGCGCCCGCGTCAGCAACACACCCGAGGGCGCCTTGCTGATGGACGAGCATTTCGACCCGGTGGTGCTGAAGCTGGTCGAGATCCTGAAGAAGGCGCTCCCCGACTATTCGGACGAGGAGATCTTCTGGGGCTACCACTTCGTCTCGGGGTCGCTGATGAACACCTTGGCGCGGACGGGGCGGATCGACCGGCTGTCGGGCGGCGCCTGTCACTCCGACGACTATCCGGCGATCAAGAAGCGGATGGCCCGGTTCATGGCGGCCGGCTTCCTGTCGCTGAAGCGATAGGCCTCAGGGGCAGGAAGGGCTCGGCGGCAGGACCGGCGAGTTCAGGCCGACGTTCCAGTACCAACCGAGATTGCCTGCGGCGCGCTTGCGGCATACGGCGCTCTCATGCAGGGCGAAGGCGCCCGGATGCAGGTCGCGCTCCAGCACCGGCCCATCGCGGAATGCCAAGAACGGACCGTCGGCGCTGAAGGCGGGCCAGGCCGGGCCGTGGTCGCTTTCAGGGCGACCCGAACGAGCGAAGCTGGTCCAGTAGTCGATCATTGCGTTCGAGAGGCGGGTCTCGCCGGGGGCGTCCGGAATGGCCGGCCAGTGCGGCGGCGTCCTACGCAGGGCGCCGAACAGATAGGGCAGTTCCGACGCGTGGAAGGCGTGCAGGCCCGCGTTGTCGGCGGCCGGATAGCCGTGATCGAACATGTAGAGGAAGGACGGCTGGCCGATTGCCGTCTGGGAGCGAACCAGCCGTTCGGAGGTCCAGCCGTAGAAGGCGTCGCGCGTGCCCGCCAGGATGCTCTCGTCCATCGCCTCGGCAGGATAGAGGCGCAGGTATTCGCCGGCGAGGTCGCCGTAGCGCTCACGAATGGCCTGCTCGTAAGCGGCCGCGCTGGCCGGAGCGGCGGGCGCGAGCGTCCGCAGCGAGCGGATCTCGCCGCTGTTGAAACCGGCCAGAACCGGGACCGGCGCCTGTTCTCCGCGATTGAAGACGTCGAGCATCTGATCGCGCAGAACCACGCCGTCGATGATGCCAGCCGGCAGGAAGCCGGCGAGGGCGGCGCTGTCGGTCAGGGTCTGCGGGTCCATGGCCCGCAGCGCCCGGACGTCGAGGGCCTGGATCGCGGTGGCGATACCGAGACCGCGCGTCTCCGCCGAAGGCGCGCCGTGGACCGTTTCACGCAGGTCGGCCATCGACATCAGATAGGCGCTTTGGGCGATCGCCCTGTCAAAAAGGCCGCGCGCGGCGGGGGCGGTCAGCAGATAGAGGATGCTCAGGCCGCCGGCGGACTCGCCCGCGATGGTCACGTTATCCGGATCGCCGCCGAAGGCCGCGACGTTCTGCTGGACCCATTCCAGGGCCGCGATCTGGTCCATGATCCCGTAGTTGCCCGAAGCATGGGTCGGGGATTCCGCGCTGAGGCCGGGGTGGGCGAGATAGCCCAGAACGCCGAGGCGGTAGTTGATCGAGACGACAACGATGCCCTGCGCGGCCAGCGCCGCACCGTCATACATCGGCTCCTTGCTGGAGCCCGCGACCAAGGCGCCGCCGTGGATCCAGACGATGACCGGGGCGTGGCCGGCGGTGTCCGGAGACCAGACGTTCAGCGACAGGCAGTCCTCGCTCGTGCGACCGAGGTCCTGCGAATAGATCGTCGTACGCCGCGAGGTCGGCTGGATGCAGGCGGGCCCGAAGTTCGTCGCTTGCCGCACCTCGGTCCAGGGCCGGACCGCGACCGGGGGGCGCCAGCGGTTCCGGCCGACGGGCGCCTGGGCGTAGGGAATGCCCTTGAAGACCGACAGGTCGCCGTCACGCAGGCCTGCGACGGGGCCCGCGGGGGCCCGGACGACGAGGCCGTCGTCCGTGGCTGAGGCGGTCGGCGCGGTTGCACAGGCCGCGAGGAGAACGGCGAGACCGGCGGTGAGAAGCAGCGATCTCATGCGGAGGCTCCGATGCGCGAGGTGGGCCGGCCCAGGACGCGCGCCAGGACGAAGAACAGGGCGATGGCGACCAGATAGACCGGGATCAGGGTGTAGAGGGCGATCTGCAGCGAGTTGTCCGGATGTGCGGCGTGGAAATAGTCGCTCGCGGCGCCGACGTAGGTTGGCCCCACGCCCATGCCGATGAAGTTCATCAGCAGAAGCAGCAACGCGCCCGACATGACCCGCTGGTTGGGCCGCACCTCTTCCTGAACCAGCGCTACCGACGACGACAGGTAGAAGTAATTGAGGAAGTTCGGACCCAGCATCAGCACCAGAGCCAGCGGCCAGGACGGCGCCCAGACGAAGGCGATGTAGAAGGGCAGGGCCAGCGACAGCGAGATGGCCGGCAGCAGGGCGTAGGCCTTGCGCGACACCTTGGTGTAGCGGTCGATCAGATAGCCGGACGCGAAGATCCCGCCGCCCATGCCGATAGCCACGACGAGGGCGTACCAGACGGCGACGTCGTTCAGCTGCATGCCCTTCTCGCGCATCAGGAACAGCACGGCGAAATTGCCCATTCCGTAGGTGACGATCTGGGTCACGCCGCTGCCAAGGGCCGCCAGGACAAGGACGGGGCTCGAGAAGAACATCTTCGCCGTGCCCCAGAAGGGGGCCTTCGCAGAGGCGGCCGTCGGTGTGGCTTCGCCCGATGCGTCCAGCCCACCGCGCCTGGGTTCCTTGACCAGGAACGGCGTGGCCAGAGCGACGACGAGGCCGATCACGCCGATGGCGATGAAGGCGTCACGCCAGCTGAAGGCCGCCGCGATCGATGCG
Organism: Brevundimonas sp.; assembly: GCF_965278935.1. Classification (GTDB taxonomy): domain Bacteria; phylum Pseudomonadota; class Alphaproteobacteria; order Caulobacterales; family Caulobacteraceae; genus Brevundimonas. The sequence continues at coordinate 2,593,784 of NZ_OZ257124.1, read as the reverse complement.
CCGAAGGCGATGCCCAGCGCCGCGCCCACCGGCGGCCCCAGATTGAAGATGCCCAGGGCCATGCCACGACGGCCGGGCGGGAAATAGTCGGTGATGATCGCGTAGGAAGGCGGTACGCCCCCGGCCTCGCCGAACCCGACCGTCATCCGCGACACGGCAAGCTGACCGAAGTTGCGCGACAGGCCGCAGGCGATAGTGGCCGCGCTCCAGATCCCGCAGGCGACCGAGACGACCCACACCCGATTGGTGCGATCCGCCAGCCAGCCGACCGGGATGGCGATGAAGCAATAGAAGAACGCGAAATAGAGCCCGCCGAGCAGGCCCAGCTGGCTGTCGCTGATGTGCAGCGTGTCCTGGATCGGCTTGGCCAGGATCGACAGAAGCTGACGGTCCAGGAAGTTGAGCACATAGACGAACCACAACATGCCGAGCGCCACCCAGGCGCCCTTCTGCACGGGTGGCGACCGACCGTCGGCGGTGGAAATCGTTGTCATCTATGCTCCCTCCCAGGAGACCGTGGTGGTCTTCGGCGTTCCCGGTTCCGGGTTATGCGCCGCCGTAGATCGTTCGCAGCTCAGTCTTGTTGATCTTGCCCGTGGCCGCCAGCGGCATCGACGGGATCTGGACGATACGGTCGGGGATCCACCAGTCGGCGATCCGGCCCTTGAGGCTGGCGACAAGGGTCGCATTCTCGACCGCCTGACCCTGTGCGGTCTCGACGATCATCACCGGGCGCTCGCCCCATTTCGGATGGAGCGTGCCAATGACGGCGACCAGGGCGACGGCGTCCAGGGCTCCGACGATTTCTTCGATCTCGACCGGATTGATCCACTCGCCGCCCGACTTGATCAGGTCCTTGGAGCGGCCTGCGAGATGCAGGTTGCCCGCGTCGTCGAGGATGGCCAGGTCGCCGGTGTCGAACCAGCCGTCGGCGTCCAGAGCCGTCTGTTCGGCGCCGTAGTACTGGCGCACGACGCTGTGCCCCTTGACCTTGAGACGACCAACCGCGTTGCGCTGCTCGGGGAGGGGAGCGCCCGCCTCGTCGGTCAGCAACAGGTCGATGCCCATGGGCGGACGCCCGGCGCCGCGCGCGGCCATCGGCGCGTCGGTGCGTGGGGAGATGACGCCTTGGGGCGACAGTTCGGTCATGCCCCAGCTGGTCTGGACCGTGGCGCCGAACCGCTCTTCCATGCGCCGGATCAGACTCTCGGGGCAGCTCGATCCGCCGATCATGACGCGGCGCAGGGTCGGCGTGTCGGCGCCCGTGGCGTCCATATGGTCGAGCAGGCCGATCCACACCGTGGGCACCCCGACCGCGACCGTGGCCCCGTGGTCGTTGATGAGGCGAAGCAGGGTCGCGCCATCCAGATCCTTGCCGGGCAGGATCAGTCCGGCGCCGACGGCCGGCGCGGCGAACGGCAGGCCCCAGGCGCTGGCGTGGAACATGGGCACGGCGACGAGTACGACGTCCTCGTCCGTCAGGGCCATGGCGTCGGCTTGCAACGAGCGGACGGTGTGCAGGTAATGGGAGCGGTGGGTGTAGGCGACGCCCTTCGGCGCACCCGTCGTGCCGGAGGTGAAGCAGAGACCGGCCAGTTCGCGCTCGTCGAAGTCGCCCCAGGTGGTCGGGCGACCTCTGGAGGAGAGCAAATCCTCGAGTGCAAACTCGTCAGAAAACTCGCCAATGGACGTTTGGTCATCCAGGAGGATCAACCGTTCGAGGCATGGGCAGGCCTGCATCAGGGCGCGGCCTACGTCGGCGAGGCCGAGGCCCACGGCGAGGACGCGATCCTCCGCCTGGTCGACCATCGAGGCCAGCTGGGTGATCGTCAGTCGGGGATTGAGCGTATGGCAGACCAGGCCCACGCCCATGGCGCCGTACCAGACTTCCACATGATGATGAGTGTTCCAGGCGAGGGTCGCGATGCGGTCGCCGGGCTTCAGACCCAGATCGAGCAGGGCGCCGGACAAACGGTTGGAGCGGTCGCGCAGGGTCGCATAGTCGAGGCTCGCGTCCTTGCCGCCGACGGCGGTGACCACAGTCGTCCGCCCGTGCCATTTCGCCCCGTGGTCGAGGAAGCGATCGACCGTCAGCGCATAGTCCTGCATCGGATTGAAGGTCGGACGGGTCATGCTTGGAGAAGGCGCAAGGCGGATACAGGCCCGGTCGGAGAAGAGAAAAAGGTGGGGCGGCGGCAAGCCGCCGCCCCAGTCGCTCCGGCTAGAAGGTCTTGGTCAGGACGAGACCGTATTGCCGGGGCGGGCCGGCGTAGCGCAGGCCCGCGTTGATGGCGGCGATGTAGGTCTGGTCCGTCAGGTTGGTGGAGAAGGCGGACAGGATCCAGTCGTCGTTGGCGTAGGTGATCGTGGCGTTGACGATGTCACGCTCCTGAAGACGGTCGCCCAGAGCCTCATTGTTGAAGATCGAGGTGTAGGCCTCGCCGATGTGCGCGTAGTCGACGCGCGGCGTCAGGCTGGCCCCGCCGCCGAGGTCGAACGCGTACTGGACGCCGGCGTTGAAGGTGAACTCCGGCGCATAGCTCTGGCGATTGCCGGAGATGTTGCGGCAGTTGGCGCTGGCCGGACCCGTCGTGGGATTGCACAGGCCGGTGCGACCCAGACGCGGGTCGGCGCCGAAGAAGTCGCCCAGTTCCGAGTTCGAGACCGACGCGGCCACATTGAACGACAGGGGGCCGAAGAAGGCCTGGGCCGAACCTTCGAGACCCATCAGGACGGTGTCGCCCTGCACGTTCTGGACCCGGCTGACCTGCGGATACTGCGGATCGCCGATGTTGACCTGGAAGTCGTTGTAGACGGTGTAGTAGGCGCCGACCTGGGTCCGGATGCGGCCGTCGGCCAGCGTCGACTTCCAGCCCAGCTCATAGTCGATCAGGTCTTCGGACCCGAAGGTCTGGGCCGGCTGATAGAGGTTGGGTGCGTTCAGTCCGCCCGTCTTGTGACCCGTCGCCACGAAGCCGTAGACGAAGTTGTCATCGTCCAGCTTCCAGTTCAGCGTGATCTTGCCGGTCAGCTTCTCGTCTTCGAGTTCCTGGTCCTGGAACAGGACGATCCCGAACTGCGGGTAGGTCGTATAGACGTCGTCGTTGGTGACGGTGGTGTGGGCGTAGCGCGCGCCGATCTGGACCTGCAGCCGGTCCGAGATGTCGTAGCTGACCTGGCCGAACACGGCCGCCGTTTCCTTGGGCGTGTCGCCCCAGAGGTAGATGTCGACGACGTTCTCGGGGAAGCCGATCCGGTACTCGGCCGTCGGGAAGGTTTTTGCCGGGAAGGTGGCCATGTCGTTCTGATAGTAGAGACCCAGCAGCCAGGTCAGGCGCTGCTGATCCGGCGAAATCAGGTTGAACTCCTGGGAGAAGACCTCTTCGTCCAGCTGGTCGTAGAAGGTGTTGTTGGCCCGTGACGTGCCGTCCAGATCGGTCGAGAACCGCGACGTGCCGTTCTGGTAGCCGGTGATCGAGCGCAGGGTGATGCCGTTGTCGAAGGCGTAGCTGATGTTCAGCGAAGAACGGACGAACTCGTCATGGGCCTCGTTGGGTCCGTTGGCCGTGATCGTGAACGGATCGTTGGTCGCCAGGGCCGGATCGGCCGGATAGCCGCCGAGATTGATGTTGTTGTAGTCGGTCTTGAACAGGACCCGCAGGTCCGGGGTCGGCATCCAGAGGACGCTGGCGCGCACGCTGTTGGAGTCCACCTCGCCCGGGTTGCCGCGATAGGGGCCGGTGATGTCGTAGAAGCTGCCGCGCGTCTCGTGATTTGCGGCCAGGCGGACGGCCAGGGTGTCGGAGAGCGGCAGGTTGATCGCGCCCTGGACCTTCACCTGATCGTAGTTGCCGAGCTGGGCCGCGGCATAGCCGTTGATGCTGTTGAAATCCGGGTTACGCGCGGTGATGAAGACCGCGCCGCCCGTGGCGTTGGCGCCGGCGAAGGTGCCCTGCGGGCCGCGCAACAGCTCCAGGCTGCCGATGTCGTAATAGGGCTCCGTCTGGAAGTAGGCGGGGAAGGCCGCGACCCCGTCGCGATAGGTGATCACGCCGACGCCGATGGCGGTGGTCGCCTCCGACTTGCCGATGCCCCGGACGTTGAAGAAGTTGCCCTGACCGAAGTCCTGCACGGTGGTCGACGGGGCGGCGAACTGAAGCTGGTTCAGCGAGGTCACGCCCCGGTTCTGCAGGTCCTGACCGCTGAGCACGGTGGCCGCGACGGCGGTGGTCTGCAGATTGGAGGTGCGGCGTTCGGCCGTGACGACGACTTCGTCCAGTTGCGCCGACTGGGCGTCATCCTGGGAGGCGTTGCCGGCTTGCGAGTTCTGAGCCTGGGCGGTTCCAGCCCAGAGCAGGGCGACGGCCGAGGTGGTCAACCAGATATTACGCGTCACGATGTTTCATTCCCCGATAGCTGGCGTTCTGACGACGCCATGGGTGGAAGGTCTCATCGATATCGATTGGCGTCAATCCTAACTCTAACGATAGTGAACGTTGACTATAGCCGGGATCCACATCCATGCTGCGCCGCGAAAAGGACGCGGACGTCGTCGCATCGGGGAGACCATCATGACCATCGACCTTTCGCGGCGGGTGGCTGTCGTCACGGGCGCCGGCGGAGGCCTCGGCCGCAGCCACGCCCTCGCCCTGGCCCGACATGGCGCGCGCGTCGTCGTCAACGACCTGTCGGAAGCGGGCGCCTCGGCCGTCGCTGCCGAGATCCTCGCGGCGGGCGGCGAGGCGGTGACCTGTGTCTGCAGCGTCACCGACCGGGCGGCGGTCTTTGCCATGGTGGAGGACGCGGTTGCCCGATGGGGCTCTATCGACATCGTCGTCAACAATGCCGGCATCCTGCGCGACAGGACATTCGCCAAGATGGATCTGGACGATTTCGAACTGGTGTTGAACGTTCACCTGATGGGTTCGGTGAACGTGACAAAGGCCGCGTGGCCGCACATGCGTGAACAGGGTTACGGCCGGGTGATCTTCACCACCTCGTCGTCGGGCCTCTACGGCAACTTCGGCCAGGCGAACTACGGCGCGGCCAAGATGGGCCTTGTCGGCCTGATGCAGACTTTGGCGCTGGAGGGCGCGAAGTCCGGCATTCACGTGAATTGCCTGGCGCCGAGCGCCGCGACCCAGATGACCGAGAGTCTCTATTCCGAGGATGACCTGAAAGGCCTGTCGACCGACCTTGTCAGCCCGGGGATCGTCGCCCTGGCCAGCGAGAAGGCGCCGACACGGACGATCCTTCTGGCCGGAGCGGGAGGGTTCGAACAGGCGCACGTCACGATGACGCGCGGCCTCTACGTCGGCGACGCCGCCAATGCGGCGGAGCAGATCGAGGCCGGTTGGACCGTGGTCTCGGATCGGTCCGGCGAGACCGTCCCGGAGTCAGGTGCGGCCCAGTACCAGCACGAGGTGCAACACCCCGGTCGGCTGCGACTGGCCTCCTGACCGCCAAGCGCCTTTACGCCACCTGTGCCGTCGTTCCGGTTGGACGGAACGACGCGCGCTGACTGACCGGCTTCGACTCAGCTCCAGGAATATGCGGTCTTGGTCTGGGTGTAGAATTCGACGGCGGCGAAGCCCTGTTCGCGGGCTCCGTAGCTCGAGGCTTTCGAGCCGCCGAACGGCACGTGATAGTCGACGCCGGCGGTGGCGAGGTTGACCATGGTCATGCCGGCGCGGGCGCGGCGCTGGAAGTCGCGGGCGTGCTTGAGGCTGGTGGTGACGATGCCGGCGGACAGGCCAAACTCCGTGGAGTTGGCGACGGCCAAGGCCTCCTCGTAGTCCTTGACCCGGATCGTCGAGGCGACGGGACCGAACACTTCCTCGGTGTTGATGCGCATGGACGGATCGGTGTCGGCGATCAGGGTCGGCTGGACGTACCAGCCCGGCGTCGAGAGGTTGAGACGATCGCCGCCGGTGACGATCCGACCGCCCGCCTCGCGGGCGATGTCGATGTACTTGTAGCTCGTTTCCATCTGGGCCTCGGACACGGCCGGGCCCATCTGGCTGTTCGGATCCAGAGCATCGCCGACACGCAGGGCTGCGACCCTCTCGGCCAGCAGGGCGACGAACCGGTCGTGGATGGCGTCGGTCACGATCAGTCGGCTGGAGGCCGTGCAGCGCTGGCCGGTCGCGAAGAAGGAGCCGTCCAGCGCGACCATGACCGCGCGCTCGAGATCGGCGTCATCGAGCACGATCAGCGGATTCTTGCCGCCCATCTCGAGCTGGACCCGCGCCTGACGTTTGATCGCGCCCAGGGCCACGCCCGCCCCGACGCTCTGCGACCCGGTGAAGGAGAGGCCGTCGACATCGGGGTGATCCACGATCGCCTGACCCACGCCACCGCGACCGATGACGAGGTTGAACACCCCCTTGGGCAGGCCGGCCTCGACGAGGATGTCGGCCAGGGCCGAGGCCGTCGCCGGGGTCGGCCCCGCGGGCTTCATCACCACGGTGTTGCCGAAGGCCAGGGCCGGGGCGGCCTTCCAAGCCGGGATGGCGATGGGGAAGTTCCACGGCGTGATCAGGCCATAGACACCGACGGCCTGACGATAGGTCTGGATCTCCACGCCGGGGCGGACGCTGTCGAGGTTTTGACCGTGGCGACGCAGGGCCTCGCCGGCGAAATACTTGAGGATGCGGCCGGCGCGAACCGTCTCGCCGATGCCTTCGGGCAGGGTCTTGCCCTCTTCGCGCGACAGCAGGCGACCCAGTTGTTCGCGGCGCTCCATCACCAATGTCCCTGCGCGGTCCAGCACGTCGGAGCGGACTTCGGGACTGGCTTCCGACCAAGACGGGAAGGCGGCCTTCGCAGCGGCGACGGCAGCGTTCACCTCGGCCTGCCCCCCGTCGGGCGTGCGGGCGACGACCTCGCCGGTGTTGGACGGATTGAGGCTCTCCGTCGGCCGGGCCACGTCCGCGCGCTCGCCGTCGATCAGATGGCTGAGATTCAGGGTGTCGGTCATCGGTGAGGTCCTTCGGCTGTCGAGGGCGGTTTAGAGGCTGACCCATGCGCTGCGAACACCGAAACGCGCATGGATCGAACCGCAATGGGCATCGATGCAGGCTTCTCCCGCGGCAGGCGAACACCGATCAAGCCAAAACGCGTATCAGTCGATAGCCCATTTGGCTTAGACCCGCATCGAACCCCCCGATACCGTTTGGAAAAGGCGCGGCAATGGCGCCGGGCGGTGAGGCCGTCGAATAGTGAGGGGATCCCATGTCCAGAATGACGCCCGCGGAAATGGCCGCGACGATCGGCGGCGGTTTGCTGTCGTTTCCTGTGACCCATTTCGACGCCGCGCATCAGTTCGTGGAAAAGGACTATCGCGAGCATTGCGGCTGGATGCTGGAGTATGAGCTGGCCGGTTTGTTCGCCGCCGGCGGCACCGGTGAGTTCTTCTCCCTGACGCCGGCCGAGGTGGCCACGGTGGTCAAGGCCGCCGTCGAGGAGACCGCCGGCAAGACCCCCGTCGTGGCGGGTTGCGGCTATGGCACTGGCATCGCCGTCGATCTGGCCAGGGCGGCCGAGGCCGCCGGCGCCGACGGCGTTCTGCTGCTGCCGCCCTATCTGATGGTGCCGGGTCAGGAAGGCCTGGCGGCGCACGTCGAGGCGGTCTGCAAGGCGACCAAACTGGGCGTCATCGTCTACAACCGCGACAACGCCGTGCTGAACGAGGACACGCTCGAGAAGCTATGCGATCGCAACCCGAACCTCGTGGGCTTCAAGGACGGCGTTGGCGACATCGAGCTGATGATGAAGGTCTATGCGCGCATGGGCGATCGGTTGACCTATGTCGGCGGCCTGCCGACGGCGGAGACCTTCGCGCCGGCCTATCTGGAGATGGGCGTGACGACCTATTCGTCGGCGATCTTCAACTTCGTGCCGGAGTTCGCCCTGGACTTCTACAAGGCCGTCCGGGCCCGCGATCACGCGACGATCATGGCGGGGCTGCGCGACTTCGTGCTGCCGTACATCGCCCTGCGCAACAGGGGTAAGGGCTATGCGGTGTCGATCGTGAAGGCGGGCATGACCGCTATCGGTCGCACGGCCGGGCCGGTGCGTCTGCCGCTGGTCGACCTGTCGGACACCGAGCTGGCCGAGCTGTCGGCCCTGATCGCACGGGTCCAGCCGGCGGCGCCGAAGCTGGCGGCGAACGGATAGTCACCGTGGCCTGTCCGGACGTGTCCGGAGCGCCTAGCATCGTCCGCCTGAAGAACGGCGGGACCGATCATGTTTGAGCTGAGCCAGCTGCGGTGCTTCGTCGCCGTCGCCGAGGAACTGCATTTCGGGCGGGCGGCCCAGCGGCTGAACATGACCCAGCCGCCGCTGAGCCGTCAGGTGCAGTTGCTGGAGCGGATCCTGGGCGTGGTCCTGCTGGACCGGACCAGCCGGTCGGTCAGGCTGACGCCGGCCGGGCGGTCGTTCCTGATCGAGGCCAAACGCATCCTGAGACTGGCCGAGAGCGCGGCCCTGGCGACGCGGCGGATCGGCAAGGGCGATGCGGGCCGTGTGGCGATCGGGTTCACGGCGGCCTCGGGCTACAGCTTCCTGCCCAATCTGGTGGATCTGGCGCGGACGAAGCTGCCGAACGTCGACCTGGCCCTGAGGGAGCTGGTGTCGGGCGAGCAGGTCGAGGCGCTGCTGACCGGGCGGATCGATCTGGGGCTGGTCAGGCCGCCCCTGACCCGGCCGGAGTTCGACAAGGTGAGGGTGTTGACCGAACCCCTGATCGCGGCCCTGCCCAGCGGCGATCCCCGGCTGGAGAAGGATCGGCTGACGCTGGCCGATTTCGACGGCCTGCCGATGATCACCTATGCGCCCGAGGGCGCCGGCTATTTTCACGCCATGCTGACAGCCATGTTCGACGAGGCGGGGGTGTCGCCGAACTACGTCCAGTACATGGCCCAGATCCACTCGATCCTGGCCCTGGTTCACGCCCGGATCGGGGCGGCGGTGGTGCCCGAGGCGGCGACCAAGCTGCATTTCGAGGGGGTGGAGTTCCGCCCGCTGGAGACCTTCCCGGAACGCCCGGTCGAGCTGTTCGTGGCCTGGCGCAAGGACAACGACAACCCGAGTCTGAAACCCCTTCTGGACCTGATCTCGGCCCAGGTGGCGGACGTTCAGGCCCCCTAGAGGAAACACCCCATGCCTACCCGCCGCACGGTCGTCGCAGGAACCGTCGCCCTGGCGACCCTGATGCCCGGAGCGGTTCACGCGGAGGGGGCGGCGCCGGTGGCGATGACCCGGCACGGGCCGGTGCGGGGTTCTCTCGACCGCGACATCAAGGTCTTCAAGGGCGTCCGGTATGGGGCCGACACGGCGGCGCGGCGGTTCCGGGCGGCGGTGGCGCCGGAGCGGTGGACCGATCCGGCGGACGCCACGGCCTATGGCGCAGCCAGCCCGCAGAAGTCGGACGAGGCGAACCAGTCGGAGGACTGCCTGTTCCTGAACGTCTGGACCCCGGCGCTCGATGACGGAGGGCGGCGGCCGGTCATGGTCTATGTCCACGGCGGGGCCCATGCCAACGGGTCGGGGTCGAGCCCACTCTATGACGGGGCGGCCCTGTGTCGGCGGGGGGATGTGGTCGTGGTGACCCTGAACCACCGGCTGAACGTCTTTGGGTACAACGGGCTGGGGCAGCTGACGGGCGGCGAGTTCGCTCAGTCAGGGAGTGTCGGCAACCTGGACCTGATGCTGGCGCTGGAATGGGTCAGGGAGAGCATCGCGGCCTTCGGGGGCGATCCCGGCAACGTCACCGTCTTCGGCCAGTCGGGCGGAGGGGCCAAGCTGGTGACCCTGATGGCCATGCCGTCGGCGGCGGGCCTGTTCCACAAGGTCATCACCATGAGCGGCCAGCATGTGACGGCCATGGGGCCTCAGCACGCCGAGCTGAGGATGAGGGTCTTCCTCGATCATCTGGGCCTGACGCCGGAGCGGGCCGAGGAGCTGGCGACCCTGCCGACGGGGCGGCTGGTCGAGGCGCTGGCGATGGACGATCCCATCGAAAAGGGGGGGCTCTATTTCCATTCTGTGATGGATCACGACACCCTGCCGCGACATCCCTTCGTTCCCGATGCGCCAAGGGAAAGCGCGCCTATTCCGATGATCATCGGCAACACCCATGACGAGGCGCGCGCCTTCACGGCGGGCGACGAGCGGAACTTCAGCCTGACCTGGGACACGGTGGCGGCCAAGCTGGCGCCCGAGTTCGTGGTCGATCTGAACGCCCGGTATGTCGTCGACTGGTACCGGGCGAGGTTCCCTGAGATGTCGCCGGTGGACGTCTTCTTCGCCGCCGCCACCTGTGGCCGGTCGCGGCCCGGGCATCTGATCCAGGCGCAGGAGCGGGCGCGGATCGGGGACCGGACCTGGATGTACCAGCTGGACTTCGGCTCGCCGGTCGAGCCCCGGCTGGGCGCCTATCATTCGTTCGACATCGCCCTGGCCTTCGACAACTGCCACCAGCCGACGTCGAAGACGGGGACGGGTCCGGAGGCCCTGGAAGTCGCGCGACGGATGAGCGAGACCTTCATCGCCTTCGCCAGGACCGGCGATCCGAACAACGCCGCCATCCCGGCCTGGGCGCCCTACGATCTGGAGCGGCGGCCGACGATGATCTTCGACGTCGACACGCGCTCGGTGGACGACCCCCGCGCCGACGAGCGGCGGCTCTTCCAGGTGGCGCCGTTTCTGAAGCAGGGGACCTGAGCGGGCGCGACTCCAAAAAGCGACTCGACAGAGTCGACAGAGTCGCGCGGTGGGACGGCAGGACTGACTGCGAATTTCAAAGACCGGAAGGCATTATAACCCCGCTGGAGGTCGTGGTGGGTATAAAGGGGTTCCTGAAAGCTATTCGGTGCGATTACAGGGCCTTATCCGGCGCGGCGATGATGGGTATCAGGCGTCTCCTCCCTATCCGAAGGATGGGGAGGTGGCAGTGAGGCCTTGCGAGCTGACGGAGGGACTCTGCGGGCAGCAAGAACCCCTCCGTCTCTCCGCTTCGCTCCGAGCCACCTCCCCATCTGCGATTGGGAGGAGACCCGCCCGTGCTTTGGTTAGTCGCAGACGGTGAGCTGGATCGCCTCGGCCATCGCGGCGTAGCCGGCGTCCGAGGGGTGGAGCCTGTCGCCGCTGTCGTTGGCGGCGAGGAGGCGCTGCGGGTGCTCCGGGTCGCGGACGGCGGCGTCGAAGTCGATGACGGCGTCGGGCTCGCCCGAGGTGCGGATCCAGGCGTTGGCGGCCTGGCGGATCGTCTCTCCGGTCGCGGTGAAATAGTTGGCGCCCTCGAACGGCGGCAGGGTGGCGAGGACGACGCGGAAGCCGGCGGCATGGGCGCGGGCGAGGACCTGGCGATAGCCGGCGATCAGGTCGGCGGCGGTGATGGCCTCATGTGCGTATTCGGGGCGGGCCGGGCGGCCGAGGTCGTTGATCCCCTCCAGCAGGATCAGGCAGCGGGCGCCGGAGACGGCGAGGGCGTCGCTGTCCAGGCGCTGCAGGCCGGAAGGGCCGGAGCCCTGATAGAGCAGGCGATTGCCGCCGATGCCGGCGTTGATGACGGCCCAAGGGGCGTCGGCCGCGACCATCCGCCGGGCCAGACGCTCGGGCCAGCCGCCGGGGCCGGAGGGGAGGGAGCCCGTGCCCTCGGTGATGGAATCCCCGAAGGCGACGATGACGTTCACGGGGGTGTCGGTCTCGACCTCGACGGCGGTGGTCAGTGCGCCGAGACGCATGGGCGAGGCGTCGGCTGGGATCACCGAGCCGGTCGCGTCGCCGTCGCGCAGGACCTGACGGATGCGGTGGACAGGCAGGGGCGTGGGGTCGGGCAGGTATGTGCTGACGGTCAGCCGGTCGAGCGCCCGGACGGGCAGGACGACCGGATCGGACAGGCGCGAAGCGCCGGCCGGGAGGGTGACGCCCGGGGCGCCGTCGAAGGTCACCGGGGCGGGCGCGCCGTCCCCGACCGAGACGCTCGCGGCGCCGATGCGGACGGGCGCGGCGCCGTGGAGGTTGGAGACGCGGATGCGGATACGGTCGCCGTCGGCGGTGACGACGAGGGCCTGGCTCAGGGTCTGGTTCGCGACCTCGGACGGGCCGAGTGGACCACGCACGTCGTTGGGATTGGGCTGGGACGGCGCCCCGGTCGGGCCGAGATTGGCGGACGGCACCCAGGTCCAGCCGGCGATCCAATCCTGGGCGGCGGCGGCGGCGGGGGTGGCGAGCGCGACGCTCAGGGCGGCGAGGATGGCGAGGGATTTCTGCACGGTGTCACCCTAAACGGACCTTCTGGGTGTCGCCTATGGGTGGAAAGCGGACCTAGCAGCGCGCACTATTGAGGATGCCCGAGTTCACCGTCTTGTTCGACCCTCCCTTGCCAGAGGCCGCTCCGGTGGCCGTCCCGACCGATCTTGACTGGCCGATGGTCTATCGCCTGTCACGGGGGCTCAACCGACGCTTTCTAGAATACGTAATCTCCGGAAAACGCTGGGGTTACGACCGTGAGGACCTATTCAATGTGCTGGATGACTTGCTCGGTGCGTTGGGCGAGCTTGAAAGCGGTTCCTCGCAGTCATTCACGATGTCGGGGTATTCCGTGGTCGGGGTAACGAGACATGACGACCTCATTACCTTCCACGACCTAGGCGACCCAAAGGGCTGGTCAGCGCAGATTGGCTTGGCAGATGTGCGTGAAGCCCTGACCACGGCAGCCTGCAGGGTGTGGGGCGTTATTTCCGACCCGGCTAGGGGTGCTGAACACGAGCAGTGAAAGTCCGCTTTGGGTCGAAAGCGGACTCAGGGGATGAAAAGCGCGTCAATCAAGTCTTCGATTAACCGCCCCTCGGCAGTCAGTTCATATTCCGGGTCGAAGCCCACCGTGGCCAACTCTGTTGTAAGTGCGTCGCGCACCACCTCAGCGTCTTCGACGGCGAGCGCGAGGCTGGGATGCCGCAGTGCTACCTTGATGCGCTCCGGGACGCGCAACCGTTCGAGGATGGCTTGCTGCTCTGCAGTCGGGGTCAGGTTGGCGTGCACCCGGTCACCTTCGCGTCCAAGCTCGGTGTCTGCAATGGGTCGAAAGCGGTCGTCGCCTACGGGTGGAAAGCAGACATGGCACCGCCTAGCATCCGCCCATGAGCACCCCGCCCCAATCCAGCGAAGACAAGCTCCACGAACTGGACAGGGCGCTGGACGGGATAGAGCGTAAAAAAGGTGCCGCCTGCCTCGGTCCTGCCGAAGTCCAAGCCAACGGTTGAGCTTGGCCATAGAACTAAGCTGGCAGTGCGGATAATGGCTTGGGGCCTCGGTCTGTTCTGGGTTTTCTGGCTCGCGTTAGCACTTGTCGTGAGCCCGCCCCGCAAGATGACTGATCTGCTCGTGGTGCCGTTCTCGGCGTTCGTTTGCTGGCTGCTTTTTCAGGGCTATCGGATGATACTTATTGGTGTTGTTCGCAAAATCCCCGGGAGTCGTTAGGGCGGTGGATGTCCGCTTAGGGTCGGAAGCGGGCATTGCCTGCCCTGCCTCAAACAGACTTTCCGCCCAGGCCTCGGTCACTTCCTGAAGCGGACCTGACCGAGGCCTGCGATAGGCCGGGGCTGGAGAAGAGCTCCGACCGTCGCAAGGAGCGCTCCCTCGTTATCGTCGCCGGAAGCGGATCAGGCCGCGAAGCGCCGACGCTGGAGGATCACCGCCGCGCCGCCCGCAAGCGTCAGGCCGAACAGGATCATCGCCCACTCCGACAGGGTGGGAACCGGCGCGGGCCCGGCGGCGACCTGGGTGGCGGTGAAGACCAGGTCAAAACCGCCGAACGGGCTGTCGTAGCCCGTCAGCAGGGCTCCCCCGGCGTAAGGGTCGGCGGTGTTAAACGCCATGTTGGCGGCGCTGAACGCGAAGGAATAGGAGTTTCCGGCGACGATGGGCAACGGGCTCGCAAGCACGATCGTCTGCAAACCTGTCGTGTTGCTGCCTTGGTCGACCAGCACCACGGCTTGGGACGAGACCGGCGTCCCGGGACTGCTGTTGATCCCCGAACCTGTCGCGCCATTGTAGAAATAGACGGTGGCGGCTCCGTTGGTGCGGGATCGAACCTCAATCTGGGTCACAGTTCCCGTCACGGTGGCGGTGAAGGACTGTCCAAGGCCGTTACCGCCGATGGCGTTGTTGCCGACCGTCTGCGAAATGGTCTGGGCCAGGGCCTGGCCCGGAAGCCAGACGGCGAACAGGGCGAGGATGATCAGGAAACGTTTCACGTTGCGCTCCGGCAGCCGCGCATCCCCACCGGACGCGCAGAACGGTTACGCTTAGTCGAAAAGGCTAATGTCGGCTACCGGACATTTCAGGGACGCTTTGGCAGGCGGCTGGATCTAGCGGTCCCAGGGGAAGCGCAGCGTCGGCGGGTTGACGTAGCGATCCATGGCCAGGACCAAACGCGCGCCTGAGCCCGGCGCCAGCGTCACCGTGAACGTAGAGGCATCCACCGCCTGACGCGCGTCACCGACGGTGACCGAGCGGATCTGGTGCTCGCCGTAGCCGCCGCCCTGAACCGTGACGGTGCGGGCCTCGGTGACGTTGAGATTGATCAGGGTGACGGCGGTCTCGTCGTCGGTCATGCGGTCGACGAGGGCGGCGACGTCCTCGGGCACGCCGGCGCGGCGGTTGTCGCGGTCGAAATAGCGGAGGCGCGCATACAGGGGCGAGCCGCCGGCGTTGGCGGTGGTCGGGGACCAGCCCGGGCGGCCGATGTGGATGGCGCCCATCATGGTCTGCATCAGGGCCGTGACCCGCGCCGGATTGATGTCGAGACAGGCGTCGGCAAGGCGGGTGTCGGGCGTCGTCGTGTCCTGGCGCTGGAGTTCGGCGCGGGCGGCGACCTGGGTCAGGCCGTCGCGCAGGGCCGTCTCGGGGAAGTCGGGATTCCGGCCCTCCAGGAAGGCGACCCAGGGATGGTCCGGCGCGCGGGCGCGGTCTGAGGCCTCCATCGAGAACCACCAGATGTCGAGGCTGTTGGTCTGGTGCAGGCCAGGCTTCCAGCCGTACCAGCCGTCGGGGCCGTACATGGTCGGGGTCTGGACCTGGCCGTCGACGGTGCGTTTCGCGGCGTTGAGGCGGTCGGCCTGCTTCCGCCAGGTGTCGAGGTATTTGTCGTCGCCGGTCAGAAGGTAGGCGTTGAAGAAGCCGAGGATGGTGCGGAGCACGCGGCTGCGATCCTCGCGCTGGCCCGTGACAGGGTTCACGGGGGAGAAGCCCCAGCCGTAGGTCCCGCCCCACCACTTGCCGTCAGCCGCCGAGCCGATGACGCCGTCGAGGCCGACGTTGGAGGGGAGGAGGTCGTTGTTCCGGCGCGCCCGCTCGGCCCAGGCGTCGACGTAGCCGATCAGCCAGTCGCGGTACTTCGGCTCGTGGTCGATCATGAAGGCGTTGAGCGCCAGCGTCGTGGCGAACAGGTTCAGCGGGTGGTCGCCGACCACGTCGGTGTATTCGTCGTAGTGGTGCAGGGTCTCTTCGTAGGTGTCCTCGCCGTGCTCCATGAAGAAGCGGCTGCCGGCTTCGAAGGGGTCGCCGGCCCAGTCGAGGGCGGTGGCCTTTCTCAGCATCGGACCGCGCGAGCCGTTCATCAGGCTCTTGATGATCTTGTGCTCGGGATCGTAGTTCGGGGCGTCGGGGTCCTCGCCCATATACAGGGCGCTGAAGCGCCGGGCGCGGTCGTGGAAACGGGGATTGTTCGGGTCAGACAGGCCCTGGACGTGGAACAGCGTCATCTCCTCGGCGTGATGCTGCCAATCGAGCTGGACGTTGAACTCCTTGTAGAACATGCCCTCGCGGGCGATGGCGACCTCGGTAGTTCTGGCCGCCGTGAACTGGCGCAGGTGGCCTTCCCAGCCCTGGGTGTACATCGACCTGACGATGTCGGCGCCGCCGAGCGCGTGAAGCAGGGGCCAGTCGTTGAAATTCTCGATGGCGTCGTCGGGGCCGTCGTTGGCGCCCCAGCGCTCGAAGCAGAGGAAGTAGCCGCGCTCGTCGAAATAGCGGTCGTAGAAGACCTTGCAGGCCTCGGCGTTGGCGGAGAGGAGCTGTCGCTGGAGCAGGGCCCAATCGGGCGCCGGCATCGGGGTCGAGACGGTCAGCCGCGCCGCCGCCTTCGCGCGAGGAGCGGCCGCGACCGTGAGGGCGCCGGCGGCGGACCCGCCGAGAAAGGCGCGGCGGCTAGCGGGCATCAGGCGACGCTCGCGGGCTTGAGGGCCAGGCGCTCGATCCTGCCGGTGATCAGGAAGTAGGCGGCGATCACGAGGATGCAGTGCAGGCCCACGAACCACAGGGCGCCGTCGAAGGAGCCGGTGGCGGCGACGATGTAGCCGATGACGATCGGGGTCACGATGCCGGCGGTGTTGCCGAAGGTGTTGAAGATGCCGCCGGTCACGCCGACCAGCTCCCTGGGCGAGGTGTCGGAAACGACGGCCCAGCCGAGCGAGGCGATGCCCTTGCCGAAGAAGGCGACGGCCATGACGACCACGATTAGCCATTCCTGCTGGATGTAAACGCAGGCGATGATGGTCGAGGCCAGGATCATGCCGATCAGCAGCGGAGTCTTGCGGGCGACGGTCAGGGAGCCGGTGCGCTTGAGCAGATAGTCCGAGATGATCCCGCCGAGGACGCCGCCGACGAAGCCGCACAGGGCCGGAGCGGCGGCCGCGAAGCCGGCCTCCAGAATGTTCAGGCCACGCTCCTTGACCAGATAGATCGGGAACCAGGTGACGAAGAAATAGGTCAGGACGTTGATGCCGTACTGGCCGATGAAGACGCCGATCAGCATGCGGCTGGACAGGACCTGCTTCACGTTGGGCCAGGTGAAGGCGGATTGCTTGACCACCTTGTCCTCCATGCGGATCAGGCCGCCGCCAGCCTCGATATAGTCGAGCTCGGCCTGGTTCACGGAGGGGTGCTCCACGGGGGAGTGGATCAGCTGCCAGAAGACGACGGCGGCGACGAGGCCGAGGCCGCCCATGACGAAGAAGACCGAGTGCCAGTCGTAGGTGTGGACCAGCCAGCCCATCAGCGGCGCGAAGACGACGAGGCTGAAATACTGGGCCGAGTTGAAGACGGCGGAGGCGAAGCCGCGCTCCGAGCCCGGAAACCAGGCGGCGACGAGACGGGCGTTGCCGGGGAAGGAGGGGCTCTCGGCCAGGCCCACGGCGAAGCGCATGGCGAACAGGCCGGCGAAGATCGCCCCGCCGGTCAGGAAGCCGGAGAAGCCCTGGATCAGGGTGAAGAAGGACCAGACCGCGATGGCCAGGGCGTAGATCAGCTTGGTGCCGAAGCGGTCGAGCAGGGCGCCGCCGGGGATCTGGCCCAGCACATAGGCCCAGGCGAAGGCGGACAGGATGTAGCCCATCTGGACCGGGTTCAGGCCGAGGTCCTCGGAGGCCGCATCACCCGCGATCGAGAAGGTGGAGCGATCCGCATAGTTGATGGTGGTCAACAGGAAGATCAGCAGCAGGATCAGGAAGCGGACCCGGGTGCGTTTGGCCTGGACAGGAGCGGAGGCGGGTGCTGGAGCTGCGGCGTCGGTCATGGTCTCGGCATCCTCTTCGGTGCGGCGGGACGCGATGACACGATGACGGAGCGTGGTTCCGTTCCCGGCGACTGCGTTTCCCATGACGTCGTGTGACGCCGACCGCCGCCTCTGCGGGCGTTTGATCCAGGGGAACGATAGGGGCCGGGTCCCGGACGGTCCAAGCCAATACGGCTATCGACCGATCCAGAAACGGCATGAATGCGCGGCATTTCAGCGCGATCGGCTATGGATCGACCGGTCCAGAAAGCCGTCATTGATGCGCCAGACGTCAATACGGGGCTGGATTGGTTCACGCCCTGCATCGGTTCATGCCCGATTGGGATTGGCTTGCGCCGGTTTCCCAATCCTAAGGTCCGCTCGAAGCTCAGCGGACCAGAAGGTCGGCGGGATCAACGGGCGCCTCGGCGTCGGCCAATAACGATCCGCGACAGCGGGCGACATGGGGAGGATCTATCGATGCGCACGTCGCAGCAATTCCACGTTTGTCTGAAGGCCGGGGCCTCGGCTCTCGTACTGGCCATGGCCGCCGCGGCCGGCGCCGCCCAGGCCCAGGACGCCCCCGCCGCCGATGAGCAGCAGGCCGACCAGGTCGACGAGATCGTCGTCACCGGCTTCCGCGCCAGCCTTCAGAGCGCCGTCGCCGCCAAGCGTCGCGAGAGCGGCGTCGTCGACGTCATCAAGGCCGAGGACATCGCCGACTTCCCCGACCTGAACCTGGCCGAGTCGCTGCAGCGGGTTCCGGGCGTCACGATTTCCCGCTCGAACGGCGAAGGCCGCCAGATCTCGGTTCGCGGCCTGGGCTCGGAATACACCCGTGTCCGCGTCAACGGCATGGAGGCGATCGCCACCACCGGCGGCACGGTCAACTCGGGCGGCACCAACCGCACGCGCGGGTTCGACTTCAACATGTTCGCCTCGGAGCTGTTCAACAGCCTGACGGTGCGCAAGTCCGCCTCGGCCGATGTCGAGGAGGGCTCGCTGGGCGCCACGGTCGATCTGCAGACCGCGCGGCCGTTCGACTATCGCGAGCCGACCCTCGTGATGGGCGTGCAGGCCAGCTACAACGACCTGGCCCGCGACGTGCAGCCGCGCTTCACCGTGCTGGCCTCGGACACCTGGATGGACGGCAGGGTCGGCGCCCTGTTTTCGGCCGCCTACGAACAGCGCCACATCCTCGAGGAAGGCGCCAACATCACGCGCTGGAGCCATGGCGGTTCGAACGGCGCGACCGGCGGCTTCAACGCCGCGTCCACGATCGCCGGGTACACGGTCGCCCAGATCAACGGCACCCTGGCCAGCCCGGGTCTCTATCACCCGCGCATCCCGGCCTACGTGCAGTACGACCACAATACCGAGCGGCTCGGCCTGACCGGCGCCCTGCAGTTCCGTCCGGACGACCAGACGACCCTCACCCTCGATGTCCTCTATTCGGACGTCAAGAGCACGCGTGACGAGCACCAGCTCCAGGCCATCGGCCTGAGCCGCACCAACGCCACGGGCCGTCCCGAGACCATCATCCGGTCGGGCGTGGTCGAAGGTCGCAACATCGTCGCCGGCGTCTTCGACGCGGTCGATGTCCGGACCCAGACCGCGCACGACGAACTGGAGACGCAGTTCCAGCAATACACCTTCACCGCCACGCGCGACTGGACGGATCGCTTCCGCACCGGGTTCATCGGCGGCTATTCGCGGTCGGAATTCGAGAACCCGGTTTCCACGATCGTCACCTTCGACCGGGCCAACACCAACGGCTTCTCGTATGATTTCCGCTCGCGGATGCCGAATATCAACTTCGGCTTCGACCTGACCAATCCGGCCAACTGGTCGATGATCAACGGCACGTCGGAAGTCCGCATCCGTCCGAACGCCGTCACCAATACCTTCAGCACGGCCAAGGCCTATGGCGAGTTCGACGCCAACGAGAACATCACCCTGAAGGGCGGCCTCGACTATCGTCGGTTCACCTTCGATGCGTCCGGCCAGACCCGGGCGACCGAGACGGTGGTGCAGACCCTGACCCCCGCCCAACTGGCCGCAGTGTCCTCGGTCTTCTCCGGCTTCGGTCGCAACCTGGGCCTGCCTGGCGGCGTGGCCACCAGCTGGCTGGCGCCGGACCTCAACGCCTTCATCTCGACCTACGACATCTATTCGAACACCGGCATCTACGCGATCAGCGACCAGACGACCCAGGCCCGCGGCCAGAACTTCAACGTCGCCGAGAACGATCTGGGCGCCTATCTGCAAGCCGATTTCCGCTTCGACGCCTTCGGTTTGCCGTGGCGAGGTGACGCCGGCGTCCGCTACGTTCTGACCGAACAGTCCTCCAGCGGCTACGCCGCCGTCGGCAGCACGATCCAGCTGGTCAGCGCGCGTCGCGACTACGACCTGGTTCTGCCCTCGGCCAACCTGGCCGTCGATCTGACTGACACCATCGTCGCCCGCCTGTCGGCCGCGCAGACCATCTCGCGCCCGTCGATCGCCACCCTGACCCCCGGCGGCGACATCAACGTCCAGGGCGCAAACCGCAACTTCTCGTCGGGCAATCCGAACATCGACCCGACCAAGTCGGACAACGTCGACTTCTCGCTGGAATGGTATCCGGATGCGGACAGCCTGTTCGCGGTGGGTATCTTCTACAAGAAGATCAACACCTTCGTTCAGACTCTGAGCCAAGGCCTTCCGTTCACCCAGCTGGGCCTGCCGGCGTCGGTCCTGACCGGCACCGCGGCCACGACCACCGATATCTTCCAGGTGTCCCAACCCGTGAACTCGCCCGGCGGCGATCTGACGGGCTTCGAGATCAACGTCCAGAAGCGGCTCGACTTCCTGCCGGGCTGGCTGGAGAATTTCGGAGTGCAGGCCAACTACACCTTCGTCGATTCCAACATCGAATATCTGACCTCGACCACCGCCGGCGCGCCGACGATCAACGAGACCCTGGTCGGTCTTTCCAAGAACGCGGCGAACTTCACCCTGTACTACGAGACCGACCGGTTCTCGATCCGCGGGTCGGCCGCTTATCGCGCCGGCTATCTGACCCAGGTGCCGGGCAACGACGGCAACTCGGTGCACGGCACCAACGAGACGCTGAACTTCGACGCCCAGGCGTCGTACAACATCACCGAGCGGCTGAAGGTCTCGGTCGAGGGCATCAACCTGACCGACGAGTTCAACGATCAGTACGTCGACGCCTCGAACCGCCTGAACGTCTACAGCCACACCGGCCGCCAGTTCTTCGCGGGGCTCCGCTACACCTTCTGATCTCCTTCGCAGGCTTCTCCCAGCAAGCGATCTCGGGCCGGCCCTCCGACGAGGGTCGGCCCATTTTTCTTGCGCGCAGGTGCGCGTCGGGCCGTCGGGCGCTACCGTTGCGAATGGACTCATCAGACGCGCCTGCCGAAGCCGCCAGATCGCCATGGCGATCGTCGATCTTCCGGTCGGTCTGGACCGCCAACCTGGCGTCCAACTTCGGCGGTTTAATCCAGACGGTCGGCGCGGCCTGGATGATGACGGCGCTCGGCGCCTCGTCCCAGCTCATCGCCCTGGTCCAGACCGCGACGGTCCTGCCGATCATGCTGTTGTCGCTGCCGGCCGGAGCACTGGCCGACAGTCACGATCGTCGCATCCTGATGCTCATCGCCCAGATCTTCATGCTGGTCGTGTCCGTGGCTCTGGCGATCTGCGCGGCGTTCGGCGTGCTGACGCCCTGGTTGCTGCTGGGTTTCACCTTCCTGATCGGCTGCGGGACCTCACTGAAGAACCCGGCCTGGCAGGCGTCGGTCGGCGACATGGTGCCACGTCCGGCCCTGCCGGCGGCGGTGGCCATGAACGGCATGGGCTTCAACATCGCCCGCAGCCTGGGTCCAGCGATCGGGGGTGTCATCGTCGCCGCGCTGGGCGCTGCCGCGGCCTTCGCCATCAACGCCGTCAGCTACATCGGACTGATTGCGGTCCTGGCCCGATGGAAACAGCCCCCGTCGCCCAAACTCCTGCCGCCCGAGCGACTGGCAGAGGCCATCGAGGCCGGGCTTCGCTACGTGGCCATGTCGCCGAACCTGCGGGTCGTCCTGATCCGGGCGGCGACCTTCGGCGTCGGGGCCAGCGCCATTCCCGCCCTGATGCCCCTGATCGCGCGAGACATCGTCGGCGGCGGGGCCCTTGTCTACGGCCTGCTGCTGGGCGCCTTCGGGGTCGGCGCGGTCGGCGGAGCGTTCGGCCGCAACCGGCTTAGGTCGCGGCTGTCCAACGAGAACCTGGTCCGGTCGGCCGGGGTCGCGCTCGCTGTCGGGGCCGGGGTCGCCGCCATCAGCCCCTGGGCCTTCGTCACGATCCCCGCGCTGGCGCTCGCCGGAGCGGGCTGGGTGCTGGCGCTGTCGACCTTCAACGTCTCGGTGCAGCTGGCCTCGCCGCGCTGGGTCGTCGCCCGGACGCTGTCGATCTATCAGATGGCGATCTTCGGCGGCATGGCGGCCGGCAGCGCCCTGTTCGGCTGGCTGACCGACACGCACGGGGTGGCCGTCAGCCTGCTGGTCGCCGTGGGGGCGCAGATCGCCGCCGTGGTGCTGGGCTTCTTCCTGTCGTTGCCGGACGCGGAAGCGCTGGATCTCGACCCGCTCGATCGGTTCAGGGAGCCGGAGACCGATGTGCCGATCGAGCCTCGCAGCGGGCCGATCGTGGTCACGGTGGAGTATCGTATCGCGGAGGACCGGCTCGTGGCCTTCCTGACCGCCATGTCGGAGCGGCGTCGCATCCGTCGCCGCGACGGCGCGCATGGATGGCGGCTGCTGCGCGACCTCGGTGATCGGGGCCTGTGGGTCGAGCGGTATCACGTCGCGACCTGGCTCGATTATGTGCGGCACAATACGCGTCGCACCCGGGCGGACCTGGCCAACATCGAACTGCTGCACGCCCTGCAGGACGAGAACGAGCCGATCCGGGTGCACCGGATGATCGAGCGCCAGACCGGGACCCTGCCCTGGGCGCGCGGCGCGGACGCGAGAGAACTGGCCGCCGACGATCCGACCGCGAACGCCTGACGATCAGGGCTGGTCGGCGACGGTCCGTGGTCCCCGCCGGCGCCGGCTCGACCCCGTCAGACGATCCCGTGGCAATGGCTGCCGCGAACCTGAATTTACGGGGAAATGATGCGTGGGCCGTCATTGCGCATGGCGACGTTACGGCCCTCGGGAGTTCGATGCGGTCTCTGAAAGGAGACTGCGCATGACGCGGATCAATACGCCTTCCCCACCAGCGACTTCGGAGGAGCCTCCGCCTTCGAGCGTGTGGCGAATGACGATGACGGTGCTTGGAGCCGCCTTCGGCGCCGCCTCCTCGCCGAGGTCGGCGCCGCGGAGGATCCTCCGATGATGACCGGCTGCGTCGACTATCCCGTGGCCCGGAGTGCGCCAGAGCCGAAGGTCTACACGGTGATCGCCCGGTGCGGCGGCTGGAGCGTCCGCCTCAACGGCGCCTGCACCCGGCCTTTCCGGACACGCAGCGCGGCGAACCGGATCGCCCGCCTGCTGCAACGTCAGGCCGACGCCCTGTTGGGCGGCAGGCGATGAGCCTGATCCTCGACGCTCCGCCGGCCGTCCTCGAAGTCCTGCCCGAGGGCGGCCGCTGGCGGCTCCGGTCCAGCGACAATCTGTTCAGCGGGATCTTCATGGACCGGCGGACCGCCCTCAGACACGCGGAGGCCGAGGCGGACAGCCATCCCGGCCACGTCGTCATCGTCACCGAAGGCTGACTCCCGACCCAACGCCCGACGCCACCGCGTCGGGCGTTTTCGCATGTGCGCCCCACGCGTTGCGGCCGATTTTATGCTCCCGTTATGCGCGGTCGGGAGACTCGCATGGCTCCGTTATGCGGCTTCGTGGTCCTTCCGGCTCCTGAACTTCTGGAGTCGCCTCACATGGCCGATCTGTTTTTCCTGGCGCTGGGCGGAGGGGCCTTCGTGCTCTTCGCCGTCCTCGCCTCAGCCCTGCGGAGGGTGTGACGATGATCGCCCTTCTCTGGGGAGCCGGGGCCGTCGTGGTCGCCGTCTACATGATCGCGGCGCTCGTGCGCCCCGAGCGGTTCTGAAGGAGCCGCCGAAATGAACATCCAAGGCTGGGCGGAAATCGCCCTGACCCTCGGTCTGTCGGTGCTGCTGGCCTGGCCGATCGGGATCTATCTGTCGCGCGTCTGGAACGGTGAACGCACCTGGCTCGACCCGGTGCTGAAGCCCGTCGAAGGCGTCTTCTACAAGGCTTCGGGCATCGACCCGAAACGCAGCCAGGGCTGGGTCGGCTATGCCGGCGCCCTGATCGCCTTCAACGCCGTGGGCTTCTTCCTGCTGTTCGCCATCCTGCGTCTGCAAGGCGTCCTGCCGCTGAACCCGCAGGGTTTCGCGGGGATGTCGCCGCACCTGGCGTTCAACACCGCCGTCAGCTTCGTCACCAACACCAACTGGCAGTCCTACGGCGGCGAAAGCACCGCCTCGACCTTCAGTCAGATGGTCGGGTTCACGACCCAGAACTTCCTGTCCGCCGCCACCGGCGCGACTATCGCGGCCGCGCTGGCGCGGGCCTTCGTCGCCAATCGCGGAGAGGGGGTCGGCAATTTCTGGGCCGATCTGACGCGGACCACGCTTTACGTCCTGCTGCCGCTGTCGATCCTGCTGGCCATGGTGCTGGCCGGCCTCGGGGTGGTGCAGAGCCTGGCCGCATCGGCGACCGCGACCGGCCTCGAAGGCGGATCGCAGACGATCTCGCTGTTCCCGGCCGCGAGCCAGGAAGCGATCAAACAACTGGGCATCAACGGCGGCGGCGTCTTCAACGCGAACTCGGCGCACCCGTTCGAGAACCCGTCGCCCCTGACCAACCTGATCACCTCGGTCGGGATCAACGTGCTGGGCTGGGCGGCCTTCTTCGCCTTCGGCCGCAGCGTCCTGGCGAGGAAGGATGTGCGCGCCCTTGTCGCCGCCGCCTTCGTCCTGCTCGCGACCTGCACCGCCGGCATGTATCTGGCCGAGACCCAGCCGGCGCCTGCGCTCGTCGCCGCCGGCATCGAACAGCCGGTCAACATGGAGGGCAAGGAGACCCGCTTCGGCGTGCCGTCCTCGGTCGCCTGGGCGGGCCCGACGACCGGCGCCTCGAACGGCTCGGTGAACTCGATGCACGGCAGCTACATGCCGCTGTCGGGCGGGATCCAGATGTTCCTGATGCAACTGGGCGAGATCCTGCCCGGCGGGATCGGCTCGGGCATCGCGATCATGGTCGTCATGGCCATGCTGGCGGTCTTCGTGGCCGGCCTGATGGTCGGCCGCACGCCCGAGTATCTCGGCAAGAAGATCGAGGCGCGCGAGATCCAGTACGCCATGATCGCGGTGCTGGTCCTGCCGCTGGCCATCCTCGGCTTCACGGCGATCGCCGCCGTCTTCCCGACCGCCATGGAAGGCCTGCTGAACCATGGGCCGCACGGCCTGTCCGAGATGCTCTACGCCTACACCTCGGCGGCGGCGAACAACGGCTCGGCCTTCGCAGGGCTGACCGCCAACGCGCCCTGGTGGAACACGACGCTCGGCATCGGCATGCTCATGGGCCGGTTCGTGCCGGCCGTCGCGGTTCTCGCCATCGCCGGGTCACTCGTCGTCAAGCCGAAGCTGGCCCCCTCGACCGGCACCCTGCCGACCGACGGCCTGCAGTTCATCGGCCTGTTGATCGGCGTCATCCTCATCCTGGGCGGGTTGCAGTTCTTCCCGGCCCTCGCCCTCGGACCCATCGTCGAGCACTTCCAGATGCTCGGCGGGGTCCAGTGATCGGACACCTGACATGACCTTCGCAAACCCCGAGGTCGGCGAAAGCCGGCCCTCGACGTCCAAACTGGGCGGCGGCCTGACCGGCGCCATGCTCGGCCGCGCGCTCGGCGACGCCTTCGTCAAGCTGAACCCGCGCCATCTGCTCCGGAACCCGGTCATCTTCGTCACCTGGATCGTCGCGCTGCTGGCGACGGTCTCGGCGGCGGGAGCGATCGCCTCGGGCCAGTCGGCGGGCTTCGCCATCCAGCTGGCCCTGTGGCTCTGGGCCACGGTCCTGTTCGCCAATATCGCCGAAAGCGTCGCCGAAGGGCGGGGCAAGGCGGCGGCGGACAGCCTGCGGGCTACACGGGTCACAACACCCGCCAAGCTGATCGATCCGGCGACCGGCGCGGTCTCACAGATGCCGGCGGGAGAGCTGACGGTCGGCTCGATCGTCCTGGTCGAGGCGGGGGATGTCATCCCCTCCGACGGCGAGATCGTCGAGGGCGTGGCCTCGGTCAACGAGGCCGCCATCACCGGCGAGAGCGCACCGGTCATTCGTGAATCCGGCGGCGATCGCTCGGCCGTCACCGGCGGCACCACGGTCGTGTCCGACTGGCTGAAGATCCGCATCACCTCGGCCCCCGGCTCGACCTTCCTCGACCGCATGATCGCCATGGTCGAGGGCGCGAACCGCAGGAAGACGCCGAACGAGCTGGCGCTGTCGGTGCTGCTGGCCGGCCTGACCCTTGTCTTCCTGATCGCGGTCGTGACGCTGCTGGGCCTCGGCGCCTATTCGGGCGTGAAGCTGGATCCCATCGTGCTGGGCGCCCTGTTCATCACCCTGATCCCCACGACCATCGGGGGTCTGCTGTCCGCCGTCGGCATCGCCGGCATGGACCGGTTGCTGAAGGTGAACGTGCTGGCCACCTCGGGCCGTGCGGTGGAGGCGGCAGGCGACGTCGACACCCTGCTGCTCGACAAGACCGGCACCATCACCTTCGGCAACCGCATGGCGACCGAGGTCATCCCCGTCGCCGGGGTCCGCGCCGATGCCGCCCTGCGCGCCGCCGTCATGGCCTCGCTGGCCGACGAGACGCCGGAGGGGCGCTCCATCGTCGAGCTCGGTCGCAACGCCGGCGTGGTCGCCGAACTGCCCGAGGGCGCCAAGGCCATCCCTTTCACCGCCGTCACGCGCCAGTCGGGCGTGGACGCCGGAGCCCTGTCGTGGCGGAAGGGGGCGGTCGACGCCGTCCTGAAGTCGCTCGAAAAGGGCGCCTCCGCCCCCGCCGAGTTCACCACCGCCGTGGATCGCATCGCCCGGTCGGGCGGCACGCCTCTGGCGGTGACCGAGAACGGCCGTCTGGTCGGGGTCATCCACCTGAAGGACGTCGTGAAGCCCGGGGTCAAGGCGCGCTTTGCCGAGCTTCGCGCCATGGGCCTGCGCACCGTGATGATCACCGGCGACAACCCCGTCACGGCCGCCGCCATCGCCTCGGAGGCTGGCGTCGACGACTACCTCGCCGAGGCGACGCCCGAGGACAAGATGCGCCTCATCAAGGCGGAACAGGCCAAGGGTCGTCTGGTCGCCATGTGCGGCGACGGCGCCAACGACGCTCCGGCGCTCGCCCAAGCCGATGTCGGCGTGGCCATGCAGACCGGCGCCCAGGCCGCGCGCGAGGCCGGCAACATGGTCGATCTCGACTCGGATCCGACCAAGGTCATCGAGATCGTCGAGGTCGGCAAACAGCTGTTGATCACCCGCGGCGCCCTGACGACGTTTAGCATCGCCAACGACGTGGCCAAGTATTTCGCCATCATCCCGGCGATGTTCGTTGTCGCCCTGCCGGCGCTCGGCGCGCTGAACGTCATGCAGCTGGGGTCGCCCGAGAGCGCCATCCTGTCGGCGGTGATCTTCAACGCCCTGGTCATCGTGGCCCTGATTCCGCTGGCCCTGCGCGGGGTGAAGTACCGGGCGGTCGGGGCGAGCAAGCTGCTGGGTCGCAACCTGCTGATCTACGGCCTCGGCGGGCTCGTCGCGCCCTTCGTCGGCATCAAGGCGATCGACCTGATCATCACGGGTCTGGGGCTGGCGTGACCCGATGCCCCCGCTCCGCAAATCCCCGCTGAAGGCGGCCGGCAAGAACGACGTCTGGTTCGCCCTCTTCTTCATCGCCGCGATCATCGTGGCCGCGCTGATTCCGCGCCATGACGACGCCGGCCAAACCGATCGACCGGCGCCGGTTCCGGCCGCCCAAATCAAGGAATAGACAATGGAAATCCAAACGCGTTTCGCCGTCGCGATGACGGCGCTTCTGGGCCTCGGCTCGATCACCTCCGAGGCCGCCGCACAGACGACCAGCCCGCAATGGTCCTTCAATGCCGCAGCGACGTCCGACTACGTCTTCCGGGGCGTCAGCCAGACGGAGGAGGACGTGGCTCTGTCGGCCGGCGCCGATGTCACCGTCGGCCAGTTCTATGCCGGCGGCTGGGCCTCGAACGTCAGCTTCCCGGGCGACGACGACACCGATGCCGAGATCGACCTGTACGGCGGTGTCCGCCCCGAGGTCGCCGGCTGGAACCTGGACATTGGCGTCGTGGGTTATTTCTACACCGGCCAGCCGGACGCGGCGGACTATGACTATGTGGAGCTGAAGGCCGCCGCCTCCCGCGCGGTCGGTCCGGCCACGGTCGGCGCCGCCGTCTACTGGTCGCCGGACTTCTTCGGCGCGGCGGAAGACGAGGCGACCTACGTCGAGGCCAACGCCGCCTTCAGCCCGGCCGACAAATGGACCGTAAGCGGCGCGCTCGGGCGCCAGTTCGTGTCCTCCGACTTCGACTACACGACGTGGAACGTCGGGGCGGCCTATCAGCTGACCTCCAACCTCGCCGCCGATGTCCGCTATCACGACACCGACGAACACGACTTCGGCGACATCTACGGCGAGCGCGCCGTGGTCTCGCTGAAGGCGGTCTTCTAGGGAGCGACACCGATGCTCAACCACCTTCGTCCCGCCGTCGTCATGATGGCCCTGTTCACCCTCTTGCTGGGGCTGGCCTATCCGCTGGCCATCACCGGTTTCGCGCAAGCGGCCTTCCCGGGTCAGGCCAACGGCAGCCTCGTTCGGGGCGCGGACGGCGTGATCCAGGGCTCGTCCCTGATCGGCCAGCCCTTCGCCGAGCCCGGCTATCTGCACCCAAGGCCTTCTGCGGCGGGCGACGGCTACAACGCCGCCGGCTCGTCCGGTTCGAACATGGGACCGCTGAATCCGGATCTCGCAGCGCGTGTCGCCGCCGACGCGGACGCCATCCGGATCGACACCGGCGCGACGGTCATCCCGGCCGATGCGGTGACGGCCTCGGGCTCGGGTCTCGACCCGGACATCAGCCCGGCCTATGCCCGTCTTCAGGCCGCGCGCGTCGCGACGGCCCGGGGTCTGACAGCCGAACAGGTGCAGCGCGTGATCGACGACCACACCCAGGGCCCCCTGCTCGGCTTCATCGGTCAACCGCGCGTGAATGTCCTGATGACCAACCGCGCCCTCGACGCTTTGGCCAAGTAGTTTGGCGGAGCCGCGCGCCAGCGACGATCTCCGGCCGGCTTCGCGAAAGCGGGGTCGGCTGAAGGTCTTTCTCGGCATGTCGCCCGGCGTGGGCAAGACCTACGACATGCTGCGCGCCGCCCGCAAACGGAAGGCGGAGGGGGACG
The DNA here is from genome assembly GCF_965278935.1 of Brevundimonas sp. Classification (GTDB taxonomy): domain Bacteria; phylum Pseudomonadota; class Alphaproteobacteria; order Caulobacterales; family Caulobacteraceae; genus Brevundimonas. Next base: position 2,564,714 of record NZ_OZ257124.1, on the reverse strand, counting down.
ACGTCCTCGTCGGTCTGGTCGAGACCCACGGCCGCAAGGAGACCGAGAGTCTGCTACGCGGTCTCGACGTGCTGGCTCGTAATCCGGTCGACTACAAGGGCCGCGCCCTGATGGAGTTCGACATCGACGGCGCGATCGCGAGGCGTCCAGCCCTGCTGCTGGTCGACGAGTACGCCCACTCCAACGCGCCCGGCTCGCGTCACCCCAAACGCTGGCAGGATGTCGAGGAGATCCTGAAGGCCGGGATCGATGTCTGGACGACGCTGAACGTCCAGCATCTGGAGAGCCTGTCCGACGTCGTCCTGCGCATCACCGGCGCCCGTCAGAGGGAGACGGTTCCCGACAGCGCCCTCGCCAAGGCCGACGACATCGAGGTGGTGGACATCACCCCCGATGAACTGCGCAAGCGTCTGGCCGAGGGCAAGGTCTACGTCCCCGAGACGGCGCGGCTGGCGTCGGAGAATTTCTTCAAGGTCGAGAATCTGACGGCGCTGCGGGAGCTGGCGCTGCGACGCGCCGCGGAGACGGTGGACGACCAGTTGCTGGTGCATCTGCGCGAGAAGGGGGTTCCGGGCCCGTGGGCGGCGGGGGCCCGCATCCTCGTCCTGATCGGCGGCGACGGCATGGCGGCGTCGCTGGTTCGAGCGGGGCGTCGACTGTCCGGCATGATGATGGACGCGCCCTGGACGGTCGCGACGGTCGACCGGGCCGCCGTCTCGGCCGAAGGCGCGGCCCGGCTCTCGGAGGCGCTCAAACTGGCGGAACAACTCGGCGCCCGCACCGTCACCTTGACCGGAGACGACGTCGTTCGAACCGTGATGGACCACGTCCAGCGCAATCACGTGACCCAGATCGTCGTCGGCAAGGGCCGTTCGAACCCCTGGCGCGACCTGTTCGGCCGGTCGCTCGCCGTCGCCCTCTTGCGCTCGTCCAGCGGCGCGGCGATCCATATCGTCACCGATGCCGGGGAGACCCAGCCGGTCCCGCCCAAGTCGGCGACCGTGTCGGCGCCGGCGGCCTGGCGCGGCTATGCGATCGGCGCCGGTTTCATCGGCGTGGCGACCCTCACGGCGCTCGGCCTGGACCAGTCGTTCGAGCGGGTCGATCTCGGCGTCATCTATCTGGCCGCCGTGGTCGCGGCGGGAGCGCTCTACGGCCTGCGCCCCGCCCTGACGGCGGCGACAGCGGCCTTCCTGATCTACAACTTCCTGTTCCTCCAGCCGCGCTACAGCTTCGCCATCGGCTCGCCCACCGATGTGCTGACCCTGGTCGTCTTCTGGGGCGTCGCCCTGCTGACCGGGATCCTGGCCGGGCGGGTCCGCGAACAGGCCGGACGGACCCAGCGCCGCGCGGCCGCCGTCTCCGCCCTGCTCGGCGCCAGCGAGGCTCTGGCCGGGGCCGAAGACCGTGAGGCGACGGCGAAGGTGCTCGCCGAACAGGCCGCGGAGGCCGCCAGCGCAAAGGCCGTGGTGTTGCTGCCGCACGGTGAGGACCTTGTCATCGCCGCGGGCGCGCCCGAGATCCCGACCCTGGGCGCCGCCGCGATGGCCGCCGCGCGCTGGGCCTGGGAGCACGGCGAGGCGGCCGGCTTCGGGACCGGCACCCTGCCGCAGACCAGCTGGACCTTCCGCCCGCTACAGGGTGTGCGCGGCCGGGCGGGTGTCGCCGGGATCGAGGCGGACGCTCTCGCTCCCGGCTCGGACGAGGAACGGCTTGCACTGGCGCTGCTGGATCAGGGCGCCGTGGCCATCGAGCGGGCCGACCTCGCCAGCCAGTCCGTGGAGACCGAGACCCTGCGTCGCGCTGACCGCTTCCGGGCCGTGCTGATGAACTCGGTCAGCCACGACCTGCGAACGCCGCTGTCCACCGTTCTGGGGTCGGCCACGACCCTGATCGACTACGGCGAAGGCCTGTCGCCCGAGATCCGCGCCGACCTGCTGCTCAGCATCCGTGAGGAGGCCGAGCGGTTGAACCGCTATGTCGGCGACCTTCTGGACATGACCCGGCTGGAAGGCGGGGCGCTTCAGGTCCGGGCCGAATGGATCGACGTCCGCGACATCCTGAACGCCGCCGCCGAGCGCGTGTCCCGCCGCCTCGGCGACCGCACGGTCCGCCGCGACTTCCCCGCCGAGCTCAGCCTGGTCAAGGCCGACGACGGCCTGCTGGAGCAGGCGCTGGTGAACATCCTGGAGAACGCCATCGCCTATAGCCCCGACGGCTCGACGATCGAACTCGCCGCCTATGAGGACCGCGGCTCGGTCGTCATCTCGATCGAGGACGAGGGCAGGGGCATCCCGACCGAGGAACTGGAACGGGTCTTCGACAAGTTCCAGCGGATGGAGGAATCCACCGACCGGGCCAAGGGCGTGGGTCTGGGCCTCGCCATCGCCAAGGGGTTCGTCGAGGCCATGCAGGGCCGGATCGCGGCCGCCAGCCCGATCCACGACGGCGACGGAGAGCACCCCGGAACCCGCATCCTGATCCGCCTGCCCAAGGCCATCGTCACCCACCGCGAGTTGCTGTGATGTCTGCCCTGCGTCCGCAGATCCTCGTCATCGACGACGAGCCCCAGATCCACCGCTTCCTGTCGCCTGCGCTGGACGCCGCCGGCTATGACGCCCGTCGTGCCGACAGCGGTCAGGAGGGGTTGCGCGGCATCGCTTTGTGGAGTCCGGACGCCGTCGTGCTGGACCTCGGCCTGCCCGACATGGACGGCAAGGAGGTCCTGCGCCGCGCCCGCGAGTTCTACGAAGGTCCGATCATCGTCCTGTCCGCCCGCGACAAGGAGGCCGAGAAGATCGCGGCGCTGGACCTCGGCGCCAACGACTATGTCGAGAAGCCCTTCGGCGTCGGCGAACTGCTGGCCCGGATTCGCGCCGGTCTGCGGCAGGGGGCGCTGCGTCCGGTGGCGTCGGGCGTGGTCACGGCGGGCGAAGTCTCCATCGACCTGGACCGCCGCCTTGTCACGCGCGGTGAGGAGCGGCTGAAGCTGCGTCCAAAGGAATATGACGTCCTGGCCTATCTCGCCCGCAACGCGGGCAAGGTCGTCAGCCACACCGAGCTGCTGACCGCCATCTGGGGTCGGGCCCATGCGGACGACGTGCAGTATCTGCGGGTCGTGATCGGGCAACTTCGCCACAAGATCGAGGTCGATCCCGCACATCCGGCCCTGGTCCTGACCGAAGCCGGCGTCGGGTATCGGCTGGACGCCTGAGGTCTGCAGTGACTTTCCGCGGATGCGGGATCGGCGCCTGTGATGACTGTCGTCAGGCCGTCGCAAGAACGCCGCGGGTTCCGCGAACCTCGATCCGGCCGCCCAGCGCGGTCGATTGCGCCGCCAGACGCGCCAGGATGTCCGCGGCGTCCCGGTCTCCGGCCAAGGTCGGGAAGCCCCGCGTGGCCTGGTCTTCGGGGCCGTTCAACCCGACTTCGTTCAGGACGAGAGGGGTCAGCTCGACCCGGACGGGTCGGTCGCCGTCGATCGTGAGCGAGGCGATGACGCCCTGCCAGGCAGGCGGCGGATAGGCGCCCTGCGGCTTTTCGGTCTGGAAGATGAAGTTCCCGAGGCCGAAGAGCAGAGGGCGACCGCGGTGTGTCGCCATGCCCTGCAGAACGGGCGAGCCGTGGCCTGCGAAGACGGTCGCGCCTGCCTCGATGCAGCGTCTGGCGAAGGCCTGTTGCCAGGCGGGGACCTGACTGTTGTCCGGTTCCCAGTCGTGGTTGTGATGGCAGGCGATCACGGCGGTCGAGGTGGATGCGGCCTGTCGGATGGCCGCGAGGATCCGCGCCTCGTCCTCCGCAAGGGGGGCGCCTGACGCATCGCGCCGCAACTCGTTGACGCCCGGGTGGCCGGGCGCAGCGGCTCCGCCCGGACGAACCTTGCCCGTGGCGAACCCGACCGCGGAGACCTTGCCGGCGGCGGTTTCGACGGTGGCGGGGGCAGTGGCGCGCCTCAGGTCCGCGCCGCTGCCCGTCGTGCGAAGACCGGCCGCCTCGATAGCGTCGAGCGTGTCCAGAATGCCTCCGCTTCCGAGATCGAAGGCGTGGTTGTTCGCCGTCGTCAGCAGGTCGACGCCCGCGCCCTTCAGGGTTTCAAGAATGTCCGGCCGCGCCGCGTGCAGGGTCAGCAGCTCCCTTGTAGGGGCCTCGGCGCGGGGACCCCGGATGACGGTCTCCAGATTGGTGAAGACGGCGTCGGCCCCCTCCAGCACCCCGACCACGCCGGCCCGTCCGGGCCAGTCGGCGGGTGTGGGCGCGTGTTCGATCAGGGCCTGGCCCAGAAGGTCGATACGCAGGCCCTCGGCGCCCGGCGCGGCCGCGCACGCCGACAGCGTCGCCATTGCGCCGAGACCCCGGACGAGTTGTCGCCGATCCATCATCCTGTACGCCTCCGGACCCGACCATACGTTTCGAAGATCGCTGGCTCATAGACCATGCGTCCAGCGCATGACGTGATACGAAATCGCCATATTGTTGCGAACGCGGCGGACCCGCTGCGACTGTTCCGTCCAAGGGGGCCGATCCGCGATCAAGGACCGGCAAGGACAAGGGGACCAAGACCATGGCGACGACGACTTCCATCCGGACTCTGTGTTTGACCGGCTCGGCGCTGGCCGCGCTGACGTTGGGCCTGCTGGCGTCGCCCGCAGCGGCGCAGACGCCGGCCGCGCCTCAGGACGAGACGTCGTCGGTCGACGAGATCGTCGTGACCGGATCGCGCATCCAGCGTCGCGATGCCGACTCGGTCGGACCGCTGCTGACGCTGACCGCCGAGGACATCAAGAACTCCGGCGCCGTGTCGGTCGGCGACCTGCTGCAGCGTCTGCCCTCCGCGGGCGTGAGCCTGAACAGCAACGGGACGCAGGGCACGTCCTACGGCGCGTCCTCGATCAACCTGCGCTACCTCGGCGGCGCCGAAGGCAGCGGCAACCGGGTGCTGGTCCTGGTCGACGGGCACCGCTGGGTCGACGGCGTGGGCCAGCGCGGCTTCCGCGACTTCGTCGATCTGAACACCATTCCGCTGGGGATGATCGACGGGATCGAGGTGCTGAAGGACGGCGCCTCGGCCATCTACGGCGCCGACGCCATCGCGGGGGTGGTCAACATCCGCACTATCCGGGACTTCGACGGTCTGCGATTCAACACGCGCGCAGGGATCACCTCGGAGGGCGACGGCCAGCAGTACTCGGCCGTGGCCAACTGGGGGCGCCGGTTCGACCGCAGTTCGGTAGTCCTTTCGGCCAGCTATGCGCGTGAGGACGAGATCCTGACGTCGGACCGCGATCTGACGGCGCTGAGCCTGGTTCCCCTGACCGCGCCCGGCACCAGCCCGCGCGGTCTGTTCATTCTGCCCGGCCTGTCGAACAACGCCTATTTCGGCACGCCGACCGGGTTCGCGACGGCGGCGACGCCGGTGACCCAGATCGCTCTGGGCAACTATGGCGCTGGAAATCTGGCGGACAACAGCTTCCGCACCGCGACCCTGCCGGAGGATTTCTACAACACCCAGGCCCAGGGCATCTATTCGGCGGGACCGAGCGAGCGCTACGGCCTGTACGGTCGCTTCCGCGCCGACCTGTCGGATAACGTCTCGTTCCACCTCGAGGGGCTCTACAACCGGCGTCAGTCGAACCAGCTGTTTTCGCCGGTGCTGCTGGATATCGGCGGCACGGCCGGGACGATCCGGGGCTATTCCCTGGCCAACAACCATCCGTTCAACCCGTTCGGCACGGCCAACGGGGTCCCGGTCGCCAGCGCCCTGACCTTTGCGGCCAACTCCGCCTGGCGGGTGCGCAAGGTGATGACGGACGTCGGCAATCGCGACAACGTCCAGGACGTTGAAACCTGGCGCATCGGCGCCGGGGCGGAGGGCACGTTCAGCGGCTTCGGCCGGGACTGGTCGTGGGACCTGACCGGCAGCTGGTCGAAGAACGAGATCCAGTCCTCGGCCCTGAACGGGGTCAACTACGAGCGGCTGTTCCAGGGGCTGGGCAATCCGGCGACATGTTTGGCGTCCGCGGGATGCGTGCCGATCAACCTGTTCGGGCCGATGACGGCCGACATGGCGAACTACATCCGCTTCACCACGCGGGAGTCCAACTCCACCGAGCTGTTCGACCTGACCTACAACATCACCGGCGAACTGTTCCAGCTGCCGGCCGGGCCGCTGTCGGTGGCGGCGGGCTACGAGTATCGCCAGAACAAGGCGACCGACACGCCGGACGTCTATGCCAACTCGACGCCGGTCTTCCTGTCCAGCGCCTATACGACCACGACGGCCCAGACGCGGGTGCCGACGGTCGGCGAGTACAATCTGCACGAAGGCTATGTGGAGTTCGCCATCCCGCTGCTGGCCGACATGCCGCTGGCCCACAGCCTCGATCTGAGCCTCGCGGCCCGCTATTCGAACTATGACACCGTGGGCGACGCGACGACGATCAAGGCGGGCGTGGGCTGGCGGCCGGTCGAGCAACTGCTGCTGCGCGGGACCTATTCCCAAGGCTTCCGGGCGCCGTCGATCCTGGAGCTGTTCCAGGGCGGGCGCGAGGTCAGCGTCCAGGCGATCGATCCCTGCAACGGCGGCGCGGCGGCCCACCCGACCCTGCCGGGCTGCGCGGGTATTCCGACGAACTACAACCAGGCCAACTTCAATCTGAACGGCCTGATCCCGGGCGTGACCTCGGGCAACCGCAACCTCGAGCCTGAAACGGCCGACACCTACAGCGCCGGTTTCGCCTTCCAGCCGGAGGCCATTCCCGGCTTCACGCTGACGGTCGACTGGTACGACATCAAGATCAAGGACGCGATCGCGGCCCAGGCGGCGGCGCAGATCCTCGGCCTGTGCGCGGCGCGCGGCGGGGTCTATTGCGAGCTGGTGACCCGCGACGCCTCCACGGGCGCGGTCACCCGCCTGACGCAGGGAGCGCAGAACCTGTCGGAGATCCGGACCTCGGGCGTCGACGCCACGGCGCGCTACGAGTTTGACACCAGCATCGGCCGGTTCGCCGCCGTGCTGGACGCCTCCTATCTGGACGAGTTCACGACGGTCAGCCCCGATCCGGCGGGCGGGGCGGACATTCTCGACGAACGCGCCGGAAAGGGCGACCGGGCGCGCTCGACCTATCCGCACTGGAAGGGTCAGAGCTCGCTGCGCTGGAGCAACGGCGACTGGAGCGCCCTCTGGCGCGGCCGCTACATCGGCGAGAGCACCGACGTCGTGAACACGGTCAAGGACGATGTGACCGACGCCATCTTCTACAACGACCTGGAGGCCAGCTACGCCTTCAACCTGTACGATGCGTCGGTGTCGGTCGGGGTGAACAACCTGTTCGACGAGCAGCCGCCGGCCTCCTATGCGAACGCCCCGATCAACTACGACATCTACACCTATGACGCCCGGGGTCGCAGCGCGTACGTTCGTGTTGGATTGCAGTTCTAGGACCCAGGTTCCGGCATGACGGACGTGAATGGCCCGGCCCCGATCGCGCGTCGGGGCTGGCTGGACCGGGTTGAACGGCTGGGCAACGCCCTGCCGGACCCGGTCTTCATCCTGGCGGGATGTATCGTGGTGCTGGTCATCGTGTCCGTCATCGCGGCGGGCGCGGGCTGGGGCGCCGTCAATCCGGTCACGGGCGAGCAGTTGGCGACACAGAGCCTGCTGTCGTCGGAGAACATCGCCAGACTGTTCGTCGACATGCCCGAGACCCTGACGCGGTTCCCGCCGCTGGGGCTGGTGCTGGTCGTCATGCTGGGGGCGGCGGTCGCCGAGCGGTCCGGGCTGTTCGCGGCGCTACTGGGCGGCGGCGTTAGGCGGTTGCCGACGCGGTTCCTGAGCCCGGCGGTCTTCATCATCGGCCTGTTTTCCCACCATGCGGCGGACGCGGCCTACGTCGTTCTGATCCCCTTGACGGCTCTGGTGTTCGCGAGGGCCGGGCGGCATCCGCTGGCGGGGGTGGCCATCGCCTACGCCGGCATCTCGGGCGCCTTCGCCGGCAACATCGTGCCCGGCCAGTTCGACCTGTTGATGCTGGGCATCACGGCGCCGGCCGCGCAACTGATCGACCCGGGCTATGGTGTCAATCCGCTGGGGAACTGGTGGTTCACCCTGGCGATCGGCGTCCTGTTCACCCCCATCGCCTGGTTCGTGACCGACCGGATCATCGAGCCGCGCCTCGGCAAATGGTCGGGCCAGCTTCCGGAGGGCGTGGCGGAGAACGACGACATGGGGGTGCTGAACGCACGCCAGCGGAAAGGCCTGATGCTGGCCGGTCTGGTCGCGGTGGCCATCGTGGGCCTGTTCGCCGCCCTGACGCTGTGGCCCGGAGCGCCGCTGATCGATGCGGAGGCCGTCGGGCCGAAGCGGCTGGCGCCCTTCTACGGAGCTCTGGTCGCAGCCTTCATGCTGTTGTTCCTCGGTTGTGGCTGGGCCTATGGCGCGGCGGCCGGGACGGTCCAGAGCCACCGCACCCTTGTGCGGATGATGGGGGAGGGGATGCGCGACATCGCCCCGTACATCGTGCTGGCCTTCTTCGCCGCCCACTTTGTCGCGATGTTCTCGTGGTCCAATCTGGGGCCGGTTCTGGCGGTCAAGGGCGCCGAGGCGCTGACGGCGCTGTCGATGCCCAAGCCCCTGTTGCTGGTGTCGCTACTGGGCATGTCGTCGGGACTGGATCTGGTCATCGGCTCTGCCTCGGCCAAGTGGAGCGCGATGGCGCCGGTCGTCGTGCCCATGATGATGCTGCTGGGCGTGTCGCCGGAGATGACCACGGCCGCCTACCGGATGGGCGACTCGATCTTCAACATCGTCACGCCGCTGGCCAGCAACTTCCCGCTGGTCCTGATCATCAGCCAGAGGTGGAAGCCCGACTTCGGCATCGGTTCGATGATCGCCCTGATGCTGCCCTTCAGCATCGCCTTCGGTCTGGCCGGGATCGCGCTGGTGACGCTGTGGGTGTCGCTGGCCCTGCCGGTGGGTCCGGGCGCGCCCGCGACCTATGCGCTGCCGCCCGCCGCCGTCGCCGCGCCGGCGATCCCATGAGCGCCGTTCCTGATTCCCGACCGGGCGAGGACATCGTCGTCCTGCGTGACGTCATGGTCCCGATGCGTGACGGGGTGCGTCTGGCCGCCGACATCTATCTGCCAGCGGGGGACGGTCCGTTCAGCGTCATTCTGGAGCGGACGCCCTACGACAAGCGGGGGACCAACCACGCCGACCGGACCGCCGTCGATCCGACCCCGCGTTCCAAGCCCGAGGTGGCGGCCGATTTCGCGCGCGCCGGATACGCCTATGTCCTGCAGGATTGCCGGGGGCGGTCGGCGTCAGAGGGCGTCTTCTCCAAATATCTGAACGAGGCCGACGACGGGTACGACACCCTGAGCTGGATCGCGGATCAGCCGTGGTGCGACGGGCGGATCGGCATGACGGGCCTGTCCTATTCCGCCCACGTGCAGGCGGCGGTCGCGTCGCTCGGCCATCCCGCGCTGGCGGCGATGTTCATGGATTCCGGCGGCTTTTCGAGCGGCTATCACAGCGGCATCCGGCAGGGCGGCGCCTTCGAGCTGAAGCAGCTGACCTGGGCCTACAAACACGCGCTGCAGGCCCCCGCGACGACCGCCGATCCGGCGCGACGCGCGGCGCTCGAGGCCGAGGATATCGGCGAGTGGGCGCGCGTGAACCCTTGGCGTCAGGGGCATTCGCCGCTCGAGGCGGCGCCGGAGTACGAGGACTTCGTCGTGCGCATGTGGGCGCGCGAGACCTTCGGCGACTTCTGGACCCAGCCCGACCTGTGCGCCTCCGCCCACTACGCGCGGTTCACCGACGCGCCGATGGTGTTCATGAGCAGCTGGTACGACCCCTATGCGCTTGCGGCGACCGAGAACTTCGCCGCGCTCAGCCGGATGAAGGCGGGGCCGGTGCGGCTGGTGATGGGACCGTGGACGCATGGTCAGCGGTCTGTGACCTTCGCCGGAGACGCCGACTTCGGGCCGGACGCCACGCTGGATGGCCATGTGGCGGACGACTATCTGCGCCTGCGGCTGGACTGGTTCGACCGCCATCTGCGCCAGAACGTGGAGGTCGCCGACCCGCTGCCGTCGCCGGTCAGGCTGTTCGTCATGGGCGGAGGCAGCGGGCGCCGGACGGCGCAGGGTCGCCTGGATCACGGCGGGCGCTGGCGCGACGAGGCGGACTGGCCGCCCCCGGCGGCCGAGGCGACGGCCTTCCACCTGTCGAGCGAAGGCGGGCTGTCGCGCGCCGTGCCGGCGACCGGCCAGCGCGCCTGGCGGCACGACCCGGCCAATCCCGTTCCCACGATCGGCGGAGCCATCGCCTCGGGCGCGCCCCTGATGGAGGCGGGCGGGTTCGACCAACGGGAGACCTTCGATCTCTATGGAGCGTCGGCGCCGGGGCGGGCGCTGGCGGAGCGCGACGATGTCATCTCGTTCGAGACCGAGGTCTTGGCCGAAGCCGTCGAGGTCACCGGTCCGGTTTCCGCGCGGCTGTGGATTTCGGCGAGCGCGCTGGACTGCGACGTCATGATCAAGCTGGTCGACGTCTATCCGCCCAATGAAGATTATCCCGACGGCTATGCGCTGAACTTGACCCATGGCGTGCTGCGCCTACGCTTCCGCGACGGGTTCGAGACCGCGCATCCGATGCGGCCGGGGGAAGTCTATGGCGTCGACATCAAGGCCTTCCCGACCTCCAACCTGTTCGCGGCCGGGCATCGGATCCGGCTGGATGTGTCGGCCAGCAACTTCCCGCATTTCGACGTCAATCCGGGCACGGGCGTTCCGGCAGGCGAGCCCTGCGACCCGGTCGTCGCCATCTGTTCGGTGCATTTCGGACCCGACACGCCGTCCCACTTCGTGCTGCCCATCCGTCCGGTCGCCTGAGGGCAGGCCATGACGCCGGACGCCGACGGCCGCCAGACGATCCGCCTGAGAGCGCTGCGGATCTTCCACGCGATCGTCCGGCTGGGCTCGGTGACGAGCGCCGCGCGGTCGCAGGACCTGAGTCAGCCGGCCGCGAGCCGGTTGCTGGCGCAGCTCGAGCGGGACGTGGGATTCGAGCTGTTCCACCGCGACCGGGGCCGGTTGATGCTGACCGCCGACGGCCTGCTTCTGCATCAGGAGGTGGAACGGGCGCTCGACAACGTCGACCGGGTGCAGTCGCTGGCCCGCGACATCTCTGACTTCCGCGTGGGTCACCTGCGCCTGGTCGCGCCGCCCAGCATCCTGGAAGCGATCCTGCCCGATATGATCCAGCGGTTTCTGGAGCAGTATCCGCAGGTGCATCTGTCGATCGACTCCCACGGGGTCGAGGTCGCCAAGGCGATGATCGCGTCGCGAGCGGTCAACGCGGGATTCGTCAAACTGCCCCACAACCGCGCGGACCTGAGGACCGAGACGGTGCTGGTCAGCGAGAGCGCCTGCGTCCTGCCGGCCAGCCATCCGCTGGCGGCGCAGGAGACCATCGCGGCGGCGGACATGCGCGGCGTGCCGCTGATCCTGCTGGGTCAGGGGCAGCGGTTCAGGGCCCAGGTCGAGGCGGCTTTCGCCGACGCGGGCGTGGTGCCGCGGGTCAAGGTGGAGACCCACACGATCGCCTCGGCCTGTGCGCTCGCGTCGCGCGGCGTTGGCGTGGCCATCGTCAACGAGCGGCTGGCGAAGCCCTATGTTCGCGACGGCGCGGTCCTGAGGCGATTCACGCCCGGCATTCGCCACGAGTACGGCTTCGCGACCTCCGCCAACTCCGGCCCGGATCGTCTCGCGGACGCGTTTCTGGGGGTCGTCAGGGCCAATCTGGCAAAGCAGGACTAGCGACACGGCGGACTGCTACGAGGGGTTGTGTCCGTCAGATCGTCGGGTGATCATCGACTTCAGCACTCGGGAGATGACATGCGTGGCCAGGTGACCACATTCGGAGAGGGCGCCGGCGGCGGGACCATCACCGGCGACAACGGCGAGATCTATAATTTCAGCGCCTCCTCGATCCGTTCGGCGCCACCGCTCGTCGCTGGACAGCGGGTCGATTTCATCGCCCACGAGGGCGTCGCGACCCAGGTCTATGCGCTCGACGGCCCGCCCGTCGGACAGGCCCCGGCCTCGCGCGACGGATCCGTCCACGGCGCCTTCGATCTGGGCCGGGTCATCCAGCGCACCTTCAATTCGATCAGCCAGAACGGCGTCACATTCCTGATCGGCTCGATACTGCTCGTGGGCGTTCCGAGCGTGGCGCAGGTCTATGGCCAGTCGCAACTTCTCGAAGGTCAGACCACGACGGCCCTCGCCATCGTCGGCGTCAGCTGGGTGTTCTGGATCGTCGGCGCCTATGTGCTGCAGGGCATGGTGGTGAAGGTCACCGTGGCCGGGTTCAACGGCAAGGCGATGAGCATCGGGGCGGCCTTCGAGGCGGGGATCAAGCTGTTCCTGCCGCTGCTGGGCCTCGGGATCGTGATCGGACTTGGCACGATGCTGGGCATGATCCTGCTGATCGTCCCCGGAATCATCCTGGCGGTGATGTGGTCGGTGGCGACCGGGGCGGTCGTCGTCGAAGGTCGCGGGGTTATGGAGAGCCTGCAACGGAGCCGTGACCTGACCCGGGGCCATCGCTGGCCGATTTTCGGTCTGGCGGTGATCCTGTTCGTGGCCTCGATGATCATCGGCGTTCTGGCCGGGGGCATCGGCGCGGCGTCGGGCGGAGGCTTCATGACCGGCTCGCCCAATCTGATCGTGAACATGCTGACGACGTCGCTCAGCAACATCCTGAGCGCCGTGCTTGGCGCGGCCGGGGCGGCGGCGCTGTACTACGAACTGCGCAGCGTGAAGGAGGGCGTGGGGCCCGAGCAGCTGGCGTCCGTCTTCGACTGAGGCCTGCGGTCAGACGTCGTGCTTGTCGCGACGTCTGACGCCCATCAGCAGACGCTGTTCCAGCCGTCCGCGCAGGGCGGCGTAGTAGGCGCTGAGGAAATCCTCGTCGCGGTCGTCGAAGCCGCGCTGCCACCCGATCTTCGTCGAGATGCGGGCGGCCACCGCCCGCATCGTGCCACGATCGCGCTGGCGCAGGACGGACTCGAGCACATGCAACTCCCTGGCGCCGTAGGCATCGAGCTGGGCGGGTTCGAAGACGAAGTGCGCCAGGCGCGCGGCGCCGTCATCGGCCATGTCGCGGGTCAGCTTGTGCCGGGGCGTGCGCACGACCCAGGTGCCGCCGACCAGGTCTCCGGCGCGCAGGCGATCCTTGTTGAACAGGGGGAAGAAGACGAAGACGCAGGCCCAGGCGAGGGCCAGCAGCCACATCCAGCCATCGGCGCCGCCCTGTTCCGCGCGACTGGCGAGGAGGGACAGGGGCAGGAAGACCTCCAGTTCCCGCAACGCATTGCGCGCGAAGACCGATTCCGCCCTCAGCCGTCCGCCGTCGCGTGACGCGACCCGCAGACCGAACATCCGCTTGCCCGGGGTCGCCGCCGCTGCCGACAGCTCGAACGCCGTGAAATAGAAGTTCCGCAGCACGAAGAAGATCAGCAGCCAGATCACGGCCATGACCTCGACGCCGGCGAAACCGCCTGCCGCCCCGGCCCCGATACTCATCAGGATCGCCGCAATGGTCAGGCCGACGAGCACGGCCATGATGATCGCCGCGTCGATCAGGAAGGCGGCGGCTCGCTGCCCGGCGTCGCCGATATTGAGGCGCAGGTCGACGCCTTCGGGCGTCACGAAGACGCGTTCGGTCGATTTGCCGATCGGCTCAGAGACCACGGAAGGCTCTCCCGCGGGGGCCGTAGAAATAGGCCCCCCAGATCAGGGCTGTGAAGGCCGCCACCGCGTAGCGGGCGCCGGTGTCGACGATGAGCTGACGGCCGAAACCTTCCAGCAGGCCGGCGACGAACAGCATGACGACCACCCCGCCCATGACGACGGCGGCCGTGCGTCCGGCGGCGACGGCGGCGTCCAGCCTCGACCGGTCGGCCGGGAAGGCGACGGCCCAGCCGATCTTCAGTCCCGCGGCCCCGGCGAGCGTCACCGCGAACAGTTCGGTGACGCCGTGGATCAGCAGCCAGCCGCCGATCTCGACGCCCAGTCCCCGGCTGGCGAACAGGGCGAAGAAGGCCCCCAGCATGGTTCCGTTGTAAAGCATCAGGAGCGCCGTCGGGACGCACAGGGAGAAGCCCAGCGCGAAGGCGAGGATCGCGACCTGGGCGTTATGGGTGAACAGATAGGCGGCGAACACCGACAGGCCGGCCTCCTCGTCCGCCCCGCTGAGGGTGGCGCGGAGGGTCTCGGTCGAGGCGGCGGGGTCGCGACCGCCCGCGAGGTCGGCAGGCACGAAGGCGTAGAACCAGTCGGGCTCGACGGAGACCAGCCAGGCGGCCACGACGGCGCCCAGCAGCATCAGGGCGCCCGAGACCAGGGTCTCGCGCCAAAGGCTCCGAACCGACGCCGGCCAGTCGTTGCTGAAGAAGCTGGCGAGCCGGTCCTGCAAGGTGGCTCGCGAGCCGTAGACGAAGAAGTATGCCCGCGCCGACAGGGTCTCGAGAAACTCGACCAGGCCCTGATCCAGAGAGGTCTCGCGTGCGACGGACAGGGCCGAGAGGGTCGAGCGATAAAGTACGGGGATGGCCAGGATCTCGTCGTCGGTCAGCTTCGCTGCCGAGCCCTTCTCGACCTTGTCCATCAGCCGTTCCAGACGCGCCCAGTCGGCCTCGCGCTCGCGGCGGAACCGCTGGCTGCGCAGGGTGTGGGGGGAGGGGACGTCCGTCACAGCAGATCCCTTCGCTTGAGGTCGAGATACGCGTTCAGCACGTCGGGCCCGATCCGGTCGGCGGGCGCCTCGACGATATGGACGCCCATGCGGCGCAGGCGGGTCAGGACCAGCTCACGCTCGCGCAACAGGCCGGCGGCCACCACGGACCGCGCCACATCCTCGGGTTCGACCGGTTCGGCGGCGATGAGGCTTTCGAGTTCATCGTCGCGCATGACGACGAACAGGACCAGGTGGCGACGCAGAAGCCGCCCGAGGGATTCGATCATCAGCTCGGCCGAGGTCGAGTCGGCGAAATCGGTGAACACCACCACCAGCGAGCGCCGTTTCAATCCGCTGGCGAGGGTCGCGAGGGCGAGGGTGTAGTTGGTCTCATGCGTCGAATAGTCGATGCGGCCGGCGATCGTCTGGAGCGTGCGCTGGGCGTTGAGACTCGAGAGCGGACCGGTGTTCACGCGGGCGACGGCATCGAAGGCGAACAGTCCGGCCCGGTCGCCGGAGCGGAGACAGGCGTAGCTCAGCAGAAGGGCCGCGTGGATGAACCGGTCCATGCGCGGCATGCCGCCGACAGGCTCGCAGGCGACCCGGCCGCAATCCAGGGCCATGATGACGTTGTGGTTGCGCTCGGTGTGGAACTCCTTGGCCAGGAGCGAGGCGTGGCGGGCGGACTGTTTCCAGTCGATGGCGCGACGATCGACGCCGGGCTGGTAGTCGGTCAGGGCCTGGAACTCAGAGCCTTCGCCGAGCTGCACCTGGGACTTGGCCCCGAACATGGCGTCGCGGGCGAACAGGCGTATCGCCTGATCCCGCACGGCCTGGATATCGGTCAGCACGGCGACCGGCAGGTTCAGCGCAAAGGCCTTCTGCTTGGTCGCGAGCCCAAGGGGGCCGATCCAGCGCACCCAGAGCGTCTCCAGATCGACCGTGCCGCGGCGTTCGGGTGTGAAGGGGAAGACGAACCCCGCGGCGCGGTCGTGCAGCGGCGTTCGCCGGGACTGGCCGGCGAGACCCAGCCGCATGTCGGCGGACACGGCGCCCTCGACCTCCCGCGGCCGCGGACCCCTGCCGTCGAAGCGCACGATCAGCTCGGCCGAGCCGGGACGCCCGACGGCGGCGTGCACGGCCGGAAGGGGTTCCAGCCGCAGGGCGGCGCGCGATCCGGCGCGCGCGGCGTCGATCGCCGTCAGGACGACGATGGCGAGGATCCACAACGGAGCGGCTTGCCAGCCCTGCGGCGTCAGCACGCCGAGCAGCAGGGCGGCGGGCGCGCCCGCCGCCATCAGCACGACCGCTCGCCGCGTCGGATAGATCACCGGGGCGCCGCCACCCGTTCGACCAGACCGGCCAGAACCTGATCGACCCGGCGACCCTCGATCTCGGCCGACGGCGACAGCACCAGACGGTGCCGCAGCGCCGGAACGGCCAGGGCCTTCACATCGTCGGGAATGACATAGTCGCGCCCGTCCAGCGCCGCGCGGGCGCGGGCGGCTGCGGCCAGCATGGCCCCAGCGCGGGGCGAGGCGCCGGTTTCGACATCGGCGGAATCCCGGGTCGCCCGGATCAGATCGGCGATATAGGCCACGACCTCGTCGGTCAGGCGGACGCCGGCCGTCGCCTCGACGGCCGCGTCGATCATGGCGCCGTCGGCGACGACCCCGACGCCGAGGGCGACCGGGTCCATCTGTCCGGTGCGGGCGCCCTGGGCGGCGATGATGGCGCGCTCCTGTTCTAGGGTCGGATAGGCCAGCACGTGTTTGAACAGGAAGCGGTCCAGCTGGGCCTCCGGAAGGGGATAGGTGCCCTGCTGTTCGATCGGGTTCTGGGTCGCGACCACGATGAAGCGGCTGCCGAGCGCGTGCGGCTGGCCGTCGATGGTGATCTGGCGTTCCTGCATCGCCTCCAGAAGGGCGGCCTGGGTCTTGGGCGGGGTGCGGTTGATCTCGTCGGCCAGAAGCAGTTCGCAGAAGATCGGCCCCCGCGTCAGGGTGAAGCTGGAGGTCTGGAAGTTGAACAGGTTCGACCCGATGATGTCGCCCGGCATCAGGTCGGGCGTGAACTGGATGCGGCCATAGTCGAGGCCGACGCTGCGCGCGAAACTGTGAGCCAGCAGGGTCTTGGCCGTGCCCGGGGGGCCTTCCAGCAACACGTGGCCGCCCGCCATCAGGGCGGTCAGCAGCAGGTCGATCGCGCCGTCCTGCCCGATCACCGCCTTGCCGATCTCGGCGCGGATGCGCTCTGCGACGGTCTTCACCTCATTGACGTGCACGGGTCATCTCCTGGGTCCAGCGGTGGAGGTCGCGGGCGACGCGGATCAGGTCGCCGGGGGTCTTTGCGGCCCGGGCGCTCTCGGCCAGGGCTGTGTAGGGACGGGTCGCGCCGGCGACGGCGCCGACCCGGTCGAGGAAGGCGTCCAGATCCTCGCCCGTCAGGGTGCGCGGCGCGCCGATGGCGCGGACGACGGCGGCCCTGACCAGCAGGGCGTAGGGTTTGCCCATGTGATGCTCGCGGCCGGCCATGCGGACGAGGGCGGCGGTGTTGTCCGCCAGGGCGCGCTTGCCGAGGGCGACTGCACGGCGGTTCTGTCGCGCCGGGCCGTAGCGCACCACCGCCTGCCAGCCGGCGAAGATGATCAGCGCCGCCAGGACCAGGGTCATGCCCAGCAGGGGCGGCTCCAGCAGCAGCCGTCCCAGGTTGCGCGTGCGCTGGAAGCCGTGGAGCGTCAGGTCGAACACAACCGGCGTACCCGGCATGCGCAGGGTGTTCAGCAAAGCCACGGCAGTGCGGGCGCCGGCGAGGGATTTGAGGCCTTGGGTGTTCAGCAGGTCCGCGTCGGCCAGCACATAGAGGCCGGTCTCGCTATGGGCGGCCAACACCGTCGCGCCCTCGGCGTCGATGATGACCGGGATCCATTGGGGGCCTGCTATCCTGCGGTAGGTGTCGATGACGACCGGCTCCGCGTTAAGGGTCTCGTCGGCCCCGAGGCGCAAGGAGACTGTCCGTCGACCTGACAGATCGGAGAGGGTGGTGCCCGCACGCACCTCTTTCGGCAGGACCGCCAGCGCGTCCTTGGCGGAAACCACCCCGACCGTCGAGACCCAGCCCCGGTGGTCGGGCAGGGCCGCGGAGTTCCACTTGGGCAAAACGACCATGATCGATCCGTCGTGCCGGATGTCCTCAAGGCGTTCGGGTGGCGTTCCGACCGGAGGCGTCAGGACCAGCAGACTATCGACCGCGCCGTGGCCGAGCGAACCCCGGCTGAGCACCACCGGCGTTCCGGTCGCCCTCAGCAGGCGGGGCAGGGCGGCGTAGCCGACCGAGGATCTGGACAGGGCATGGCCGCCGCCGTCATCGCCCGACTTCAGCTCCGGAGCGTAGGCGGACAGAACCCCGAGGCCGGCAAGGGCGACGACCCCGACCACCAGGATCGCGACCATGGTCAGGGGCGAAAATGCGCCGGATCCCGCTTTCGAAAGGCTCATGCTCGCCACCCCGCAGGCAGGGCGAAGTCTTCATAGGCGCGTCGGCAATCGGCAAAATCCCGGGCGTCGACCGGACGTCCGCCAAAGAGGCTGCGTTCCACGACCCGGCCAATATGCGCGAAGGCTGGTCGCGCGGCCTCGGGCAGCGACGCCGTCGTCGCGATCTCGCGCGTCGTCAGCGACGCCTTGATGGCGCGCGGTTTGCGCTTCTCGATGTCCTCGACGCTGCGCATCAGCAGCAGGTGGGCGGCCTCGGCATAGCGCCCCTCGGACGCGAGGGCGTCGGCGTCGGCCAGCAGGTTTCGCGCGGCCGCTTCATCCGGTCGCCAGTCGGGCTCCGTCGCGGCGACGGCGCTCTCGGCCTTCGGGCGTGGCAGGCGAAGTCGGAGAAGCTCCCGGACGATGAACCAGGCGATCGTCGCGACGATGACGGCGAGCCCCGCCCAGAAGACGACCTTGAGGAGCGGCGCCATCGCCTGCAGGGCGTCCCCGATCCAGTGCAGCCAGCCCGGGACTTCAGGCGGCGTGAAACCGGTCCGGTCGAATTGCAGGCGATCGTCGGCGAGGAGTTTCGAATGCGCCTGCGCCAGGGCGTCGTCCGCCGAACCGGTCGTCTGCTGCACGGGCGGGCGGGCGTTCAAAGGCACGATCAAGCCATAGCGGCAGGATGCAGGGCGTCAACCTCAGGCTGAAAATGGCGCCGGGTCATCGGCGGCCCACCGCGACGTCACTGTCAACGGGGTTTGAGGCCATTCAGCAGGACATCGACAAGGAAGGTGTTGAACCGGGCCATCAGCTCATCCCTGTCCGTGCCGGGCGGCAGCAAGGGCGTGATCACCGGATCCGCCGACACGAAGAAGTCGCTGGCTCCGAGGATGATCACGTGGAGAAACAAGGGGTCGACGGCGCGGAGCGTTTCGCCCCCATCCGCCTCAAGCAGTTCGCGATAGAACTCGACCAGATCGGCGTTCATGTCGCGGGTTCGCGCCCGCGTCTCGTCCGTGCCGCCGGCGTTGAGTTCCTCGACCATCAGCCGGTGCATGAAGGGCGCCGACCGGACGAGCGCGATGGTCTTGCGGATGTGTTCGATCAGGGCGGCCTGCGGCTCCAGCGTCCTTGCGCCGGCGTGAGGCTTGTTGGCCGTCACGCGTCCGGCGACCGCCATCAACAGACGGGTCCGGTCACCGAAATAGTAGCGGATGAGCGCCGGATCGACGCCCGCCTCCTGAGCGATCCGCGCGATGGTCACCCGGGCAGGCGGCAGTGTCTTGAGCAGTGACTCGGCCGCCGCCAATATGCGATCGCCCCCGACGTCGTTGTCGCCGGCGGGTCGACCCTTGCTGCGCTTTACGGGAGGGCGGGCTGCCTGAGCTGTGGTCATGTCCATGGATTACCAGCCTTTCCAACAGGTGCAACGCAGCTTGACATGCTATTCCCGCACAGTGGAATTTACGGAGCGTCGGTGCGGTGCTGATCACCCGGCGATTCTCCTGATGCATGGGTGTTCGAATGGCCGTCGAACGGGACGCGACACATGAGGCCTCAAGGCCAGGCCCGGGCGATGCTGTGACTGGTGAGGCGATCTTCACGGTGCGGATAAGCCTGGGTCCGCCCGTCGATATCGGCGCGGTTCCGGGTGGATTTCGCCGCGTCATTCCGATCCTCGGCGGAACCTTCTCGGGCGAGGGTTTACATGGCCGGGTGCTGGAAAGCGGGGCCGACTGGCAGTTGATCCGGCCAGAGGGGCATATCGATCTCGACGCCCGCTACGTGCTGGAGACGGAGGAAGCCGAGCGGATCTACATCAGCAATATCGGCCGAAGGTTCCTGACGCCCGAGGCCTGCGCCGACCTCGTCGCCGGGCGGCCGGTCGATCAATCGGGTGCGACGTCGCGCGGACTGACGACGATGGAATCCGGCGCGATGCGGTTCCGCTGGCTCAACGAAGAGAAGTTCCGCCCGCGCGGAAAACGCGGCCCGGACGGGATCGAGATCGGCTTCTATCGGCTGGCCACCTCCGACGCTGGTGACCATCCCTGGAGCTAGGCGGCGGGCTCCAGGGCCACGGCCTTCATCGACACGGCAGGGTCTGCGAGCTTGTCGACATCGACCGGCGTGCGCCTCTGGATCAGCTGTTTGCCAGCCATGAATTCCGGCGGCGCGCTGACGGCCTCGACGCAGACGATCCGGTCGCCGTTCAGGTGGAAGACCGCGAAACGACCGCTGGCGGGATCGCCGCGCACCAGGGTCCGGTCGGCCTCTGCCGGGAGGCCGGCGATCTGCAGCTTCACATCGTACTGATCCGACCAGAACCAGGGCACTTCCGGCGCGACCTGCGGACGGCCAACGATGGCGTGGGCGGCCTGACGGGCCTGCTCCAGGGCATTGGGCACGCTCTCAAGCCGCATCGTGACTCCGTGGGCCGGGATCGGTCGCAGCGTGACGTCGCCGATGGCATAAATGGCCGGGTCCGAGGTGCGGGCGGTCTCATCTACGACGATGCCGCCGGATCCGGCCGGATCGCAGTCCAGGCCGGCGGTACGGGCCAACTCGTCGTTCGCCAGAGCCCCGACACCGACGAGAAC
Source organism: Brevundimonas sp. (assembly GCF_965278935.1). Taxonomy (GTDB): domain Bacteria; phylum Pseudomonadota; class Alphaproteobacteria; order Caulobacterales; family Caulobacteraceae; genus Brevundimonas. The sequence goes on along the minus strand of NZ_OZ257124.1, from coordinate 2,543,889 downwards.
AACGTCCGCCTCGACCCGCTCGCCGTCCGAAAGGCGCACGCCGCCGTCCTCGAAGGCGGAGACGTCCACACCGGTTCGGATGTCGACGCCCTCACGCCGATGGCGTTCGGTGAAGAAGGCGGACAGGGGCTCGGACGTGACCCGCTTCAGCACCCGGTCCAGCCGTTCGAGCAGGACCACTTCGGCGCCCAGAGCCCGGGCCGAAGCGGCGGCCTCCAGACCGACGTAGCCGCCCCCGACGATGACCAGTCGTCGGCCGGGGCCGAGCCGCGCCTTCAGGCGTTCGGCGTCGGCGATGGTGCGAAGCTCGATGAGATCCGGCCGGTCGGCGCCCGGGATCGGCAACCGCCGACCCGTCGATCCGGTCGCCAGAACGAGCACGTCATAGGTTTCCGCCGTCCCGTCGGAGAAGGTCACGGTGCGCGCTTCCGGCGAGATGGACGAGGCCCGGACGCCGGTCCTCAGCGTGATGTTCTGCTCGGCGTAGTAGGTCTCCGGCCGCAGCAGAAGGAAGTCCAGATCGGCCTCGCCCTTCAGCCAGGCCTTGGACAGCGGCGGTCGCTGATAGGGCGGCGCCGGCTCGTCGCCGACCAGCACGATCTCACCCTCGAAGGCGGAGGCCCGCAGCAAGGCGGCGGCCGAACCTCCCGCATGTCCCGCGCCGACAATGAGGACCTTCATGGCGTGCCTCTATTCCGCGTCCGGCTGACGATCCGGATGAGCGTCGGCGAAGGCGGGCAGGGCGGCGCAGGCGGCCTCGACGGCGAGCAGGCGCGGCCAGCGCAGTTCGACGCCGAAACGCCGTGCGTTGGCCATCTGGGGCACGAGGCAGATGTCCGCCAGCGACGGCTGATCGCCGAAGGCGAAGGGGCGGGAATGACCCGCGACCAGGGTCTCGAGGGCGTCGAAGCCGCTGGCGATGACGTCCCGCGCCCAGACCTGGGTCTCTTCCGGGGTCTGGCCCCTGGCTTCCAGCGCCTTGAGCACCTTGAGGTTCTGCAGAGGGTGGATGTCGCAGGCGATGACCTGGGAAAAGGCGCGGACGCGAGCCCGCGCGACCGGATTCGACGGCAGCAGCGGCGGCTCCGGATGCAGCTCGTCGAGATATTCGCAGATCGCCAGGCTCTGGGTGAGGATCGCGCCGTCTTCGAGCACCAGGCTCGGCAGCAGGCCTTGGGGATTGACGGCCAGGTACTCGGGCGATCGCTGCTCGCCCTTTCTGAGATGCTGGTATCTGGGCTCAGCGCTCAAACCCTTCAGGTTGAGCGCGATCCGGACCCGCCAGGCGGCGGACGAACGGAAATAGCCGTAAAGGATCATCGGTTCAGACTGCGGGCGGGCCGATGGTGACCGTCAGTTCGCCCAGGCCGTCGATCGCGCCGACCAGTACGTCGCCCTGGACCACCGGTCCGACCCCGGCGGGGGTGCCCGTATAGATCAGGTCGCCGGGCTCCAGCCGGTAGAATCTCGACAGGTGGGCGATCACTTCAGGCACCGACCAGATCAGTTCGGCGAGGTCGCCCGTCTGTTTCGTCACGCCGTTGACGGTCAGTGTGATGGCGCCCTTCGCTTCATCGAAACCGGCGGCGGGCCGGATCGGACCCAGCGGCTTGGACTCCTCGACGTTCTTGCCGGCGTCCCACGGGCGGCCGGAATCGCGGGCGATGAACTGCAGGTCGCGGCGGGTCATGTCGAGGCCGACGGCGTAGCCGTAGACGAGGCCGAGCGCCTGGTCCTCCGTAACGTTCCGGCCGGATTTGCCGATGGCGATGACCAGTTCGATCTCGTGCTGATAGTCGGAGGTCGCCTGCGGATAGGCGATGATGCTGCCGTCCGGCACGACGGTCTCGGCCCAGCCGGTGAAGAAGAAGGGCGGTTCGCGATCCGGATCCTTGCCCATCTCGCGCGCATGGGCGGCGTAGTTGCGGCCGATGCAGAACAGACGGCGGACAGGGAAGCTCTCGCCGGTCGTCGTCGGCGCCAGGACGGTCGTGGCGGGCTCGAAGGTCAAGGTCACGCGTTTTCTTCCCTGTAGAGGTTCAGCTTTTCCTGGCAGGCCCGGTCGGAGTAGCCGAACAGCACAAGAGTGGTTTCCGCCTCGAACCGCAGCGTCGTCCAGGATGGCACGACGACCACGTCGCGTGGCGCAAGTTCGATCGGCTCATCGTTGAGCCAGGCGCGACCCGATCCCTCGACCACCACATAGATGCTGGCGTCGGTAGAACGCCGACCCAGGGTCTCGAACCCCTTCGGCAGCAGGCGGACGTGGGCCGAGATCGTCGGCATGATCGAGCCGCCGTTGGCGGGGTTCAGGAACTCCAGCGCGTGGCCCAGATGCGGGTCGGGCTCGCCGGCCGCAGCCAGCCGGTCCAGCGCCGGGCGCCACTCGGAATAGGGATAGTGGAACAGCGGCTGGTGAGTCGGGCGCCGGTCGGCGGCGCTGCCGCGCATCGGGCGCAGGTTGTGCCCGTAACGGCTGGAGGTGTCGCCGGGAGGGACCGTCTCCGGGTGGGCGTCGACGCCGAGCTTTTCGGAGAAGCTGGCGTTGAAATGGCTGACGGTCGGGATGTCGAGCCCGTCCAGCCAGATCATCGGGCTGTCGGTCGGATTGCCGTGATCGTGCCACTGGCCGCCCGGCGTGAGGACGAGATCGAACGGCCGCATGACGGCCTTCTCGCCGTCAACGGCGGTGAAGGCGCCTTCGCCTTCCATCACGAAGCGAAGGGCGCACTGGGTATGGCGATGACAGGGCGCGACCTCGCCCGGCAGGATCAGTTGCAGGCCGGCATAGAGGCTGTTGGTGATCCGCGAGGCGCCGGGCAGGCCGGGGTTCTCGAGGATCAGCACGCGACGTTCGGCCTGGGCCGCGCTGATCAGGTCGCCGGCGCGCATCAGGTAGTCGCGCGCGTCGGCATAGCGCCAGCGGTGGGCGACGACTGGGGACGTCGGTTCCGGCGTCACGAGAGAGGCGAGCACCTCCCAGAGGGGCGTCAGGCTGGCGGGCCGCATCTCGTCGTACAGCGCCTGGAGCTGGCTGGACTGTTCGTTGCTGAGGACGGTGTGCGACATGATCCCGGGTCCGCTCAGATCTCGATGACGACGCGGTCGTCGACCGCCTTGACGCCCGGGATGCTCATGGCGTTGACGAAGGCCTCCCACACCTCGGGCGGCTGCCCGGCCTGGAACATGAAGCGCTCGAGATGTTTGCCCATGATCGGGTCGGCCTTGTAGTCGGCCAGCGCCATGCCGTGGGTCAGATGCTCCCGCTCGGCGATGGGAAGCTCGACATAGGCGGCCACCGCCGGATCGCGGATCACGCCCTTGGGGTCCTCGCCAGCGTCAACGGCGTCCATGTCGGCCAGCAGCTGCTTGCGCAGCATCTGGATGCCCCGGTCGCTGAGACCGAGTTTCTCCTTGGTGCGGTCGGCGACGACGCCCTGACCGACCCAGGCGATGAAGTCCTGATTGATGACGTGGGTCGAGATCCAGCGCCCGGTCTCCGGGTCCTTGATCGGCCCGTGCCATGTCGGAATCGCGCCCTGGACATAGGGTTCGGACTCGGTCGGGACGCGGTTGAAGACCCAGGAGATGCTCAACGTGTTCTCGTCGTCGATCGGCACGCGCCATTCGAAATGGTCGCCGAGGAAGAAGCAGTTCGGCAGCAGGCAGACGCGGCCGACGGTCCACATGGCGTGGTTCTCGGGCTGCCCCTCGCGCTCGCGGCGATAGATGAGGCCGTATTCGAATTCGTCGAAGGCGACCTGCAGATGCTTCGGCCCCAGCTCGGCCATGGCGTCCGCCTGACGCCGCGACCAGTTGGTATGCATCCACTCGAAGTGGACGGGATCGATCGAGTTCTCCTGGCATTGCAGCCAGTTGCAGGGGATTTCCGAGATGATGATCTGGGTGAAGCCATTGCCCCAGGTGAACGGTTCCCAGTTGGGCAGTTCGGGCGCGGGCAGGGGGCCCATGTAGGTCCACAGCATTCCGGCGTGTTCGCGGACCGGATAGGCGGTGATGCGGACCTTGTCCTTGTACTTGGCCCGGGCGGCGACGGTGTCCTCGTAGGGCATCTCCACGCACTGACCGGCCTCGTTGTAGGCCCAGCCGTGGTAGTTGCAGCGCAGACCGCACTTCTCCACGAAGCCATAGGACAGGTCGGCGCGGCGGTGCGCGCAGGCGCGCTGGACGAGGCCGTACTGGCCCGACAGGTCGCGATAGAGGACCAGGTCCTCGCCCATCAGACGGATGGCCTTGATGCGCGTCTTGTCATCGAACTCGGTGACGCCGGCGATGGGGGTCCAGTGCCGGCGCAGGACCGCGCCCATCCGTGTGCCGGGTCCGACCTTGGTCAGCAATTCATTGGTTGCAGCGTCCATGACGGGCTCCCTTTACTTCGCGACGACCGGTTCGACGGAGAAGCCGGCGATGCGCTTGTAGTTGTCCGACAACTGCCGGAGTTCGTCCTGCGTGATGTGATCGTCCAGGTTCTCGAACGGCCGATCGCCGATCAGTTCCTCGACGCGCAGATTGATAATGTCCGGCGGCGCCGTGCGGTTCGTCTGCACGATCTTCGAGGTGGGTTCGAGGCGCGCCGCCTCATAGGCCTTCAACGCCTCCTGGGCATCGCCGCCGGCCGCCAGCAGATCGGCTAGCGTGCGAGCATCGATCAAGCCTTGCGCCGAACCGTTCGATCCGCGCGGATACATCGGGTGCGCCGCGTCGCCCGCCAAGGTCACGCGCCCGAACGTCCACTGCGCCAGCGGATCCTTGTCCACCATCGGATATTCCAGAATCGGATCCGCGCCGCGGATCAAGGCTCCCACATCCAGCCAATCGAACTGCCAGCTTTCGAACGTCGGCAGGAAGTCGTCCAGCCGGCCGCCGGTGTTCCAGTCGTTCATGGTCGATGAAGGCCGCTCGATCTCGGCGACCCAGTTAATCAGTTGATCGCCCGAACCGTCTTCGAAGTTCGAGATCGGATAGATGACGATCTTGCCGGTGCGGATCGAGCCGATGCGGAAATAGGTTCTGCCGTCCAGGATTGGCTTCCTGCGCGTTACGCCGCGCCAGGTGTTGATCCCGGTGAAGACGACCTTGTCGTCCGGATAGAAGAATTTGCGGGTTGCGGAGTTGATGCCGTCGCAGCCGATCGCGATGTCGGCGCGCACGGGCGGCAGGGCCTCGCCGGTCGAGGTCTGTTTGAAGGTCAGGGTGACGCTGTCGGCGTCCTGGCTCAGGTCGATCAGGGTGCGGTCGGCGATGACACGGTCCTCGCCGAGCCGTGCGACGGCTTCCTTGTAGAGCACGGAATGCAGCTTGCCGCGGTTGATGGCGACCTCTGGCAGGGGATAGCCGGCCGCGACGCCGCGCGGCTCGCTGTACAGCTTCTGGCCGAAACGGTTGTGGAATTCACTGTTCTGCGTCTCGATACCGTTCGCGCGTATGGCGTCCAGCAGGCCCAGCTCCGCGATCTCGCGCATGGCGTGGGGCAGCAGGGTGATGCCGACGCCGATTTCGCGGATTTGCGGCGCGCCTTCGAAGACGCGGCTCTGGATGCCCCGGCGATGCAGGCCGATGGCCAGCGCCAACCCGGCGATGCCGCCGCCGATAATCGCGATCTCCACGTCGCCTCCTCCGCCTCGCTGACCCGTTTCCGAACTGTCGCCGGGTCGGGTCTAGTCGTCAGTGGTCATATCAATTGAAAGACGTCTGTTCAATTGCGATCTGAAAAAATCAGCTCCGTGCAAACGAGCGAGACCGCATAACTGAAATATATCTATAAAAAATCAGATACTTGTGGCGAGTATGTAAAGGCTGGCGTGTCGCTCTGGACCCGAAAAATTCGGACTGGCGGTTGCAACTGACCGAATGTAATACGTCTGATCAGTCGCCTGATATAGCGATAAGTCGAAAGTCGTATCGTTCGTCGCCTAATCAACGGGAAGCCCGGCCATGCCGACATCGTCAGAAACCATCGGCGAAGCGCGCCGGCTCGGAACCGCGACGCTTCACGAGGCCGCAGGGCGGATCGGGGCGCTGCCATCGACCATCAAGCCGGTCGATCCGGGGATGACGCTGGCCGGTCCGGCCTTCACCGTCCACTGCCCGGCTCTGTCGAACCTGCAGATCCACCACGCGCTTTATCACGCCAGACCCGGCGACATCCTGGTCGTCCACGTCAGCGGCGGCGTGGAAGCCGGCTACTGGGGCGACATCCTGAACGAGGCGGCGATGGCGCAGAAGCTCGGCGGTCTGGTGATCGACGGCGGCGTGCGCGACACGGCGGGGCTGGCGACGATGGGCTTTCCTGTCTTCTCCAACGGCGTCTGCATTCGCGGCACGGGCAAGGATTATGACGCGACGGCCTGGCTGCAGCAGCCGGTGCGGATGGGCGAGGTGCTGATCCAGCCCGGCGACCTGATCGTGGGCGATCGGGACGGAGTCTTCGCCCTGCCCATGGCGCGCGCCGAAGAGGTCGTCGAAGCCGGGCGGCGGCGCGAGGCGGACGAGACCGCCAAGATCGAAGCCATACGTCGGGGCGAGCGGACCCTGGACCTCTACGGGTTCGCCAACGGAGCGCCCACGGCGATCGTCGAAGGCCTGCCGTTCACCGGCCGGGCGCGCTGAGCAGACCCGACGTCAGTCCTCGTCGAGGACGATGGGGGCGCGGGTCACGCCGTTGAAGCGGCCGACGAACGTCTCCAGCAGCCGCAGGAACTCAGCGCCGTCCGCGGGCGTGAAGGCGGACAGGGCCCGTTCCTGTGCGGTCTTCGCGGCGTGACGCAGGTTCTCAAGCTTCCGCTCGCCCTTGCCGGTCAGAACGATGACCTTGCGGCGTCGGTCGGCGCGATCCTCGACCCGCACGACGAGCCCTTCGCTTTCCAGTCGCTTGACGACGAGGCCCGTGGTGGAGCGATCCAGCCCGACCTTCTTGGACAGGCCGATCTGGTCCAGATCCTCGCAGCAGCGCAGGATGACCAGGACGCCGTACTGGGTGGTGGTGACGTTGAACTCGGCGCTCTCTTCCATGAACAGGGAGACGCTGATCTGGTGCGCGCGGCGCAGCAGGAAGCCGGGGCGCTTGTAGAGGGCGTCGACGCTGTTGATGTCAGACGCGCTTGTCGCGGAACGTGCAGGCAAGTCGGAGCCCCGATCTCTCGAAACCGCCCCGGACGGGCCGTTCGATTCGAGACGATCAGTACACTGCGCCTGTGACACTGTCGAATGCGGCAGGGTCGCGGGGGCGGGGCTGTCAGGGTTCGACATCGAGGACCTCGGTCGCTGTCAGGGGCCTCTGTCCGCCGCCCCTCAAAAGCTTGGCCGTGGAAAAGCCGGCCGAGACCAGGGCCAGGCCGGCCGAGATGAACGCGGGCGCCGAGCCCGTTCCGAACGCCGTGGCCAGGAAGGCCGAAGCCAGCGCCGCGCCGAGCGACTGACCGACGAACCGGGTCGAGGAGACGAGGGCGCCGGCCGAGGCCGCCCGATCCCTCGGCGCCGCGCCGACGATCAGATGTGATGTCGGCGACATGAACACTCCCATGCCGCCTCCGATCAGAGCCATAGGAATGGCCAGCAGCCAGAAGGCGCTCGTGGCGGGCAGGAAGCCGGCGATCATCAGCCCGATCGCCGCCATCAGCATCCCCAGCGCCCCGGCCAGCCCCTTCGGCCCCTTGTCGGCGAGCAGGCCTCCGACGGGGGTGGCGATCATCATCGCCACCGGCCAGACGGCCAGCAGCAGGCCGATCGTCCCTGCACTGACCCCGGCGGCATGAAGCCGGAACGGCAAGGCGATGGTGAAGGACAGCGAACCGCAGAAGGCGAACAGCAAGGCGCCTGCCGGGAGGGCGAAGGTCAGCCGTCCGAGCAGATCCACCGGCAGGATCGGCCGGGGCGAGCCCAGCTCGCGCCGCACTACGAAGACGGCTATCGGCACGCCGAGCGCGAGCAGGCAGGAGCCGATGAGGGGATCTCCGCGCAGGACCAAGCTCAGCCCGGTCATCAGCAGGCCGAACATCGCGGCGCACAGCCCGGCGCCGACCATGTCGAACCGCGTGCTGTGCGCCTTGGGATTGGGCAGAAAGAACTGACCCAGCAACAGGGACAGGACGGCGAACGGAACCGCCGCTGCGAACACCCATCGCCACGACGACACGCTGAGGATCAGGCCGCCCAGCGTCGGCGCGACAGAGGCGGCCACGGCGACGATCAAGCCGTTCAGGGCGATGCCTCGCCCCAGCATCGACGACGGGTAGGTGGCGCGCATCAGGGCGGACCCCACGCTCATCGCTGCGGCGACGCCCAGCGCCTGAAGGCATCGGGTCGCCAGCAGCATGGGCAGGCTGGTGGCCAGGGCGCTGCCGATACTGGCGAAGAGGAAGACCAGTTGCCCGGTCTGATACATGCGCCTGTGGCCGATCCGGTCACCCAGGGCCGAGAAGGGCAGCAGGGCCATCAGCATGGCGACCTGATAGACGGTCACGACCACCACGGTTCGGGCGGGTGAGATGTTCAGCTCGCTGGCGATGGTTGGCAGGGCGATCGTTGCGATCGCGTTGTCGATCACCAGCATGCCTGTGCCGAGCGACAGGGCCAGGACGGCCAGATGCCGTTGCGGTCCTGCGAGACCGGAATGAGCCGCCGGACTCACTCGCAGATGATGTTCAGCAGAACCTGTCGCCGGTCCTCGCGCACCATGCGGATGGCGCGGCGGATCGCGTCCGGAACGGCGGCGGGGTCCTCGACGCGCTCGCCGTATCCGCCGGAAGCCTCGACGTATTTCTCGAAATCGGGGACAGGGCGAAGGTCGCTGAGAGGCGCGGGCTTGGGTCCCCGGGCGGCGTGACCCTCCGGGAAGACCCCAATGGTCGAGGACTGAACGGCGCCCCACCGCGCATTGTTGCAGATGATGGTGAGCAGGGGCGTCTCGTGCATCGCGATCGCCTGGTGGCAGGCGGCGGGATTGCAGAACAGATAGGCGCCGTCGCCCATCGTGCAGACGACGGGTCGATCCGGAGCCGCGAGCGCGGCGCCGATGGCGGCGGGCATGCCCCAGCCGAGGCCTGCGGCCGGAGAGTGCATGTAGAAGCTGCCGGCCATCCTGGCGTCGAAGATCTCCCGGTCGACCCAGTACTCATTCACGACGATCGCATCGTCCGGCAGCGCCTCGTTCAGGCACTGGTTGAGCCAGTCCTTGTTCATCCGGGGCTGGTCGGCGAGAGGCGCCAGACGCTTGCGGCGGCGCTCCCGGCGGCCGTCGGCCAGCGCCGTGATCCGCGCCGCCCGGGCGGCGATGCGCTTTTCGTCCGCGATCCCGGCGAGCGCCTCGGTCAGCGGGCCCATCAGCTGTCCGGCCGACGAGGTGACGAACAGTTCGCCCCGGAAGGACCGCAAGGGGTAGTCGAGGAACAGGGGATCGACACCCACGTGTGCGATGCGGGTCTCGGGCCGGGGCTCGCGGGTTTCCGGCAGCCACGGCACCTCGGTCTCCAGACAGATCAGCAGGTCCGCCTCGCCGAGGTAGGGGTGGACGGACTGGCCGAGATGGTAGGGGTGATCGGAAGCGGCGCAGACATAGCGCGACTTCGCCTCGACGATGCCGATCCCGAAACGGCTGCAGAGTTCGCCCAGCGGCGCGACCGTCTCCGGGTCGCGGCCCGACGCCGAGGTGACGAGCAAAGGGCATCTGGCCGCTTCGATGAGCTCCGCCAGCTTGCGGACGGCGCCGGGGTCCGGAGCCGCGCGGGTGGTCGGAGCCAGGGGCCTGGCCTCGACCGTGTGAGGCTCGGAAGGGGCGGAAAGGACCTCGCGTGGAAGGGTCAGATAGACGGGACCGGCCGGCGCGGCCTGGGCGGTCATCAGGCCGCGATCCAGAACGTCCTCGATATTCAGGCCCGAACGCAGCTCGTAGTCCCACTTGACCAGTTCGCGGAGCATGCCGGCCTGGTCATACATCTCCTGGGCCCAGTGGATCGCGCCGCTGCGGGCGCCGAGCGGGCCCTTTTCGTACAGTGGGGTGCGACCGGCCATGAACAGCATGGGGATTTCGTCCCGCTTCGCGTTCATGACGCCGCAGACGGCGTTGGCCGCGCCGACGCTGACGTGGACCATGACGGCCTGCGCCTTGCCCGTGACCATGGTGTAGCCGTGCGCCATCCCGACGACGAGGTTCTCGTGGGTGCCGATGACGGGTGTCGGGAAGTCGAGGCGCGACAGGGGCTGGCGTGCGTAGGCCTCCGCCACCGGAGCGGAGTCGGTGCCGCTGTTGATGAAGAGGTAGTCGACGCCCTTCTGTTTCAGCAGCGCCAGAAAGGTTTCCGCCACCGCTTCGGACTGCGGCAGGACTTCCGTCGCGCTGCGCTCCCTGGACTTCACCGCCATCGTCGCCTCCCAAGGTCAGGTCATCTTTTCGGTATATGATAAGACGTCTGCCTGTTTGCCAAGAAGAATCTCGGGCGGCACCGGATAGTGAAGCGGGAAAGCCTTGCAAGGCCAGTAGGCCGGTGGATATACAGACGTCTGCGCAATCACGGTGTGATGGGTGCTAAGCTGGCGTAGACCAGGATTTGGGAGAGCGACTATGATCATCGACTGCCACGGCCACGTCAGCGCTCCCGCCGAGCTTTGGGCCTACAAGGCCAACATCCTGTCGCATCGCGGATCGCATGGTCGCGGCGGCGTTCGGGTGTCGGACGACCAGATCCGGGCGGCGGCCAACAAGGTGGAGATGGCTCCCTGCGGTCACCTCGACATGCTCGACAAGCATGGCACGGACCTGCAGCTGATCTCGCCGCGTCCGTTCCAGATGATGTCGTCCTTCGAGCCGGGCCGGGTGGTCCACTGGTTCGTGGAGGAGTGCAACAATATCATCCATCGGAACACCCAGCTGTTCCCCGACCGATTCATCGGCGTCGGCGGCCTGCCCCAGGTGGCGGGCGAGCCGATCGAGAACACGTTCGCGGAAATGGACCGCTGCATCAACGAGCTGGGGTTCAAGGGGATGATGCTGAACCCCGATCCCTATGAAAACACGCGCAACGATCATCCGGGCCTCGGCGATCGCTACTGGTATCCGCTCTACGAAAAGCTGTGCGAGATGGATATCCCGGCGCACATTCACCCGACCGGGTCGCGCGCCGACCGCTCGCCCTACAGCCTGCATTTCATCAACGAGGAGACGATCGCCGTCTTCAACCTGGTGAACTCCGACGTGCTGACGGACTTCCCCGACCTGAAGATCGTGGTCAGCCACGGCGGCGGCGCCGTTCCCTATCAGCTGGGCCGGTTCGAGGCAGGGTCGATCAATGCCGGCTCGCCCAAGCGGTTCTCGGCGGGGATGCGCAAGCTCTATTACGACACCGTCCTCTATACCGAAGGCGCCCTGCGGCTGCTGATCGAGACGGTCGGCGTGGACCAGTGCCTGTTTGGTTCGGAATGTCCCGGCGTGGGCTCCAAGCACCTGCATGACGGGGACGATCACACGATGGATCACATCGCGCCGACGATCGCCAAGTTCGATTTCCTCAGCGACGCCGACAAGAAGAAGATCTTCGAGGACAACGCCCGCAAAGTCTTCAAGCTGGACGTCTAGGAGCTATCATGGCCGAGATCGTTTTAGGCGCCTGGACCACCCACGGTCCGACCCTGTCCACGACGCCCGAGGAATGGCTGCTGCGTCTTCCTGCCGACAAGGCCAAGAAGGACCACCCGTTCCGGGGTTCGACCTACGACTTCCCGGCCCTGGTCGAACTGCGCAAGGACGAGAACCTGGGGGCCAAGGCGACGCTGGAAGAACGCACGGCGCGGTCGATCAAATGCCGCGCCGGCATCGACAGGCTGGCCGACATCTTCGAGGAGGCCCGCGTCGACGTCGCGGTCATCTTCGGCAACGACCAGCATGAAATCTTCATGGACGACCTGATCCCGGGCCTGACCGTCTTCAACGGCCCGACGATCTGGAACGCGCCCGCGACCGAGGAACAGGCCGCCAAGTCGCCCCCGGGGATCCACGCCTCGGAGTGGGGCCACAAGCCGCCGCAGTACACCGAGTATCCGGGGCATCCGGAACTGGCCAACCGCATCATCCGCCAGGCCGTCGCCGACGGCTTCGACGTGGCCAAGTCGTCCAAGATTCCCGAGCACGAGGGTAACTGGCACAGCGGTATCGGCCATGCCTTCGGCTTCATCTATCGCCAGATCATGCGCGACAAGCCGGTGGCCAACGTGCCCCTGTTCGCCAACACCTTCTTCCCGCCCAACCAGCCGACGGCGCGACGCTGCTTCGCCTTTGGCCAGGCAGTCGGTCGGGCCATCAAGGCCTGGGATTCGGACGCCCGCGTCGCCGTGTTCGGCTCTGGCGGCATGAGCCATTTCGTCATCGACGAGGCCTTCGACGCCAAGATCATCGCGGCGATCCAGGCCCACGACGCCGAGACCCTGTGCTCGATCGGCGAGGAGCATTTCCAGGCCGGGACCTCCGAACTGAAGAACTGGATCGCGGCGGCGGGCTGTCTGTTCGAGACCGACCTGTCCGGCGACCTGATCGACTATGTGCCCTGCTATCGGTCGGAAGCGGGCACCGGCACGGCCAACGGCTGGCTGGCCTGGAACAAGAAAGCGATATGAGCGACGAAATCCTGATCCGCCTGGCCCGGCTCGACGCCTGCGCCGTTTCCGATGCGCTCGACCAGGTCGGCGCGCCGCCGTCGGTGACGGGTCTGAAGGCCCTGTCGGTGCGTCAGCGCATCTCCGGCCGCGTCACCACCGTCCGTCTCGCCGCCGGCAAGCCGCCCGAAGGCGCGCCCTCGCGTCACCTGTGCACCACCGCCATCGACACCTCGGACGCCGGCGCCGTCATCGTGGTCGAGCAGAAAACGGGAATCGAATGCGCCGGATGGGGCGGGATCCTCTCCAACGCCGCGCGCGGTCGCGGCATTTCCGGCGTCATCGTCGAGGGCTATGCCCGCGACATCGACGAGGCGGCCGACATCAACTTCCCGGTCTATGCGCGCGGCGGCACGGCTCGCACGGCGCGCGGCCGTATCCACGAGGCCGAGACCGGCGGGACCATCCAGGTCGGCGAGACCACGGTGTCCAACGGCGACTACGTGGTGGCCGATTCCAGCGGCGCGGCCTTCGTGCCTGCCGACAGGATCGAGGCCGTCCTCGCCGCCGCCGAGAATATCGCCGTCAAGGAAGCGGCCATGACCAAGGCCGTCCTGTCTGGCCAGCCCGTCAGCCAGGTCATGTGCGGCAACTACGAACACCTTCTGGAGCAGGGCTGATGACCGATGCCAATGTTGAACGGGTCGCCCGGATCGACACCGCGACCCTGAGCGATGCGCTCGACAAGCTGGGCATCCCCGGCCAGTGCCTGGGCATCAAGCCGCTGGATCACAGGTTTCGGCTGGCCGGCCGCGCCTTCACGGTGACCTATGCGCCCACAGGGCCCGGTGGCACGGTCGGCGACTTCATCGATGACGTGCCTGAAGGTCATATCGTCATGATCGACAACGGCGGCCGCCCGGACGCGACCGTCTGGGGCGACATCATGACGGCCTGCGGTCACGCGCGGAAGCTGGGCGGCACGGTCATCGACGGCGCCTGCCGCGACACCCATCTGGCCCTCGGCCTCGGCTATCCGATGTACAGCCGCAGCTATTCGATGCGCACCGGCAAGGACCGGGTGTCGCTGGAAGCCGTCGGCCAGGTGGTCAACATCGGCGACGCCCGGGTTCATCCCGGTGATCTGGTGCGCGGCGATTCCGACGGTGTCGTCGTCATCCCGCAGGCCCGCGAGGCCGAGGTGCTCGACATCGCCGAGACCATCGAGGTCGCCGAGGGCCGGATCCGCGAACTGATCGCTTCGGGCATGCGGCTGGACGAAGCACGCCGGCAACAGGGCTATCACCAGCTTCAAAGCCGCGAGAAGGCCTGAGCCATGGCCTGGCGGATCGTCACGACCGCCACCATGGGTCCGCACGAGGGTGCGATCGCGCAACTTGCCGCCACCGGCTGCCAGATCGATCGCCTGCCTGCCGACGCGACGACCTGGACGCCGGAATTGATCGCCCGGTTCGCGCCGACCGCCGACGCCTATGTCGGTACCTTCCGGGGGATCGGCCTTCCGCGTGCCGTCATCGAGGCTTCGCCCCGCGCACGCGTCATCACATCGCCCATAATCGGGGTCGAGCACATCGACGTGAAGGCGGCGACCGAGGCCGGCATCCTCGTCGCCCACGGCGCCATGTCGGAGAATTTCGACGGCATGGCCGAGGCGGGCGTCATGCTGATCGCCGCGACGCGCAAGGCGCTGGCCGGCAAGACCGCCGTTGTCAGGGCGGGGGAGTGGAAGACCGCGCCCGCCGGACGGCTGGTGCTGGGATCGACGATCGGCATCCTCGGTCTCGGCCGGATCGGACAGGGCGTCGCGCGCCGGCTGGCTGGCTGGGACTGCGAGATCCTCGCCGCCGATCCCTATGTCGATCCTGCCGTCGCTGAAGGGTTGGGTGTCGCCCTGGTCGGGATCGACGGTCTGTTCCGGCGCTCGGACGTGGTGGTGGTGCTCGCCACCCTGACCCCTGAGACGCGTCACATCGTCAATGCCGATCGCATCGCCCTGATGAAGCGGGGCAGCGCCCTGATCAACATCGGACGGGGCGGATGCGTGGACGACGCGGCGGTGATCGCGGCGCTCGAGTCGGGCCAGCTCGCGACCGTCGCCATCGACGCCTGGGAGACCGAACCCGCGCCGACGGATCATCCTCTGCGCCGCCATCCCGCGGTCATCGCCACCTCGCACGACGTGGGGCATTCCGACGATCTTTACGCGCGCATTCCGGTGGTCGCGGCGGAGAACACCCTGGCGGCGCTTGAGGGCCGTCGGCCCCCGTATCTGCAGAATCCCGCAGCCCTGCCAGCATGGCATGCGCGGAGGCTCGATGCGCCAAAAACCGACTATGTCGAAGTGATCTGATGCCTATATAATCAGACGTCTGATTTCTTGATTGACTCAGCGCCGTGAACGTCGCGAAATGACGACGAAGCGGAAAAGGAAACGCCAGTGACCGAGGCCTTTACATATCCGGCTCCCAAGCTGTTCATCGCCGGCGTCTGGCGCATGGCGGGCGGTGGCTCGACCCAGCCGGTCCTGAACCCCGCGACCGGAGAGACGATCGGCGATCTGCCTGTCGCCGACGAGGCCGATCTGGACGAGGCCCTGGCCGCCGCCGATGCCGGCTTCAAGATCTGGCGCAAGACCTCCGCCTACGACCGGGCGCGCATCCTGCACGACGCCGCACGGCTGATGCGGGAGCGCAGCCGCTATATCGGGTCGGTCAGCACGACCGAACAGGGCAAGCCGCTGGCGGAATCCAGCGCTGAAGCCATGGCCTGCGCCGACATCTTTGACTGGTTCGCCGAGGAGGCGCGCCGCGCCTATGGGCGCATCGTGCCGTCAAAACATCCGGGCGTGCGTCACATGGTGTTCAAGGAGCCGATCGGTCCGGTCGCCGCCTTCGCGCCCTGGAACTTCCCGACCACCATTCCCTCCCGCAAGATGGCCGCGGCCCTGGCGGCCGGTTGTTCCGTGATCATCAAGCCGGCCGAGGAAGCGCCGGGCAGTTGTCTGGAACTGGCGCGCTGCCTCGATGACGCCGGCCTGCCCAAGGGCGTGCTGAATGTCGTGTTCGGCGTTCCGGCCGATATCTCCACCTATCTGATCGCTTCGCCGGTGATCCGGAAAGTATCGTTCACCGGCTCCACGGTCGTCGGAAAGCATCTGGCGAAGCTCGCCGCCGACGGCATGAAGCCGACGACGATGGAGCTGGGCGGCCACGCTCCGGTCATCGTATTTGAGGACGCGGATCTCGACCTCGCCGTGCGTCTTTCGGCAGGGGCCAAGTATCGCAACGCCGGCCAGATCTGCATCGCGCCGACGCGGTTTTACGTCCACGACAGCCTGCACGACGCCTTCGTCGAGAAGTTCGCGGCGCATGCGAAGAGCCTCAAGGTGGGCGCCGGCCTGGACCCGGCGACCGCCATGGGCCCGCTGGCCAACCGTCGCCGTCTGAGCGCCATGGGCGAGTTCATCGGGGATGCGATCGGGCAAGGGGCTACCGCTGCGGCGGGCGGCGAGGGCATCGGCGGACCCGGGAATTTCTGGCAGCCGACCCTGCTCTCCGACGTGCCGAACTCCGCGCGGATCATGAATGAAGAGCCATTTGGCCCGGTCGCGGTGACCCAGCGCTTCTCTTCGTTCGACGAGGTGGTCGAGCAGGCCAACCGGTTGCCCTACGGCCTCGCCGCCTACGCCTATACCCGGTCCTCGCGAACAGCCGCCGACATCGGCGACGCGCTCGAAGCCGGCATGATCGGGATCAACTTCTCCATCCTCACCGGCCCGGAGACGCCGTTCGGAGGCGTCAAGGAAAGCGGTCACGGATCCGAAGGGGGGCACGAGGGTCTGGAGGCCTACCTCGTCACCAAATACGTCGCCCAAGGGTAGTCATGATCACCTCGGATGAGATCGTCGGCCTGATCGATGACCGTCCCGAGGACGGCGTGTTTCGCGTTCACCGCCGGCTGTTCACCGATCCCGACGTCTTCGATCTGGAGATGAAGGCCCTCTTCGAAGGCGGCTGGGTCTTCCTCGGTCTGGCGTCGCAGCTGCCGCGCCCGAACGACTATTTCACGACCTCGATCGGTCGGCATCCGATCGCGGTGATGCGCGCCGCCGACGGGTCGATCAAC
This sequence comes from Brevundimonas sp., assembly GCF_965278935.1. Taxonomy (GTDB): domain Bacteria; phylum Pseudomonadota; class Alphaproteobacteria; order Caulobacterales; family Caulobacteraceae; genus Brevundimonas. Next base: position 2,527,140 of record NZ_OZ257124.1, on the reverse strand, counting down.
GCCTTCATCAACTCCTGCCCGCACAAGGGCGCGCGCATCTGCCAGCTGGATCGTGGCAACGCCAAACTGCACGTCTGTCCGTACCACAGCTGGTCCTTCGACAGCGCCGGCAAGAACCGCGCGATCAAGGGGAAGGCTCAGGGCGCCTACAGCGACGGCTTCGACCGGGACAGCCACGACCTGAGGGCCGTCGCGAAGTTCGGAGACTATCGCGGCCTGCTGTTCGCCTGCCTGAACCCCGACGTCGGCCCGCTGGAGGATCACCTTGGCGAGGCGAAGACCCTGATCGACCTGATCGTCGACCAAAGCCCGGACGGTATCGAACTGGTGCCCGGCGTCGTCAGCTTCACCTATGAAGCCAACTGGAAGATGCAGCTCGAGAACTGCTCGGACCAGTATCACTTCTCGTCCGTCCACCCCTCCTATCTGCGTATCCTCGAGCGCCGGACCGAACGCGCCTTCGAGGGCGCGACCCGGAACATGTGGGACGTCAACAAGGTCCACGAGGAGGTGCCCGGCGAGCCGACCGGCGGCACCTACAGCTTCGATCAGGGCCACGTGATGAACTGGCGCATGTCCGATGTGCCCGAAGCCCTGCCGCTCCATGAGCGCAGCGCCATTCTTGAGCAACGCTACGGCAAGGAGAAGCGCGACTGGATGCTGCATTCCCGCAACCTGACGATTTTCCCGAACGTCCAGTTCGCAGAGAATGCGTCCAGCCAGTTGCGGATCATCCGGCCGATCTCGGTGGGGCTGACCGAGATGCGGACCTATTGCTTCGCACCGATCGGAGAGAGCGGCGAGGCGCGGCGCAAGCGAATCCGCCAGTACGAAGACTTCTTCAATCCCAGCGGCCTGGCGACGCCTGACGACACGGTCGTCTACGAGGCCTGTCAGGAAGGCAACGCGTCGCAGGGCTCTCCCTGGCTTCAGGGCTACGGGCGCGGCATGTGCGCTGCCGTGAAGGGGCCGGACCGGTTCGCCGACCAGATCGGACTGAAGCCCGCCAGCTCCGTGGCCGCCGATCGCTGGCTCAGCGACGAGACCATCTTCCACGCCTATTACCGCGCCTGGCGGGATCGCGTTGCCGCCGTCGCGGACGCACAGGCGGTGCGAGCCACGGAGGGCGTGGCGTGAGTGTCGATCAGGCTGTCCGACCCGCTGCGTCGGCGACCCTGTCGGCGGAAGCCGCTGCGCAAATTCTCTACCGGGAGGCTCTGTTTCTCGATGAATGTCGCTGGGACGAGTGGCTGGAGCTCTACCTGCCGCAGGCCCGCTACTGGGTTCCCGCCTGGAAGAGCGAGGGCGAGCCGACGAGCGATCCGGAGAGAGAAATCTCCCTCATCTACTACGAAAGCCGGGCCAGCCTCGAAGATCGCATCTGGCGCCTGAAGAGCGGCACGTCGGTGGCGTCCAATCCGCTGCGGCGAACCGCTCACGTCGTAACCAACGTACTGGTGACCGACGCCTCGACGCCGGGCGAGGTCGAGGTCAAGGCGACTTTCAACGTCGGTGTCTTCGATCCTCGTCGGAAGACCAGCCACGCCTTCTTCGGCCGCTACCTGTATCGCCTGAAATCGACGGGGGACGTCTGGCGGATCGCCTCCAAGACGATCTTCCTGCTGAACGACCAGATCCCCGCCGTCGCCGACGTCTACATGCTGTGACGGAGGTCGGAATGGATCTGCAGGACAGGGTGGCGATCGTCACCGGAGGCGCTTCCGGGATCGGGCTGGAGATCGCCAGCGACCTGGGTCGCCACGGCGCGCATGTCGTCGTCTGCGATCTCGCCGACACCGCCGGGGCGCTGGCGAGGCTGGAAAGGGAAGGAACGCGCGCGACCGGCGTCCGCGCCGACGTGTCCGACCCGGCCTCGGTGGATGCGGCCGTCGCTGAGACCCTCGCGGCCTGCGGTCGTATCGACATCCTCGTCAACAATGCGGGCCTGTTCACCGACATCACGCGCGCGCCGTTCGATCAACTCGACCTGGCCGAATGGAAGCGGGTGCTCGACGTCAATGTGACCGGGCCGTTCCTGTTAAGCCGTGCGGTGTGGGCGCCGATGCGGGCGGCGGGGGCGGGGCGGATCGTCAACATCACCTCGGCCTCGATCTTCACCGCGCCGCCGCTGATGCTCCACTATGTGGCCTCCAAGGGCGCCCTGACCGCCATGACGAAGTCGATGGCGCGCGAGATGGGCGCCGACGGCATCACGGTCAACGCAGTCGCGCCCGGCTTCACCCTGAGCTCGGGCGTGATGGAAAAGCGGCAGGACATGCTGGAGACCGCCGCCGAGCGGGCCCGCACCGCCCGCGCCCTCCGCCGCGACCAGGCGCCCGGGGACATCGTCGGGGCCGTATCCTTTCTTTGTGGCGACGCCGCCGCCTTCATCACCGGCCAGACCCTGGTGGTGGATGGCGGCGCGGTGATGCATTGACCAGACCCGACGCCGAGATGGAACGAGGCTGACATGACGATATCTCTCCAGACCCTGTCCGACCGCGCGGAGGCGCACGAGGCGGAAATGAGCGACAAGCTCGACGCCCTCGTCATGAAGTCGATCATCTACCAGTCCGGCGACATCGATCCCGCGGCCGAGCGCGCGCGGCCGTCGAAGGAGGAGACGGCGGGCCGTCACTATCTGATGGACGCCGACCCGCGTCTTCGTCCGATGCCGACCAACGCCACCCTGATGGATTTCTTCAAGCACCGCTTCGGTCCGTCCCAGCATCTGCTCCAGAGCGCCCGGCTGGCCCTGAAGAACGGGCTCGACGAGAAGACCGTGCTGGCCTGCCTGCTGCACGACGTCTCCGTGTTTGGCTTCATCCGGTCGGACCACGGATACTGGGGCGCGCAGCTTCTGGAGCCCTATGTCGAGGAAGAGGTCAGCTGGGCGATCCGTGCGCATCAGGCGTTGCGCTTCTATCCGGACGAGAGCGTCGGCTACGAATATCCGGAGGTCTATCTGCGTCTGTTCGGCGCCGACTACCGGCCCGACCCCTTCGTCGACCGCGCCTATCAGGCGGCCCGGAACCACAAATGGTACATGACGGCCCGTCTCGTGACTCTCAATGACCTCTATTCGTTCGAGCCGGGCGTGGTGGTCCAGATCGAGGACTTCGAGGACATCATCGGCCGCAACTTCAAGCAGCCGACCGACGGTCTGGGCAACGACAACAGCCCGTCGACCCACATGTGGCGGACGATCATCGCCCCGACCCGGTTCCTCTGATTTCCGCCCCTAGCCGGACAGGACAGGCGCTTGCCCAATCTTGAACTTCTGGCGCCGCTCGCGGCGGCGCTTCTGGCCGCAGGGCTCTTCGCGGGCCTGCTCGCCGGTCTTCTGGGGGTCGGCGGCGGCATCATCATGGTGCCGGTGCTCTACTATGTCTTCGGCCTGCTCGGCGTGGACGAGGCGGTGCGGATGCACATGTCGGTCGGGACGTCTCTGGCGGCCATGATCCCGACCTCGATCCGCTCGGCCCTGGCCCATCGAAAGAAGGGCGCGGTCGATGAGGTCATGTTCCGGCGCTGGCTGCCAGGCATCGCGCTCGGCGTCCTCGCCGGCGTCCTGACGGCGGCCTTCGTCAAGGGGCCGGTCCTGATGACCGTGTTCGCGGTCTTCGCCCTTCTGGTCGCCGTCTACATGGCGTTCGGCAAGGACAGCTGGCGGGTCGCGTCGGAGCTTCCGGGGCGTCTCGGCCAGACGATCATGGCGTTCCTGATCGCCGCCGTCTCGGTGATGATGGGCATCGGCGGCGGGACCTTCACGGTCCCGACGCTGACCCTGTTCGGCTATCCGATCCACAAGGCGGTCGGGACGGCGGCGGCCATCGGCGTGCTGATCGCCATACCCGGAGCCATCGGCTTCATCCTGGGCGGCCTTGGAGAGCCCGGACGGCCCTGGGGCTCGCTGGGTTTCGCCAATGTCGTCGGCGTGCTGGCCCTGATCCCCACGACGCTTCTCGCGGCGCCCTGGGGCGTGGCCCTGGCGCACAGGCTGGAGCGTCGCTGGCTGCGTCTGGCCTTCGCCTTCTTCCTGGCGGCGACCGGCATCAAGATGGCGCTGAGCCTGCTCGGCGCCTGAAGCGCCTCAGTCTTCCGGGGCGATGGTGACCTTCAGTCCGTCGAGGGCCGGGGACATCTTGATCTGGCAGGACAGGCGCGAGAACGGCGTCGGGTGCTCGCTGAATTCCAGCAGGCCCGCCTCGTCCGGCCCGGGCGGGGACAGTCGACCCCAATCCTCTTCGGCGACATAGACGTGGCAGGTGGCGCAACTGCAGCAGCCGCCGCAGATGGCCATGATCTCGTCGATGCCGCCGTCCCGGATGGTCTCCATGGCGGAAACGCCGGTCTTCGCTTCGATCGCCCGCTCTTCGCCGGTACGCAGGATTACAGTCAGTGTGGTCATGGCAGGACGGGAGCGCTTTCGGTCTTGGCGGCCAACGCGGCCTTTTCGGCCTTCGCGGCCAACCAGTAGGTGGGCTTGAGGTTCCAGATCAGGACCGCGCCGACCAGCGGCAGGATCGCGAAGATCAGGAAGGCGATGTGGTAGTTACCGTACATATCGAACAGCCGGCCCATGACCCATGGGCCGGTCGCGAAACCGACACTGACGATGGCGGTGTAGACGCCGATCATCGTGCCGAAATTCTTCAGGCCGAACGTGTGTTTCGTCATCACGTTGACGTCCAGCAGAATCGCCGCGTGGCCCGCCGCGCGCAGCACGACGAAGCTCATCAGCAGAAACGGATTGACCAGGTAGAAGGCCAGCAGCGAGGCTGCGGTGAGCAAGGTGTAGAGTGCGGACAGGCCCTTGTTCGATGTGCTGTCCAGCAGGTTGCCCAGAAGGATGCGGAAGACGATCCCGACCACGCCCATCGCGCTGATCGCCAGGGCCACCATCTCGCGGGACATGTTCAGGTCGCTGAGGATCAGAACCTGATGCTGGATGAAGGCCTGGTCGACCATGGCGCCGATGAACAGGGTGACGCCCAGGATCCAGAAGGACTTGCCCTTGGCCAGTTCGAAGACCTGGCCCAGACCGGGCTTGGCCTCGATCGCGCCGTCTACCTTGAGTTCGGCCGGATCGGGCGGCGGGCGGCGGGCCGCGAGCGGGAAGAAGAACAGCAGCATCGGCAGGGCGACCAGCCAGATGCCGGCCGAGAGGGCGGCGAAGCCCATGCGCCAGCCGAACGCCGCGATGAGATAACTGATGGCGAGGGGAACGATGATCGAGCCCAGGCTGGTGCCCAGCAGGACGATGCCGGTGGCCGTGCCCTGTGACGCGTGGAAGGTGCGCGACGTCATCACCTTGACGGCGACCATGGCTCCGGGCCCGGCCAGACCCATCACCATGCCGATGATGTAATAGGCCGTCAGGTTCGGCACCCACAGCAGGCTGAGGAGCGCCAGGCCGCCGAGGCCGAGGGTCGCCAGGAGCGCCGTGCGCACGCCGGTGATGTCCAGGAATCGGCCGACGAGAAGCGCCGAGACCGCGCCGGCGAGATATTTCGTGGACGCGATCAACGTCGCCTGTTCGCGCGTCCAGCCGAACTCCTTGATCACTTCGGTGAAGAGGAAGGGCAGGGCGAAGGCCGGGGCGCTGAAGCCGAAGAAGAGGCAACTGAAGCCGAGGAGCAACACCGGCCAGTTGGTGCGGAACTCATCGCGAAATGCGGCGTCGAAACGAAACAGCGACATCTTTCCTCCTGGGACACGCCCGGTGGATCGCCTGCGGTGCATAGGCGCCCGCGACAACCTCATTGCGTCCAATATGCAGACGTCTGTGTAAATGGGCAAGTCGCTCGTTTTTCCTGCAATCAGGAATAAAGCTCTTTTCATAGACTGGGGCTTGTTTTGATGATTGAGACGAGACCCGACCCAGATGCCAGCGCGTGTTCGCGGGGCCTCTTGCCGGTGCGATCCCGGGCCGGCTCCCCCGGAAAAGCGATGATCCGCCCATAACAGCAGACGTCTGATTGTTATTGACAGGTTGCCTGATTGGGCGGAGGCTCATGTTCGGGACGCCCGATCAACGAGGCGCTGCTGAAATTCTATGGGGAGATTTGGTCCAATGGTCAGGCGTGATCGCTTTCTCTGCACCGCTGCGCTTTCCGCGCTGATGTGCATGGCCGCAGGGGCGGCGAATGCTCAGGTCGCTTCTCCGTCCTCGTCCACGGACGAGGCGCAGGACGCCGTCGACGACATCGTCGTCACCGGCAGCCGTGTCGTTCGAACCGGCTTCGATGCGCCGACGCCGACGACGGTCTTGTCGTCCGAAGAGATGGAGCAGCGCGGGTCGGCCCAGATCGGCGAATTCCTTACCGAGGCGCCGGCGTTCCGCGCCACCCAGACCCCGCAGACCAACCCGCAGAGCGCACGGGGCGCCGGCCAGTATTTCGCCGACCTGCGCGCCTTGGGTAGCATCCGGACCCTCGTGCTCGTCGACGGCCGTCGGTTCGTGCCCAGTTCGCCCGAAGGCCAGGTCGACCTCAACCTCATTCCCTCGGTCATGGTCAGCCGGGTCGATGTCGTGACCGGCGGCGCCTCCGCGCAATGGGGCTCCGACGCCGTGGCCGGCGTCGTCAACGTCATCCTCAACAACACGCTGGATGGCCTCAAGGGCGACTTCTCCTATGGAGAAAGCACCTATGGCGACAACGAAGAGGTGCGCGCTTCGGTGGCCGGCGGCACGGATTTCGCCGGCGGTCGCGGGCATGTCGTGGTCGGCGGCGAATACGTAAAGGGCGAGGGCGTTCTCTCGCACTATGACCGTCCCTTCGGCCGCGACCTGCAGGAGCAGGTTTCCTATTCGGGCGCACGCCTGGCCGACCAGCCGTCCCGCTTCTTCGCCCACGGGGTCCAGCCGCTGATCTTCACCGACGGCGGCGTGATCATCGGGGCCAATACCGGGGTGGGACAGCCGCTGCGCGGTATCCAGTTCGGCCCCGGCGGAACGGTCGTGCCGTTCACCTACGGCGATGTCGTCGGCACGTCGGCGATCAACTTCTCGGGCGGACAGCAGGGCCTGTCGGTCCGGTCGGGCCATACCCTGTCGCTGCCGGTCGAGCGGTCGATCGCGCTGTTCCACGCGGACTTCGACGTCAACGACAACCTGTCCCTGTTCGCCGAGGCCTCCTACGCCAACGCCGGGTCGGACTTCCATACCGCCTATGCGCGGGACTCAACCGCCGGCGCCCTGACGATCCAGCGCGACAACGCCTACCTGCCGGCGGCCGTGCGGACGATCATGCTGAACAACAACATCGCGTCCTTCTCGCTGGGTCGCCAGCACAAGGACTTCGGCGAGGTCTCTGCCAGCAACTTCAATACCACCACCCGCTTCGCCTTCGGGGCGTCCGGCGCTTTCGGCGACGGCTGGACCTGGGACGCCTACTACCAGTACGGCGAGAACGAGTACCGTTCGACCCTGAACCGGCTGAAGATCAACGCCAACCTGACGCTCGCCGTGGACGCCGTCGTCGAGAACGGCGTCATCGTCTGCCGCAACGTCGCGGCGCGGGCGGCGGGGTGCCAGCCGATCAATCTGTTCGGCGAAGGCTCGCCCTCGCAGCAGGCGATCAACTACGTCACCGGCACCGCGACCTACAACGTCGACACCTCCCAGGAAGTGATGGCGGCCAACATACAGGGCACGCCGTTCTCGACCTGGGCGGGACCGGTTTCCATCGCCGCCGGCGTCGAGCGCCGGGTCGAGGAGGCGGAGTCCCGCGTCGACGCCATCTCGCAGGCGAGCGGCTTCTCCTACGGCAACCCCAAGAACTTCGTCGGCTCCTACGAGGTCAATGAGGCCTATGCGGAAGTCGTCGCGCCGCTGCTGACCGACGCTCCGTTCGCCCAGTCGATCGAGTTCAACGGCGCCTACCGCTTCGCCGACTATTCCACGAGCGGCGGCATCTCAACCTGGAAGGCCGGTCTGACCTGGCTGGTCAACGACATGCTGACATTCCGGGCCACGCGTTCGCGCGACATCCGGGCGCCCAACAACTCGGATCTGTTCGCCCAGACCAGCTCGCAGGCCACCCTGCGCAACCCGTTCTCGGGCGCCACGACCCAGATGAACGTCATCAGCGGCGGCAACGCGGCCCTGGTGCCCGAAGAGGCCGACACCCTGACGCTGGGTGTCGTACTGAGCCCCAGCGCCATTCCCGGACTGCGTCTATCGGTCGATTATTTCGATATCGACATCGCCGACGCGATCTCGTCCTACGCAGCCCAGAACGTGCTCGACAGCTGCCTGGCGGAAATCAACGCCGGGGCCGCCGGCTTCTTCTGCAACTTCGTCACCCGCACCGGAACGGGCGCGGCCACGGTCATCAACTCGATCGGCACGCCGCTCCTGAACATCGCGGGCTTCGAAGCGCGTGGCTACGACTTCGAGGCGGGCTACCGGTTCGACCTGTTCGACGGCTCGTTCAACGCGCGCCTTTTCGGCACCTATACCGAGGATCTGATCGCCAACGACGGCCTTGGAGTGAAACCCACCTTCAACTCCGCCGGCGTGATCCAGACACTGGGCAGCGTCATCGATCGGGCCGGACAGGTCGGCGGCTTCACCTCCAGCAGCATTACCGGCGCGACCAGCCAGCCGCGCCTGATCCTGAACGGAAGCCTGACCTACAGCCGCGACAACTGGTCGGTGACGCTTCAGGAACGCTACATCGGCGGCGGCCTGATCGACGCCAGCCTGGTCGGTCCCGACAGCCCCTTCTACAATGCGGCGTCTCCGATCTCGATTGGCGACAACACGGTGGACGAGCGCATCTACACCAATGTCTCGGCCAACTATCAGATCAGCGATGCGGTCGAGATCTACGGCGTGATCAACAACGTCGCCAACACCGAGCCGCCGTTTGCCTACACCAGCTACGCCGGCTTCTACGACAAGATCGGCCGCACCTACAAAGTGGGCATGCGCCTGTCCTTCTGACGACGGGTTCCTTCCAGAGCCACTGAAAGCGGCGGCCGCTCTGCGACCGCCGCTTCTTTCTTTGCGTCGCCCGGCGCCGGGCGATAGCTTTATTGGAGGCGCCGCCGGAACCCGTGAGACACTGGCGGCCGGTCTTTGACATTGCCGCCGCTCCGGATGAAGCGTCTCTCCAGACGATCCGGTCGCTTCGAACGCTTCGACGGTGTTCTGACGTCCGGGCAGGCCGCCTCACACGGTCGTGCCCACCGTTTCGATCGCGGCTCGTCCCGTTAGTCGTTCAGGACGATCAGAGCGTCCAGGGCGACAGGCGCGCGTCCTTCGGGGAAGGCCATCAGGGGATTGATGTCGATCTCGGCGATCTCCGGATGCTCGATGAGCAGACGGCCGACACCGCAGATCGCCTGCGCGAGGGCGTGCAGGTCTACAGGCGGACTTCCCCTGAACCCTTGCAGGAGCGCTGCGCCCCTCAGGCGGAGAAGCTCCTCGATCACTCGCGCTGCGGGGATATCGGCGGGCGTCAGACGCACGTCGCCGAGGGCTTCGATCCACACGCCGCCGAGACCGAACAGAAGGACGGATCCCCAAGCCGGATCGTTTCGACCGCCGACGACGATCTCCAGCCCACGCTCGCTCATGGCTTCGACCAGAATGCCGTCGAGGACCAGACCGGGTTTCGCACGGGCGACACCGGCGTGAATGCTTCCCCAGGCGGCCCTGAGAGCCTCGGGACCGTCGATGCCGACGACCACCCCGCCGGCTTCCGTCTTGTGGGGCAGGGCCGGCGACTGGGCCTTCGCGACCACGGGCCAGCCGATGCCTTCGGCAATGGCCAACGCCTCGTCCAGGGACGTTGCGAGCCTGCCCACCGGAATGGCTATGCCGGCGCGGGCGATGAGCGCTTTCCCGACATGCTCGGCCAGAGTTCCGGCCCCGGAGACAGGATCCGCTGACGGCACGACCTGGGCGGGTCTTGCGGCGACGTCTCTGGCGCGCGCGTAGCGCTGGAGATGACCGAACGCCCGGAGCGCCCGCTCCGGGGACCGGAAGAAGGGGATGCCGGCGTCCAGAACAAAGCGTTCCAGATCCGGATCGACGGGCGCCGCGCCGCCCATCAGGACCAAGGCGGTCGGGGCCCGGGGCGGGTTGAGAGCCGACACGACGGCCTTGGCCTTCAGCTTGCCGACGGCAGGCGCGCCGGGCATCAGCGAAAGAATCAGTCCGCCGAAACCGGGAGCCTCGCGCATGATGGCGGCGACCTCGCCGTACATGCCCATGTCCTTCAGACCCTGGGCGGTTATGTCCAGGGGATTGGTCTGCGACGCGAAGGTCGGCAGCCGTTCGCCCAGGGTCCGGGCGGTGGACTCCGACAAGTCGGGAATGGACAGCCCGATTGTCTCGGCCAGATCCAGAGCGAGGCCCCTGAAGGCGCCGGAGTCGGTGATGATGCCCGGCCCGTCCGTCGAAGGACGAGGGAAGCGGGCCAGCATCTCGGACGCGTCGAGCCATTCCTCCAGTGTCTCGACCACGACGACGGCCTGGGCCTCTACGAGCGCACGCATCGTCGCATAGTCGCCGGACAAAGCTCCCGTGTGCGAGGTCGCCGATATCCGCGCCCGCTCGCTCCTGCCGGGGTGCAGCATGATGATCGGCTTGCCGTTCTCGCGCGCCCGGGCGGCCAGTTCCAGGAACAGGCGCGGCTTGCGGAGCTGCTCCGCATAGATGGCGATCGCGCTCGTCGCGGCGTCATCGACGATCTCGGCGAGATAGTCCTCGACCCCCGTGACGGCCTCGTTGCCGGTCGCGACGCTGTAGGAGGTGCGCAGTCCCCGTGTCCGTGAGGACAGCCGCATGCTGGCGGCCATCGCTCCGCTCTGGGCGAGGACCGCCACCGAGGGCCGGGCGTCGGCCGGGTCCGGCGTGTTTGGACCGAACCCGAGATGGACCCCGGCGACGTAGTTTGTCAGCCCGAGGGTATTGGGTCCGAGCAAGGCCATTCCGGCGTCGCGACAGACGGCGCTGACCTGATCCTGCAGGGCGCGGCCTTCATCGCCGGTCTCCGAGAACCCGGCGGCGAAGACCACCAGGCCCCCGACATCACGTCGGGCGGCCGCCTTCGCGGCGTCCAGCACTGCCGAAGATGGCAGGGCGAGGATCAGGGCGTCGACGCCCATGGGCAGGTCGTCGATCGAGGCCACGCAGGTCCGGTCGCCGATCCTGGCGTTGCTGCGACTGACAAGGTGGATCTCGCCGTCGAAGCCGAAGCTCTCGAGATTGGCGAGCGCCCGTCCGCCCATCGAGGCTGGGTCAGGGGATACGCCGACAATGGCGATCGAGCGGGGACGGATCAGACGCGCGACCGGGAAGGCCGTCATGGCTTCAGCGGTCACGGCGATAGGTGTCCAGGCCCGGGCGGATCGATTTCTCGTCGAGGAACTGGGTCATGCCCTTGTTGCGCCCGCCTTCGGGATCCTGCGCGGCCGTCTGTTCGGCCTTGGCCGACAGGTAGTCTTCTGCGAGGTCCCAATCCATCACGCCGATGCGCTTGAAGGCGTTCTTGGCCTGACGCAGCACGGTCGGGTTCTTGCCGAGCAGCACCTTGGCCAGCGCGCGTGTCCGTTCCCGCAGGCCGGCCAGCGGGACCGACTCGTTCACCAGCCCGGTTTCGCGGGCGACCTGACCGCCGAACGGCTCGCCGGTCATGATGTAATAGAGGGCGGCTTTGTGATGCATGACCTCGGCCACGGCGCGGGTCACGTTCCCCGCAGGAATAATGCCCCAGTTGATCTCCGACAGGCCGAAGGTCGCCTCGTCTGCCGCGATCGCGAGATCGCAGGCGATCAGTGGCGTGAAGCCGCCGCCGAAGCACCAGCCGTTGACCATGGCGATGGTCGGCTTCGGATAGTGGCGAAGCTTGCGCCATTGCCATTCGCCGGCGGCGCGGCGGATTTTCAGCTTCACGGACGCGGGGGCCTGGTCGGTCTCCCGGAAATACTCCTTCAGGTCCATTCCGGCCGTGAAGGCCTCGCCCGCGCCGGTCAGGACGACGACGCCGCAGCGCTCCTCGAACTCGAGCGCCTCAAGCACTTCCAGCATCTCGCGGTTCAGCGTCGGGCTCATGGCGTTGCGCTTTTCGGGCCGGTTCAGGGTCACCCAGGCGATGCCCTCGTCGAACTCGACTTTGACGGTCTGCAGACGGTCGAATAGCTCGTCCGCCGTTGCTGCGTTATCTACCATGACATCCACCCAGGTTCTGCTAGTCAGGTTGCCTGATATCAGGCGAGCTTAAGGCTCGTCAATGCGATGCTGGAAAGACGAGTATGCGGGCGAGAACCATCTATCTGATCAAGCGGGCCGAGGTGGCCAGCCGCTCGCTTCTGGAAACGGAACTCAAGGACCTGGATCTTACGCCGAGCCAGTATGCGACCCTGAGCATGCTGTCGTCGCATCCGGATGCGTCGTCGTCGGATCTCGCGCGTCGCGTGTTGATCACGCCGCAATCCATGTCAGAGATGATCATGGCGTTGGATCGTAAGTCATTGATAAAAAGACGTGAGAGTGACGGAAATCGACGGGTTCTCGGCATCAGTCTGTCGGCTGCGGGGCGGGCGCTTCTGGAGAAGGCCGAGGCGCGCGTTGACGTTCTGGAGACCCGGATGTTCGCTGCGCTCGGACACGAAGACCTTCAGGCGCTGCGCGACCATCTCGAAACCGTGCTTGCCGACGATGGCAAGGGGCGAGGCCGGGGAGTCGCTGTCGCCTGACGTGCTTGACGCCGACCGCCACCAATTTTATCAGGCAACCTGATAATGGGCGGTCGGTGGTGGTGCGAGAGCTATGAATCTGGATTTCGACGACGAGGCCATCGCCTTCATTGCGGAGGTTCGAACCTTCGTCCGCGCCAACCTCGCCCCTGAAACGAAGGCCAGGGTCCTTCTGGGGCATCTACCAGATCGAGAGGAGCGGACGGTGTGGCAACGAGCGCTGGTCGCGCGCGGCTGGGGCGCTCCCGCCTGGCCGGTCGAGCACGGTGGACCGGGCTGGTCGGTCGTCCAGCGCTACCTGTTTGACGAAGTTTTGTCGGAAGAGGGGGCTCCTTCCGCCCCGGTGTTCGGCATGTCGATGCTCGCGCCGGTACTCATGCGCTATGGCACGCCGGAACAGGTGGCCGTGCTCCTCCCGCGCATCCTGAATATCGACGACTGGTGGTGTCAGGGATTCTCGGAGCCGAACGCGGGCTCCGATCTGGCCGCGGTGCGCACCCGGGCCCGTCTCGACGGCGACGAATGGGTCATCAACGGCCAGAAGATCTGGACGACGCTGGCCCACCAGGCCGACCGCATCTTCTGCCTGGTCAGGACCGAGGATGCACCAAAGAAGCAGGAAGGCCTGTCGATCCTGCTGATCTCGATGGATGCGCCCGGGATCACGGTGAAGCCGATCATCACGATCGACGGGGCGCACGAGGTCAACGAGGTCTTCTTCGACGAAGTCCGAATTTCGGCGGGCGATATCGTGGGCGAGGCCGGGAAAGGGTGGGACTACGCCAAATACCTGCTCGGCCACGAGCGGACCGGCATCGCCAGGGTCGGGCAGTCGAAGCGGGAGATCGGTCGGCTGAAGGAACTGGCCGCCGCTACCGTTCGGGGCGGCCGCGCCCTTCGGGAAGATCCGGTGTTCGCGAACCGGATCGCATCGCTGGAGGTCGAACTGAGGGCGCTCGAACTCACGACGCTACGGATGGTCAGCGCCCTGCATGCCGGCGCACCTCCCGGTCCTGAGGCGAACATTCTCAAGATCCGCGGATCCGAGCTTCAGCAGGACGTCGCGGAGGCGATCATGGACGCCTGGGGCGGCGCCGCGTTCGGTCCGACCGAAGACGCGGGCGGGCTTGAAGCGTCGCCGGCGGTCGCGGCCGCCATGACCTATTTCAACCTGCGCAAGGTCTCGATCTACGGAGGGTCCAACGAAATCCAGCGCAATATCCTCGCTCGCTCTCTGTTGGGGCTGTGAGATGGATTTCCAGCTTTCAGACACCCAGACCCTGATCGCCGGGACGATGGCGTCGCTCGTGGCCGAACATCGGGAGGCGGTCCGGGCGGGGTCGGGGCGCGACAACTCCCAAGCCGGCTCGGCTCTCTGGCCACGTCTTGCCGAACTGGGCCTGCTGGGCGCCGAGATCGGGGAAGCGGACGGCGGCAGCGGCGGGACCTTCGAGGATCTTGCAATCATCCTGCAGGCGCTTGGCCGGGGCGGAGGCGCGGGCGCTTTCGGCCCCGTGGTCGTGACGGCCGCCGGCCTTGTCTCCCGGCTCGGCGACGAGAATCAGAAGCAGGCCGTGCTGTCGTCCCTTGTCGAAGGCGCCGGACGGCCCGTTCTCGCTCACCATGAAACGGTCGATCAGGGATCCGATGAAGTCGCCACGACGGCCGTCGCCGTGGACGGGGGCTGGAGGCTTACGGGCCACAAGGCGATGGTGTTCGCGGGGGATGGCGCGGACCTGTTTCTGATCTCGGCGAAGACCGACCGCGGCCTGACCCTGTTTCTCGTGCCCGCGACGGCCGAGCGCGTCTCGGTGTGGCCGATCAAACTCTACGACCGCGCGGGGGCCGCCGACCTGCAACTCGACGGATGTTTCGTTCCGTCTTCGGCACGGCTTGGCATGGAGGGGGAAGCGCAAGCGTCGGTCGCCTGGGCCATGGACCGGACCAGTGCCGCGTTCGCAAACGAAGCCGTCGGCCTGATGGCCGCGCTCTGTGACATGACCGTCGACTATCTAAAGACCCGCGAGCAGTTCGGGCAGGCCATCGGCAAATTCCAGGTTCTCCAACATCGCGCGGTAGATATGCGGATCAACCTCGAACTGGCCACCTCCATGGCGATGCTGGCCACGGTCGCCGTCAGCGACACGAACGAACGCAGGCGATCACGGGACGTGTCGGCGGCCCGGGCGGCGATCGGCAAGGCGTCTCGGATCGTGTGTCAGTCGGCGATCCAGCTTCACGGCGCAATTGCCCTGACCGACGAGTATCCCGCCGGCGACTATGTGAAGCGGCTGACGCTCATCGAGCGATCGATCGGAGACGTCCGCTGGCATCTTGAGCGCTTTGCCGGGCTGTCCGCCTGACCTGGTGGTTACCCGTTGGCAGCCGAAGCCAACGCCTGGTCATGCTGGGCGAGCTTCTTCAGCAGCCAGGGCAGGATGATCTCCTTGATCGTCCGCTCGGGGCCGTAGCCCGCGCCGAAGCCCATGTGGACGCCCTTCGGATTGACCCAGGCCTCCTTGGCGTCACCGCGTTGCAGCAGCAGCAGAAGATCGGCGATCGGCACCTGGCTGTCCTTGGCGCCGTTCATGACCAGCATCGGCGCGCAGGGCTTGTCGATCTGATCGTCGATCAGCAGCGACATCCGCGGTCCGTATTCCAGAAACTCATCCAGCGTCTCGACCTGGAAGACGTTGGCGCGCGCCCCGAAAAGATCGAGCATGTATTCGCGCGTGCCCAGTGCCTTCAGCTGCCATTCGGGCTGGAAGAAGTGGTGCACCGAGCCACCGTGGTTGATGGCGCCCAGAAGGCGATCCTTCTCCAGGATGGCGACGCGGGTGGCCCAGTGGCCGCCCCAGCTGACGCCCCGCATGAACATCCGTGTCGCGTCGATATCGGGACGCGTCTCGGCCCAGTCGAAGATGGCCGAGAACATCCGTTCCGAACCCACGTCGCCCTTGATCGGAGCCTGGCCCGTGCCCGGCATGTCCACGCCGAAGACGCAGATGCCGTGGGGCACATAGTTCAGCGCCTCGTCGGCGACCTGTTCCTTCCAGAAATCCAGCCCGCCGCACTGGACCATCAGCGGGAAGGGGCCTTCACCTTCGGGTTTGCGGAAATAGCCGATGATCTCCGAACCCTCGAAGGGAATGCGGACGACTTCCAGCTTTTGCGGCAGCCGTTCGGCATAACTCATGTAGGCGGCCAGCGCCTTCTCGTAGGCGGCCTTCTTGCCTGTTGTCGTCGGAGTGGGGAACCGGCCCATGGTGTAGGTCGAGAAAGCGGTCTTGTAGAGCTCGCGCTGGTCGTCCGTCGAGACGACCGCCTCGGCCTCCGCGACCACGCGATCACCGGCCTCGGTCCAGACCTTCGCCCACTCGTCGGCGTCGAGCGAGCTCAACGACTCCATCGCGACCCGGGCGTCGGCGATGCGGATGCCCCGGCCGGGATAGCCGTTGGTCTCGATGCGGCGGATAACGTCCGCCTTGAGTTCTTCAAGGGTGCGTGGCGCGGCGATGCGCGGATCAAGCAAACTCATCTCGGGTTCCTGTCTCGAAGGTCGATCGGGGCCGCGTTCGACGCGGCCCCGCCGTCTGGAAAGCGGCCGTCTAGAAGGCGGCTGCGAGCTGTTTGGAGGCCACGGCCAGGATGTTCGTCTGCTGCTGGCGTTCCGTGCCGTCGATCTCGTTTCGGCCCTGCTGGACCGAGGTCTCGACGACCAGTTTGGCACGCTCGAACCGGCGATCCATGAAGCCGCGGAGGGCCTGGGCGACATCGTCTGTCCGTGCCAGTTCCTCGGCGAGGACCAGTCCGTCTTCGACCGCGACCCCGGCGCCCGACGCCATGTGTGGTGTCGTCGCATGGGCGGCGTCGCCGATCAGGACGACGCGACCGCTGTACCAGGGATCGGGCAGCAACAGCCATTCCAGTGGTCGGTAGACGATCTGCGAGTGCTCGCCGAGGTTCTCGCGCACCGCCGTGATGTTCCCGCCGAACGGCGCCATGAGCCTGGCCAGATGCTCGACGTGGGTCTCCGGGGCGAACCACGGATTGCCAGGCACGTGTTCCAGCAGGAAGACGTACATGTGGGATTGGGAGATCGGCGACATTCCGACCTTGAGGGGGCCGCCGAAATAGATCTCGGCGCGATCCACTTCGGGCGGGCGCTCGGCCACGATCCGCCAGCAGCCCTGATCGGTGAACTGCGGCCTGGGCGCGTCGGGGAAGATCATCTCGCGCATCTTGGAATAGATGCCGTCGGCGCCGACGACCAGATCATAGCGCGCCGTCGAGCCGTCGGTCAGCACTACGTCCACGCCGTTGTCGTCCTGGGTCAGATGGTCGACGGTGACGCCCAGCCGGACCTCGATCCCGGCGGCCCTGACCTCGGTCGACAGGATGTCGTGCAGCACGGGGCGCATGATGCCTCCGCCGCACATGATCGGCGGCGCGCCCGGCGGAGCCGGTGGCGGACCCGGGATGCGCTCCCCGTCGAACCGCATCGGCCGCATCCCGGTGTGGACAAAGCCGCGCTCGCGAATCTGATCCAGCACGCCCAGCTGATCGAACGCGCGCAGCGACATCCCGGTGATGGTGATGCCGGCGCCGTAGACCCGCCAATTCGGATCGCTGTCGATCAGCGTCACAGTGACGCCGTTACGCGCCATCGCCAGCGCGGCGGACATGCCCCCGATGCCGCCGCCGACGACCAGAACATCCTTTACCATGAGATTTCCCCCAGCCCTGCGATCAGGCCGGCACGCGCCAGAGACCGTTGTCCGCATCCATCGTGTGGGGCGGCACGTTCCCGGTGATGATCCGGCCCGTTCCCCACTGATCGGTCGTATCCGGGCCCATGACGTAGGTCGTCGGGACCCAGGTCTCCTCGTCCACCTCTTCCAGATCGGAGGTGTATTCCACCGCGTTGCCGTTGGGGGTCGAGTAGTAGGAGAAGGTGTTCTGACCCGCGACGTGGCGACCCGGACCCCAGTTCAGCTTGACGCCTTCCTTGGTCATCCGCGCCAGACCACGCATCAGGTCGTCGACCGTGTTCACGTCGAAGGCGACGTGGTTCAGCGCCGGCTTGCCGGGCATGATGGCCAGACGGTGGTGCGCCGGGTTGCAGCGCAGGAACACCATGAACTCGCCCATCCAGTCGGATACCTTGAAGCCCAGAACGTCCTCGTAGAATTTGGACAGGCCTTTGTGGTTCGGCGAATGCAGCACGATGTGGCTCAGACCGGTCGGGATGGCCTCGCCGGGGTTCAGCGTGCGGGCCGTGCGCTTGTTGGTGTCGGAGATAACCTCGATGGCGCGACCGTCGGGATCGAAGAACCGGGCCGCGTAACCGCCGGCGGGTCCGGCGGCTGGGCCGGGTTCCTGGATCGACTTGGCGCCGGCCGCCAGGGCCTGGGCGTACAGGGCGTCGACGTCTGCTTTGGACGCAGCCGAGAACCCGATCAGATCGGTCTTCTTCTCGTCGTCTTGGCGCAGGCGGATCACGAACGGCAGCTCCGAGCCCTCGGCGGCGAAATAGACCTTGCCGTCGTCCTCGGCGACCTCGGTCAGGCCCCAGGTTTCGCCGTAGAATTTACGCTCGGCCGCCAGATCGGGCACGGCGTGGGCGACGTAGTGGAGGTCGGTTACTCGGGCGTTCATGATGGTCTGTCCCAGGCTGATTGCTTGTCGTGTTTCGTGAATTTCGTGAGGGGCCCGCATCGCGGACGGTATGCGCCATCCCTTCGGCGTTGCGCCGCAGGACGATGACGAAGACGATGCCTTCTCCCTTGAGTACGGCTCTTCAGGGCCGGTATTCCTACAATAAGGAATAAAACGCGCGAAGGCAATCGGGGTCACTTCCTGGGACGTATATTTATGGTCTTTACGGCGTCGGTTGCGCGCGAACCGGTCTTGTCGTGAGCCGGTTTATTCCGTACCAAAGGAATAATCGCTCGATAAGACGCGAAGGGGAGTTGGCCGGGATGGTGATGTGATGCAGGAGTTGTTCGACCTCTCGGGGAAGGTCGCTGTGGTGACCGGGTCCACCCGTGGCCTGGGCTATGCGATCGCAGAGGCGATGGTCGCTCACGGAGCCACGGTCGTGGTTTCGAGCGAGAACGTCGCCGATACCGCCGCCGCCGCCGCCGCCCTTGGCGCAACCGGGATCCCCTGCGATGTTGGCGACGACGCCGCGATCGCCCGCCTCGTGACCCAGACAACCCGACAATTCGGCGGTATCGATATTCTCGTGTCGAACGCCGGGATCACAGGTGGCCCCGCCGCAGGGCCGCTGGATATGACCAGCTTTGACCGGGTGATCGCAATCAACCTGCGCTCGATGGTGCTGCTGACCAAACATGCCCTTCCCGTCATGGAAGGACGTCCGGGGGCCTCGGTGACCTTGATGGCCAGCCTCTCGGGGTTGCGTGGCAACGCCCGAATCGAGGCCTATGCCATGGCCAAGGCCGGCGTCATGCAACTGGCCCGCAACCTCGCTGTGCAGTGGGGGCCAAAGGGCGTGCGGACCAATGCGATCGCGCCTGGCCTGATCGACACGGTCCTGGCCGACCATTTCAAGGCGGACAAGGCGGTGTTTGAGCGCCGCATGCAGATGACCCCGCTTCGTCGTATGGGGCTTCCCGCCGAGATCGCCGGCGCCGCTGTGTTTCTCGCATCCCCGGCTGGTGGGTTCGTCAATGGCCACACCCTGGTCGTTGACGGGGGCACTGTGATCACCGACGGAAGCTGATCGGCCGATGCAGTCCATTCGCCGCATCGTCACCGGTCATGACGCGAACGGCCGGGCCGTGGTCGTCTCCGATGCGTTGCTCGAAGGTCGAACCAACCCGGCTGGAACCGTGGGGTTCACCCAGCTGTGGACCACCTCGGGCCACCCGATCGACAACGACGATCCCATGGATGGAGGCGATCGCTCTTCGGGTCTGACAGTCGCGGGAGGCTCGTCCCTGCGGATCGTCGAACTGGCCCCCGCCGCGCGTACGCCGATGCACCGGACCAGCAGCCTCGACTACGGCATCGTGCTTTCCGGCGTCGTCGACCTGACCGACGATGTATCCGTCACGCGGGTCGAACAAGGCGACATCGTCGTTAAGCGAGGCACGATGCATGGCTGGAGCAATCCCAGCGCCGACACACCCGCGCGGATCGCCTTCGTCCTTCTGGATGCGATCCCGGCGACCGTCGACGGCGTGCGTCTGCTCGAAATCCTGCCGGGCGCCGCGCCGGCTTCCAACCAGACCTGATCACGGAGTTCATCATGTCCGACCACATCCGTTGCATTGTCACCGGCCATGACGCTCAGGGACGGGCCGTCGTCACCGATGACTCGAACCTCGATCTACGGATGAACCCGAGCGGGGTCTCCAGCGCCGCCGTCGTGTGGACGACCGCGGGCTCACCCGTCGATCTGGACACGGCTGAGCATGGCCGTGAGCGGGCGGCCCAGCTGACCCTGCCGGGCGGATCGGTGCTGCGCATCATCGAGATGATGCCGGGCGGATGCTCGCCGATGCATCGGACCAGCAGCCTGGACTACGGCATCGTCCTGACCGGCCAGGTCGAACTGATCCTGGACGACGGCGCGATCACCACGATGAGTGCCGGCGATATCGCCATTCAGCGCGGCACCATTCACGCCTGGCGCAACAGCACGGATACGGTCGCGCGGGTCGCCTTTGTCCTGCTGGACGCCAGGCCGGCGACCGTAGACGGCCAGCCGTTGCCGGACGTGCACGTGCAGGAAGGCCGCAAGCCCGATTTCCGCTAATCGGCCGTCCCGCCGCCATTGACCAGCAAGCTGGTTCCGGTGATCGAGGCCGAGGCGTCAGAAGCCAGGAACAGGATCACGCCCGGCAGGGTGTCGACCTCGATCTCGGTCCGGGTCAGCCGGCAATCGTCGAGGTTCCGGCCGTCGAACTTGATCGATAAATCCCGGACGGCGGCGTGGCCGCGCTATCGACGGCGGCGAGTGCTGTCATGATTTTGAGGTGGTGTCAGAAGCCGTCGATGACGGTGGAGACGTGCTCGACGCGCGGGGGCGAGGCGAAGTGGGGGCCGACGAGGGCGCGCCAGCCCTGAAAGGCCTCGCTCTCCCGGAAATGAACCATGTGGTCCTCGACCGTGTCCCATCCGACCGTCAGGCGAAAGCGTTGCGGATGCTCGATCGAGCGGGTCAGGACGAAGCTGTGGCTGCCGCGCGAGCCCTTGAACAGGGGGGCAGCCCTGAGCACCGCGGCCTCGAAGTCGGTCTCGTGGCCTTCCAGGACTTCGATTTCTGCGATTTCGTGGATCACCCCTGCACGACCTTCTGATCGATGACGCCGAACAGCGGCGTGCCGTCTGGCAGGGTCGTCTCCATGCGGACGCGGTCGCCGAACCTCATCCACCGGGTGTGGGCCTTACCTTCGTCGAGGGTCTCGATGCCCCGGCGCTCGGCGATGCAGGAGGATCCGACCTCGCGGAAGTTCTCGTTGGATACCGTGCCGCCGCCGATGACGGTTCCGGCGCACAGCGAGCGGCTCCTGGCCGCGTGGGCGACATGTTCGGGGAAGGACCAAGCCATGTGATAGCCTTGAGCGGCGCCGAACCGCTCGCCGTTCCAGTCGACGATCAGCGGCAGGTCGACCCGGCCGTCACGCCAGAACTCGCCCAGTTCGTCCGGCGTGATCGCGACGGGCCCCACGCTGCAAGGCGGCTTGGCCTGGACCCAGCCGAAGCCGATCTTCGATTCGCGCATGGCGAAGCCACGCAGGGACCAGTCGTTGATCATGACGACCAGCCTGATGTGTTTCGCCGCATCCTCGACAGAGACTCCCATCGGCACGTCATCGACGATGATGCCGAACTCACCCTCGAAATCGATGTTGTGCTCTTCGCTGGGAGTCGGGAAGTCGTCGGTCCCGGAATAGAAGGTGTGCGAAAGACCCTGATACATCAGGGGGCCGTCGTTGGGCGGCGCGGCGCGGCCGGAGACGGCCCGCAGCAGGGCTCCGTGGCTCTCGTAGGCCGATCCGTCCAGCCATTGCCAGGCGCGGGGCAGGGGAGCGAGCGCCTCGGCCTCGACGAACTCGAATGCGCCGGACGCCGACCCGTTTTCAAGGCGCTCGGCCAGAGCTCTCAGCGGCGTTTCGACCTCGCTCCAGCGTTCAATCGCATCTTGCAGGGTCGATGCGATGGTCTCAGCCGACGCGGCGAGCGTGTGATTCCGTGACACGACCACGAGACGGCCGTCCCGGCTGCCATTGGGAAGGGTTGCGAGCTTCATAGGTCTCCTCACGTCGCCTTGGAAAGGATGCGCACTGACCGCAAACTAGGGACCGGGTTTTCCGGTGTCTAGGAATAACAAGGTCAACAGGACCCTTGGCAAGAATCTGAAGAGACGTCTGATCATTCAACGCTCTCGGTTTTCATGTCGCCATGGACGTGGGGCTTTACAGCCAATGGCATGAGAGCACAGCGGGCTTCTTCAGTCACATACGGGACCGGCGGCGCTTCGGGGATTCCGAAAATATCTGCGGGCGACGCGCTATCGATCAGATCACTGATTACCGACGAGTTTGGTTGCCGCCCCCGTGAATTCCTGTTAGCAGGATATAAGTGTCCTCATCGTGAGGATCAAAGGGCCGCAGAGCTCTGCACGGACAGTCCGTGCAAAAGGGGAGGTAAGAAATGAGCTACAGAACTTTGCTTGCGTTGACGTCGGCGCTCGTTGCTGTGACCGCTGCGCTGCCTGCGCACGCTCAACAGGCAACCACGCCCGATCGGGACTCGACGCAGCTCGATGAAGTCGTCGTCACGGCCCAGCGCCGCTCGGAGAGCGCGCAGCGCGCCGCGATCTCGGTGGATGCGGTTACGCCGCAGGAGCTCGAGAACGTCGGCACCAATCCGGGCGATCTGACCCGCGCGGTGCCGTCAGTCCAGTTCAACCAGGTCTCCGGCCCCTATCCTCAGACGAGCATCCGCGGCGTCGGCAACAACCCGCTGAATCCCTACACTGATGCGACTGTCGGATTTAACTACGACGGCGTGCCGATCACTCGCACCACCGCGGTGGCGGGTCTCTATTACGACCTCCAGCGCGTCGAGGTCCTGAAGGGCCCGCAGGGCACCTTCTACGGCCGAAACCAAACGGGCGGCGCGGTCAATATCATTCCACGGTCGCCGGTCATCGGTCAGCTGGGCGGCAATCTGCTGGTCGAAAGGGGCAACTATGATCTTCTGCGCGCCAACGGTGCGCTGAATGTGCCGCTGGGCGAGCGGGCCGCAGTTCGGGCTGCTTTCAGCTCGGTCAGCCGCGAAGGCTTCTACCAGTCGGGGCTGGGCGATGATGTCGGCGAGTCGGGGCGTCTGACCCTGCGCGTTGAGCCGTCCGAAGACCTGACGCTGCAGATCGGCGCCGACGTTCACCATCAGGGCGGCAAGGGTGGCGGTTCGACCCTGCTGAACTCGACCTTCAGCGCCGCCGGCGGTCCGCCGCCGTTCCGCCGCTATGTCACCGACGGCCAGCCGCTGAACGGCGAGACCTGGATCGACATCAACGATCGTTGCGATGGCGTGGATCGCAGCCCGACCTCGACCGGCAGTCTGGACTGGGACGACTGGTGGTACACCACGGGCGCCAGCCCTTGCCGCGTCGACGGTAGCCGGGACGACACCTTCGCGGGCATCACCGGCCTGATCGAATGGAATGTCGCCGGGGGGACCCTGACTGTCATTCCCGCCCGTCGGACGACAAATCTGCTGTCTCAGGCCGTTGGAACGACCAATCTGCGGACGGATGAAGAGAGCGAATCGAAGACGGTTGAAGCCCGTTTCGCTTCGGACGATTCGCAGCGGTTCTCCTACATCGTCGGCGCCTTCTATCTGGACGAGACGGTCGACAGCCTGTTCCAGATTCAGCCGAGCTATCCGAACAACCTTCCTACCGCGACCAACCAGGTGATCGGCTCGACGACCGAAAGCTGGGCGGCGTTCGCGTCGGGGCGGTTGAACATCACGGATTCGCTGCGTCTGACCGCCGGCGTCCGCTACACCAACGATGACAAGACCTTCGCCGGCACCAGCACCGCCGGCGCCGCCTCCGTGGCGGTGAACGCCTCGGATTCCTGGAGCGAGGTCACCTACAACGCCGGCATCGAGTATGATCTGGCCGAAGACTCGCTGCTCTATCTGAGCTACGCGCGCGGGTACAAGGCGGGTGGCTTCTTCTTCGCGACGCCGCTCGCCGGGTTCGGCAGCACCGCGCCCGCCGCGCCGACGACCGTCACCGGAAACACCTACGATCCGGAATTCGTGAATGCGATCACTCTCGGCTCCAAGAACTACTTCCTGGATCGTCGCTTGCTGCTGAACTTTGAGGTCTTCCAGTACGAGTTCGAAGACCAACAGGTCTCGCAGTTCGGCGTGGACGACTGGACGCCTCCGTTCGGCGTCGGCGGCTACAACAACACCGTCTTCCTGACGGTGAACCAAGGCTCGGTCGACATCTTCGGCCAGGAATTGGAAACCCGCTTCCTGCTCAGCGAGAACACCCTGCTGACATTGAACGTCCAGCATCTCGACACCGAGATTTCGGGAACCATCACGTCCGGCGGCTTGAACACCGCAGGGTACCCGACCCTGAACGCAGCCGACTGGACCGGCGCCGCCGGCATCCAGCAGACCATCCCGTTGTCCAACGGAGCCGAGATCGTGGCCGACCTGCGCGGTCAGTATCGCGGCAATGTCTGGATCGGCAGCACCGACTACCTGCCGTACATGGAGGCCGAGCCTGTCGTGACGGCGGACTTCTCTCTCACCTACGACAGCGGCCAGATCTGGCGTCTGACGGGCTACGTCAACAACTTCACCGACGAGTCCGTGCCGGTCTTCTACGCCGGCACCGGCGAGGCGCGGGGTTCGGCCGCAGGGCCGCCTTCCAGCCCGTTTACGGCCTCCTACCGTGCGCCCCGGACCTACGGCGTGCGGCTTGGCTTGAACTTCTGATCCATGGATACCGGCGGCGTGCCGCCGCCGGCGCCAGGCTCTTCGGTGGAGGGTCTGGCGTTATCCATGCCGGTCGATACGACATGCTATTCCAGCGAGCGACACAGTAGCGGCCCTCTCTGCCTGACGGTGAAGGAACCCATGACCACGACGGAACCAGACATGATGCGGCGCGGCGGTGCGATAGCGGTCTACGGACTGGCGCTGCTGTTCCTCGCCAATGTGTTCAACTACGCCGACCGCGCCCTTCTGGGGATCGTGGCCAAGTCGGTCATGGAAGACCTGCTGCTCACGGATACGCAGTACAGTCTGATCTCGGGCCTCGCCTTTTCCATCTTCAATCTGGTCGCCGGTATCGCGATCGCCCGCTGGGTGGACCGGGGGGATCGCAAGATGATCCTCGTGCTCGGTGTCCTGATGTGGACCGGCGCGACGGCGGCAACCGGCTTCGTTCATGACTTCAACACGCTCGCGATCACCCGCGTGCTGGTCGGCGTGGGCGAGGCGACGGTCTTCCCGGTCGCCATGTCGCTGCTTGCCGACTTCTTCCCGGGGCCGAAACTTCAGCGGTCGGTCGGGATCTTCCAGTCCAGCACCGGCGTGGGCATCGTAGCCGGCTCCATTCTGGCGGGCGTTCTGACGGCCGCTCTGGGGGGGTGGCGGATGATGTTCATCGCGATGGGACTCGCCGGGCTGGTGCTCGTCGTGCTCATCGCCCTTACGATGCCCTCGACCAAACGAGCGCCCGCGCCTGCAACGACCGGGGATCTGGCGCTCCCCAGGATCGATGGACTGTTCCTGTCGATCCGCAAGATCGTTTCGGTTCCCGGGCTGGCGATGCTCGCTCTGGGCTACAGTTTTTCGCACATCATTCTGGCGACCCTGCCGACCTGGGCCCCGACCTTCCTCCAGCGATCCTATGACGTGCCGGAGAGCGTCGTGGGGGCTCTCGTCGGCCCTCCCGCAGTGGCTGGAGGCGTTCTCGGCGCCATTCTGTCGGGCATGCTGGCCACGAGGCTGGTTCAGAAAAGCGGGAACCGTCTGTCCGGGCTCACAGTGCCGATCCTGGCCTTGCCTCTCGCCGTACCCGCATTCGCCATGTTCCTGTTCGCCCCGTCGATACCGGTCATGGTAATCAGCATTCTCGTGCTGAACTTCATGATCGCCAGTACGCACGGTCCTTGTATCGCGATCGCCGTGTCGCTGGTTCCGGCCTCGCAACGGGGACTTACGTCAACCCTGGTGCTGACCGCGATGGCCCTCATCGCCGGCACCCTGGCCCCGCTGTTTGTTGGCGTGCTCAGCGACACGCTTGCACCAACCTACGCGGAGCAATCCCTGCGCTATGCGCTCCTCGCCCTGATCCTGGCGCCTCTGATCGGTTCGGTGCTGATCTGGCTCGCCCGCAAGCAGGCCGATGCTGTGACGCCGCCCAAGGCCGGGGAGCCCGAGGCCGCAGAGGCGGTCACGCCAGTGGGTGTCTGACGGCCACCCAAGGCGTCAAACGGGAGTTCTGGACCGGCGAAGCGACACCTAAAGTGTCGCCTCGCCGAAACCATGATGAAGACCCCGCCACTTGCGGCTTGACGCTGGTCTGGTCCCAGCAGGCGGGACTGGCGACTTGAAAGCAGACCTTCAACAGGGCGCCGGGTCTGATCAGACGGCGCCGATCCAGCGGCGTTCCTCGAGCAGGGCGAGAATACGCTGGGCCGCCGTCCTGGGAGACAGTCGCAGGGTATCGACGACCAGATCCGGACTGCGCGGCGGTTCGTACCCACTGTCCACGCCGGTGAGGTCGACGATCTGACCGGCGTCCGACCGGGCGTACAGGCCCTTGGGATCTCGCGCCCTGCAGGCGTCGATGGGCGCATCGACAAACACTTCCAGGAAGGCGCCGGCCGGCAGCCGCTCCCGCGCCGCCTGCCGTGCGGTTTCGTTGGGCGAGATGAATGCGCAGATGCTGATGACGCCGCCTTCCGCGAACAGACGGGCGACCTCGGCGGCGCGTCGGACATTCTCCGCGCGATCCTCCGGGGAGAAGCCGAGGTCGCGGTTGAGGCCGTGACGCAGGTTGTCGCCGTCCAGCAAAATCGTGCGCACCCCACGGGCGTGAAGCTCGCGCTCCAGGACTGCGGCGATGGTCGATTTGCCGGACCCCGAGAGCCCGGTCATCCAGATCGCCCCACCCTCGTGCCCGTTCAGCGCCGAGCGCTCGCGGCGGGAAACGGCCTCGGCCGTCGGATAGATGTTGCGCGCCTGGTCCAGCGGCTTCTCCGCCACTCCGGCGGCGACGACCGCGCCGGTCTCGCGGTCGATCAGGGTGAAACTGCCCAAGGCGGGATTGTCCGCGAAAGAGTCGAACGGGATGGACGAAGACAGGCTGACAGCGGCGCGGGCGATGTCGTTCGGCGCCAGGGTCGCGGCTTCGCCCACCTCTGCGTCGACGAGGGCGACCTTGGCGGACGCGGTCCTCGACCCGATCCGGATCCGCAATGCCCGGCCTGCCGAAAAGGGCGTGTCGTCCATCCAGAGCAGACTGGCCGAGAACCGCTCGACGCTCTGTGGCCGGGCGAACGGCGGGGCGAGAACGTCGCCCCGCGCAATATCGACGTCGTCCTTGAGAACGATTGTGACGGCGTCGCCGGCCTCCGCTGAGGTTAGATCGCCGTCCCAGGTCACGATGCGCGATACGGTCGCCGTTCGTCCCGAGGGGCTGACGGCGATCTGGTCCCCGGCTCGGATACGGCCCGAGGCGACCGTGCCGGCGTAGCCGCGAAAGCTCTGGTCCCTGCGATTGACGTACTGGACGACGAACCGGAAGGGGCGCGCCAGGCGGCCGTCTTCAACGGGAAGGCCTTCCAGCGCCTCGATCAGGGTCGGCCCCGCATACCAGCTCAGGGTCGGGCTGCGCTCGACGATATTCTCGCCGTGACGGGCGCTGATGGGGACGGCAGTCACCGACCGGAACGACAGACCGGCGGCGAAGGCGGCGTAGGCCTTTTCGATGTCATGGAAGACCGCGGGGTTGTGATCGACCAGATCGATCTTGTTCACCGCCAAGATCACATGCCGGATGCCGAACAGGGAGACGATGCGGCTGTGACGCTCGGTCTGGGCCGTGATGCCGCGTGTCGCGTCGACGAGGATGACCGCCGCGTCGGCGCCGGACGCGCCGGTGGCCATGTTGCGCGTGTACTGCTCGTGACCCGGCGTGTCGGCGACGATGAAATTGCGCCGTGCCGTCGAGAAATAGCGGTGGGCGACGTCGATGGTGATGCCTTGCTCGCGTTCGGCCTCAAGGCCGTCGAGCAGCAGGGCGAAGTCCAGACCGTCGCCCGTCGTGCCGTAACGCCGGCTGTCGCGTTCGAGTGTGGCCAGCTGATCGTCGGCGATCTGGCCGGTTTCGTGGAGCAGCCGACCGATCAGGGTGGATTTGCCGTCGTCGACGGAGCCGCAGGTCAGGAAGCGCAGGTGATCGCGAAGGGGACGATCCGGCGCGGCGCGGAAACGGGTCAAGGCCTCGCCGTCCATCAGAAATACCCCTCGCGCTTCTTGCGCTCCATCGAAGCGGTTTCGTCGGCGTCGATCAGACGCCCCTGGCGTTCCGAGCTTCGACTCGCCCGAAGTTCCGCGATCACGTCGTCGATGTCTTCGGCATCGGATTCAACGGCCGCAGACAGGGGGTAGCAGCCGAGGGATCGGAACCTGACGTGCCGGGTCTCGAGCACCTCGCCTGAGGCCAATTCGAGCCGGTCGTCGTCGCGGACGATCCAGGCGCCAGCTCGCGCCACCACCGGGCGCGGCGCCGAGAAATAGAGGGGAACGACCGGGATGCCCTGCTGGCGGGTGTATTCCCAGACGTCGAGTTCGGTCCAGTTGGAGAGGGGGAAGACCCGCAGGGATTCCCCGGGCATCAGACTGGAGTTCCAGAGGGTCCAGAGCTCCGGCTTCTGCCGACGAGGATCCCAGGTGTGGCCCGGTCCTCGAACCGAGAATATCCGTTCCTTGGCGCGGCTCTTTTCCTCATCGCGCCGGGCGCCGCCGAGGGCGACGTCGAAGCCGTGCAGGTCGAGCGCCTGTTTGAGGGCGTCCGTCTTCATCACCTGGGTGTGCACGGAAGAGCCCGAGGCCAGCGGCGAGATACCGCGCCGGACGCCGTCTTCGTTGATGTGGACGATCAGGCGAACGCCATAGGTGTCGGCGACGGTGTCGCGATGGCGGATCATGTCCCGGAACTTCCAGGTCGTGTCGACGTGCAGCAACGGGAAGGGAGGTGGGGCCGGGTAGAAGGCCTTCGCAGCAAGGTGCAGCAGGACACCGGAGTCCTTGCCGATGGAATAGAGCATGACCGGATTGCGGGCCGTCGCCGCCACCTCGCGAAAGATCTCGATCGCCTCCGCCTCGAGCCGGCGAAGGTGAGGGGATAGCGGTCCGCGCGCCCTCAGGGGCGCCGGAGGCGTATCGGACAGGCGAGCGAGCGGCGCGGTCAGTGTCATCGGATCCTCGGAGATGGGCCATTCAAGCGCTCGCCGACATCCGGGGTCGAACGATATGAACTGGAGCGGCCGAGTAGTTTTTCTGCGATCAGCCGACGAATGCGCGTTCGAGAACGAACTGGGCCGGAGCCGCGTTCGAGCCTTCGGTCAGACCGGCGCTTTCGAGCCGGGCGGCGACGTCGCGGATCATGGGGGTCGAGCCGCAGAGCATGGCGCGGTCCACGGAAGGGTCGAAGCCCCTGCCGAGGCCCAGATCTGCGAAGAACGCGCCGCTGTCGATCCGATCGGTGATCCGGCCGGTCCGGACGAAGGGCTCGCGCGTGACCGTCGGATAATAGACCAGCCGGCCGCGGGCGAGGTCGCCGACGAGCGGATCGTCGTAAATGTTCTGGATAAGAAATTGGCGATATGCGAGGTCCCCGGCTTCCCGAACCGTGTGGGTGACGATCACCTCGTCGAACCGCTCCCAGGTTTCGGGATCGCGCAGTACGGCGAGCCAGGGCGCCAGTCCGGTGCCGCTGGCGATGAGATACAGACGGGCGCCGCCGGTCAGGGCGTCCAGCACCAGAGTCCCAGTGGACTTCTTGCCGAGCAGTACCCGGTCGCCGGCTTCGAGAAGGCCCAGACGGGAAGTCAGGGGGCCGTCCGGCACCTGGATCGAGAAGAATTCCAGTTCTTCCGCCCAGGCCGGGCTTGCGATCGAATAGGCGCGCACCGTCGGCTTTCCGCCCGGCTGTTCGGCGGGCAAGCCGATCATGACGAACTCGCCCGAGCGGAAGCGAAAGCTTTCCGGCCTCTCGATCGCGAAACTGAACAGTCGATCGGTCCAGCGCCTCGTCCAGAGGATGGGCTGTTCGTGCCAGACCGCGGACGCGACGGGCTTTTCGAGAACGGCGACGTCGGTCATGCGGAGCCTCATTCGTGAGGTCCGCCTGTTAGGAGGCGGTCGCGCCTGGCCGCGAACGACTTCTTCTAAACGTCCCGGGCAGAAAATCTGCCGTGGCCCTGAGACGCCCTAGAGCTGGTCCAGGCCGCTGTCGTGGAAGGCGGCCTGCTTCTTCAGCCATCCCGTGAAGGCCTGAGCGCTCGGCGACAGGGGGCGGGTCTTCGGGTGGACGACGTGATAGGCGAAACCGACGACTTCCCCGCCGTCGTGGAAGGGGGCGATCAGCCGTCCGGCCGCCAGGTCCGCCTGGGCCAATGTTCGCTTCGCCAGGGCCACCCCGCGACCCGCGACCGCCGCCTCGATCAGCATGGCCGACTGGTTGAAGCGCGAGCCTCGACGCGCGTCTCCATGTTTCACGCCACGCGCCATCAGCCACATCGGCCAGTCGGGTCGGCTGGCATCTCCGTCGCTGGACATGTCGTGCAGCAGGACATGCCCGCTCAGGTCCGCGGGAACGCGGATCGGGTTCGGACCCTGCATCAGAGCCGGAGCGCAGACCGGCAGGACGGATTCAATCAGCAGCCTGTCCGAGACGTGACCGGCATAGTCGCCCGCGCCGTAGCGGATCGCCAGGTCCGTCGTGCCGTGATCGAAGGCGACCGGCTCCATGTCCGCCGACACCCAGACCTCGATCTCCGGGTGCGCCTGATGGAAGTCGTCCATCCGGGGCATCAGCCATTTGGACGCGAACGACGGTGCGACGCTGATCGAGACCTGACGCCGGCGCGGAGGTTCGCGCATCAGGGTCGAGGCGTCCCTCAACCGGTCCAGCCCCTCAGCCACCAGCGGCGCGGCCGATCGCCCTAGATCGGTGAGTTGCAGGCCCTTGGTCTCGCGCTTGAACAGCGGCGCCCGAATGGTTTCTTCCAACTGGCGGATCTGCTGGCTGACAGCGCCCGGGGTGACGGCGAGTTCGTCCGCCGCCCGTGAGAAACTCAGATGGCGTGAGGCGCTCTCGAACGCGCGAAGGGCGTTCAGCGGGAGGAGGGTGCGAGACATCGTTGATAGAAATCCTATCAGCCGCCCAAAGACAATATCGTTTGTTGGCGAATAGCCCCGCTCGTAGGCGTCGGTTCGAAAGCCCGGCCATACGAGCGCCGGGAACCGGTCCGATGCGCGTCTTCCTTGCTTCCATTCCCTTGCCCGGCGCGACCATCGTGATCGTCGGCGAAGGCTCGGCCGCGGCCGCGAAGGCGCGTCTGTTCGATGGCTCCGGCGCCGAGGTCAGGTGGTTCGCCGGCCCGGCTGCCCAGGCCGAAGACGCCATCGCGCGCTGGCCCGCCGAGATGGATCTCGATGCCGCCCGGCTCGTCTTTATCGCCGTCGCGGATCCTGACCTGCGCGACCGAGTGGCCGCTTGGGGGCGCGCCCGAGGCGCCCAGGTCAATGTCGTCGACCAGCCGGCCCTCAGCGATTTCCATACTCCGGCGCTGATCGATCGCGACGGCGTCGTCGTCGGTATCGCCACCGGAGGTGTGGCGCCCGTTCTGGCGCGCGAGGTGAGGTCGCGTGTCGAGGCGGCTTTGCCGGCCGGTCTCGATCGTCTGGCCCGGCTTGCGGAAGGCCTGCGCCAGACCGTCATCGCAACCTTGCCCGACTTCACCGCGCGCCGACGGTTCTGGGAGGCAGCCTTCCGTGGCCCGGCCCGCGATCTCGCGGTCGAGGGCCGCACCGCTGACGCTCGCCGGCACATGCTCCGCCTGCTCAACACCGACGCCGCCCCGCCGGGCGTCGTCCATCTGGTGGGAGCCGGACCCGGGGATCCGGAGCTTCTGACGCTTAAGGCTTTGCGCGCGCTCCAGGATGCCGACGTCATCGTCCATGATCGTCTGGTGCCGACGGCCATTCTGGATCGGGCACGCCGCGACGCCCATCGGATCTATGTCGGCAAGCAGAGGAACGATCATTCCGTGCCCCAGGCCGAGATCGCCGACCTGCTGATCGCCGAGGCCCGCCAGGGTCACAGGGTGGTCCGGTTGAAGGGCGGCGATCCCTTCGTGTTCGGGCGAGGGGGAGAAGAACTGGAAGCTGTCCGCGCGGCCGGCGTCGATGTCGTCGTGGTCCCGGGCATCACGGCCGCGCTCGGCTGCGCCGCCGCGGCCGGGATCCCGCTGACCTACCGCGACCAAGCCCAGGCCGTGACCTTCGTCACCGCCGAGACCCGGCCGGGCGGCGTTGAAGCCGACTGGTCGGCCCTGTCCGCGCCCAATCACACCTTGGCGGTCTATATGGGTGTTTCCGGTGCCCGGACTGTTCAGGACCGTCTGATCTCCGGCGGTCGCGATCCCCGGACCCCGGTCGCGATCATCGAGAACGGATCCCGTCCGGATCAAAGGACATTCACCGGCCGGCTCGAAGACCTGGCTGAGCTGGTCCGGCGCGAAGCGGTCGCGAGCCCGGCCCTCCTCGTGGTCGGGGAGGTAGCCGCCTGGGCGGAGGCAGTGGGTAGCCGTCATTCAGAGGAAGCGGCAGCGTGAAGATACTGACCGCCAATCGTCTGTCGGACGGACGGGTCATCTATGCCGGCGTCACGGGTCGGCCGGTGTCCAGCTTCGGCCAGGCGGCGCGTTTCGTCGGCGAAGCGGCCGACCGCGCTCTCGAACGCGCGCTTCTGGAGCCGTCCGAATTCGTCGGTCCCTATCTGGTCAATGTCGAGGTCCACGGCCCGTCCGGGCGGGACCGGCTCAAGGAAACCATCCGCGCCCGAGGGCCGACGGTCGGTCACAGTCTGGATCACGCCTGATGTATCGCTACGACGAGTTCGACGCCGCCATTGTCCGCGAGCGGATCACCGAGTTCAGTGACCAGGTCGCCCGTCGCGTGTCCGGAGCCCTGACCGAGGATGAGTTCAAGCCGCTGCGGCTGATGAACGGCCTGTATCTGCAGCTTCACGCCTACATGCTTCGCGTCGCTATTCCCTACGGGACCATGGATGGCCGTCAGCTTCATCGTCTGGCCGACATCGCCCGGACCTATGACAAGGGTTACGGCCACTTCACGACCCGAACCAACATCCAGTTCAACTGGCCGGCCCTGAGCGACATTCCGGCGCTGCTTTCCGACCTCGCCGAGGTCGAGATGCATGCGATCCAGACGTCCGGAAACTGCATTCGCAACGTGACGACCGACGTCTTCGCCGGTTGCGCGGACGACGAGATCGAAGATCCGCGGCCCTGGTGCGAGATCCTGCGCCAGTGGTCGACGATCCACCCGGAATTCTCCTTCCTGCCGCGCAAGTTCAAGATCGCGGTGACCGGTGCGACCCGAGACCGCGCCGCGATCCGGACCCACGACGTCGGCTTGCAGATCGTGCGCGGGGAGGAGGGCGGCACGGCCTTCCGCGTCTTCGTCGGGGGCGGGCAGGGGCGTCTGCCGCACATCGCCCAGGAGATTGCGCCGGCCGTCCCGGCCGAGGACCTGCTGGCCTATCTGACCGCTATCTTGCGGGCCTGGAACCTTCTTGGGCGCCGCGACAATATCCACAAGGCGCGGATCAAGATTCTCGTCGCTTCCCTCGGCATCGACGCCTTTCGGGCCGAGGTTGATCGCCACTTCGCCACCCTGAAGCGGGAAGATCTCCGCATTCCGGAAGAGGAGGTCGCGCGCATCCAGACCTATTTCGCGCCGCCCGCGTTCGAGAGCCTGCCCAAGGTCAGCGATGCCTTCGACCGGACGATCCTGGCCGATCGCCAGTTCAGCCGGTTCGCGCGCAACAATGTGCGACGCCACAAACACCCCGGCTATGCGGCTGTCATCATTTCCCTGAAGCCACGCGGCGGCGTACCCGGAGATATCACCGCGGACCAGATGGATGCGGTCGCCGACCTGGCAACGGAGTATGCCTTCGACGAGGTCCGCGCGGCCTATGAGCAGAATCTGGTCCTGCCGCATGTGAAGCTCGACGACGTTCCCGAACTCTGGCGGCGACTATCGGCGCTGGGGCTGGCGACGCCCAACGCCGATCTCGTGACCGACATCATCGCCTGCCCGGGTCTCGACTACTGCAGCCTCGCCAACGCCCGATCTATCCCTGTCGCACAGGCCCTGTCCGAGCGGCTCGCCGACCCGGAGTTCCAGGACCGCCTCGGCCCGGTTCGGGTCAACATGAGCGGCTGCATCAATGCCTGTGGCCACCACCACGTCGGCCACATCGGGGTTCTCGGCGTGGATCGGAAGGGCGAGGAATACTACCAGATCACTCTGGGCGGCTCGCCGGACGAGACCGCCGCGCTCGGCGAGATCGTCGGTCGCAGCCTGCCGGCCGACGAGGTCGCACCCGCGGTCGAAAGGACGCTGAACCGATATCTCGAAATTCGCGAGGAGGGCGAGAGTTTCCTGGCTGCTGTGCGGCGGACCGGCGTCGCGCCGTTCCGGGACGCGATCTACGGGGGGCTCGATGCAGTGGCTTGAACAGGCGCCGGAAGGCGTCCGACTGCCGGTGACCGCCCCTCTCGAGGAGGTCGAGGCGGCGGCCCGTGACGCTGGAGTCATCATCCTTGAGTTCGATGCTTTCCGGGACGGGCGAGGCTTCTCTCTGGCCTCCGTGCTTCGCGAGCGGGGGTTCGCGGGTCAGCTGATCGCCGACGGTCGGCTGATCCCGGATCAGGTGCGGCACCTCCGTCGGACCGGTTTCGACGGCGTCGTCGTCGGCGCTGACGGCGACGTGGCCGCCTGGCGTCGAATGGACGGGGCATTCAGCGTGGCTTACCAGCCCGCGGTCAGCCGGGAGCTTCCGATCTGGCGTCGCGACCGCCGGTCGGCCGGCGCGCAAGCGGCCACTCCGCCTGTGCTGGAGGCGCCGAACCGCCCGCGTTTCACCGCCCGGGTCGCCGACGACTTCAATACCTACGTCAAGGAAGACCGGGCGGAATCGATCCTGTGGGTCGCGCTGAAGGACAATCAGGGCCTGCGCCCTGGGGTCCTGTCCTCGTTCGGAGCGGAATCCGCCGTCCTGTTGTCCCTCGTCGCCCGGATCGACCCGACCACGCCGATCGTCTTCATCGATACCGGGATGCATTTCCTCCAGACCCTGTCCTACCGTGATCTTCTGGCGCGCCATTTCGGCCTGACCGACATCCGGATCGCGACGCCCTTCAAAAGCGACCTCGAAGGCACGGATCCGTCCGGGGCTCTCTGGAGGACCGATCCCAACGCCTGCTGCGATGTCCGCAAGGTGCGCCCGCTGGATCGCGCCCTCGCCGACATCGACCTGGTCATCACCGGGCGAAAGCGTCACCAGACCGCTCATCGGGCGGACATGAAGGCGTTCGAGTTCTTCGAAGGCCGGGTGCGCGCCAATCCTTTGATAGGCTGGTCTGCCGACCAGATCGAAGAGCGGTTTGAAGCGGAGCGGCTGCCGCGTCACCCGCTCAGCCTGAACGGATACCCGTCCATCGGCTGTTGGCCCTGCACCCAGCCGGTGGAAGCGAACGACGCATCGCGTGACGGACGCTGGGCCGGAGCCAAAAAAACGGAATGCGGCATTCACCTCGTGCGTGAGGCACAGTCTGTCGGCTGATCCAGCCGAAACTCCGACTTCAAGAGAAAATCCCGTGACGTCTTCACGTTCAGTCCTCGACCTGATCGGTCAAACCCCGCTCATGCGCCTCAACCGCCTGTCCGAAGAGACGGGCTGCGAAATCCTCGGCAAGGCGGAATTCCTGAATCCCGGCCAGTCCATCAAGGATCGCGCCGCGCTGTCGATCATCCAGCGGGCGCGTGCCTCCGGCGAACTGCGGCCGGGCGGAACGATCGTGGAGGGGACGGCCGGGAACACAGGCATCGGGCTGAGCCTCGTCGGCGCGGCTCTTGGCCACCCGGCGGTGATCGTCATGCCGCGCACCCAGTCCGAAGAAAAGAAGCAGGCGTTGCGGGCCGTCGGCGCCCGGCTCGTCGAGGTCGATGCCGCGCCCTTTTCCAGTCCAAGCCACTTCGTCCATCACTCGGCGAGGCTCGCCAGAGAACTCGACGCCTCCCTTCCCAACGGGGCCTTCTGGTCCAATCAGTTCGACAACCTGTCCAACCGGTTGGCCCATTACGAGGGCACGGGCCCGGAAATCTGGGAGCAGACGCGCGGAAAGATCGACGCCTTCGTCAGCGTCGTCGGTTCCGGCGGCACGCTCGCCGGGGTGGGGGGCTTCCTCAAGGAACGCGATCCCGACATCCAGACCGCGCTGGCGGATCCCGCCGGGGCATCGCTGTTCAACTGGTTCACCAAGGGCGAGATGACGTCCGAGGGCACATCGATCACCGAAGGCATCGGTGTCGGCCGCATCACCGGCAACATCGAGGGCTTTACCCCGGATCACGCCTACAGGATCGAGGACGGGGAGTTCCTGCCGATCCTGTTCGATCTGATCGCCGAGGAGGGTTTGTCTCTCGGCGGCTCCAGCGGCGTCAATCTGGTGGCCGCCGTGCGGCTCGCACGCGAGTTGGGACCCGGCAAGACGATCGTCACCGTCCTCTGCGACCCGGGCTCCCGCTACGCATCGCGCCTGTTCAATCCCGAATTCCTGACCGCGCGGGGTCTGCCGACGCCGTCCTGGCTCAAACCCGCCTCCGCACCCAGCTGATGCAGACTTTCTCCTGGTCCTGCTCGTGGGGTCGCCCCGCAGATCGGGGAAGGTGCTGCCCGTCCGACCGTTTGCCTTGGCCGTCGGATTTCTGATCCTGGCCCTCGCAGCCTTCCAGCTTGCGGGTGCTTCGCCGGGAAAGCGGTGGAGCAGAAAAGCTGAAGTCAATGCCTGTAAGCCGCCATGAAAGTTTCGCTATTTCAGTTGCATGGCTTGGTACCTGATAGAAATACTAGGCCAGAAAGCAGAAAATCCGCGTTGCATCGATGTGCTCGGCCACCCCATCCAGACGAGGTCGCACCATCGCGTCGAGGGGGATTTCATGACCGTCACGGACTTCTTTGCAGCCCGATTGTTGCTTACCGCCGGCGCCATTGCGGCCTATGTCGGGGCGGCGACAGGCGTTGAAGCACGGACACAGACGCCGCGTCCCTCCGATCGCCAGGACAGCGTCGCCACCGTCGGCGACATCGTGGTTACGGCCCGGCGGCGCGAGGAACGCGCCCAGGACGTGCCGATCGCCCTGACCGTCGTAAACGAGGAACTGCTCGACCGGACCGGCGCCTACAACGTCGCCCAGGTCACCCAGCTGGCCCCCACCGTTCAGATACTTTCGTCCAACCCGCGCAATACCGCCGTCAGCATCCGCGGTCTCGGCGCCAGCTACGGACTGGCCAACGACGGTCTGGAGCAGGGCGTCGGCATCTATGTCGATCAGGTCTATTACGCCCGCCCGGCCTCCGCGACGCTCGACTTCGTGGATCTCGAGCGTATCGAAATCCTGCGCGGTCCGCAGGGCACGCTGTTCGGCAAGAACACGACCGCCGGCGCGTTGAACATCACGACCCAGACGCCGTCCTTCACGCCGCAGGGCCGCACGGAGCTGTCGATCGGCGACTACGGATTCCAGCAGGTGAAGGCCACCTTCTCCGGCCCGATCATCGCCGACACCCTGGCGGGCAGTCTTTCGGTGGTCTCGACGCGCCGCGACGGCATGGTCGAGAACGTCACCGCCGGCCGCGCCCAGAACGCCCAGGACTCTCTCGGACTTCGCGGCCAGCTGCTTTTCGAGCCGACCGACGCACTCCGCATCCGGCTGTTTGCAGACTACGCGGACCTGACGCCCGACTGCTGCACCCAGCTCTATGTGACCGCCGGCGTGACGTTGAAGCCCTTGGCGCAACAGTATGCCGCTCTTGCGGCGGGACGGCGGTACGCACCGCCCAGCACGAACCCCTACGACCGCCTCGCGGACGCCGACGGCCTGATCCGTGCCGACCAGGTTCACAGGGGTGTCTCGGCCATCGTCGATTACGACTTCGGCTTCGCCACCCTGACATCAATCTCCGCCTGGCGCGCCTGGACCTGGGGGCCTCGCAACGATCGGGACTACACCGCCCTCGATATCGTGCGTCGGTCCGAGAACCCGTCCTGGCAGGACCAGTGGAGTCAGGAACTGCGGCTGTCTTCCAACGGGTCCGCGCGGATCGACTGGACCGTCGGCCTCTATGCCTATCACCAGGCCGTCGAGACCCACGGGGTGACCGAGTACGGCATCGACGCCTCCTACTGGCTCCTGCCCGCCGGCACGCCTGACGCGCTGCTCAACGGCTACACGGTCTTCAACGACTCGCGGATCGAAACGGATTCCATCGCCGCCTTTGGCCAGTTCACCTGGAACGTTACCGACCGGCTGCATGTGACGCCGGGCCTTCGCTACACCTACGAAGAGAAGGCGGGGACCTACCAGAACACCACCCGGGGCGGCCTCGTCACGACCGACGCGACCCTGATTTCACGCCGCCTCGGCATCGCCCGTCCCCAGGCCTACGCGGCCGATTTCTCCGACGAGGATGTCTCGGGCCAGATCGCCATCTCCTATGACATCACGCCCGATGTCCTCGTCTATGGCAGCTATGCACGGGGTTATAAGTCCGCGGGCATCAACATGGCGGGCATTCCAAACCTGCCCAACGGCGAACCGGCCCTGAACAACGCCGTCGTCCGCCCCGAGGTAGTGACCACATGGGAAGCAGGCCTGAAGGTTCAGGCCTTTGATCGCCGGCTGACCGCCAACCTTGCAGCCTATCGCAGCGACGTGGACGACTATCAGACCAACGTCGTCGACACGGGGCCCGGCGCGCTCCGCGGCTATCTGGCCAATGCGGAGAAGGTGGAGATCCAGGGCGTCGAACTGGACGCCTTCGCCCGCCCCAACGACTCCATCGACCTGTTCGCCAACCTCGC
Source organism: Brevundimonas sp. (assembly GCF_965278935.1). Classification (GTDB taxonomy): domain Bacteria; phylum Pseudomonadota; class Alphaproteobacteria; order Caulobacterales; family Caulobacteraceae; genus Brevundimonas. The sequence goes on along the minus strand of NZ_OZ257124.1, from coordinate 2,488,162 downwards.
CTGGTCGGACGCCCAATACGCCTCGTTCGCCAACGGCCCATGCCCTCTCGAACGTCTCGGCTCGACGACGGTCGCCTGCGATCTCAGCGGCGCCGATCTTCCCGGGGTCTCGCCCTGGGCCGGGGCGCTTGGGGGAGAAGTTCACAGAACGGGCAGCTACGTCGTCGGGTCCGGGGAGGTTTATGTCGGCGCCGAAGCCTCGTTCCGCTCGTCCTACAATTCGGACGCTTCGGTCTCGCGCTACACGGAGATCGACGGCTATTCGCTGCTGAATCTCCGCGCCGGTTTCCGCGCCGATAACGGATGGGAGGCATTCGCCTGGATCCGCAACGCGCTCGACGAGGACTATCTCCAGTTTGTCAGTCTGCAGTCCGGAAACTCGGGCCTCGTCGTCGGCAGCCCCGGCGATCCGCGCACGGTCGGCGTGACGGTGCGGGCGAGCTTCTGATCGTCGTCGGACAGCGGGCGGGGGGAATGGTAGCGGCGGGGGATGATCCCTGTCCGCGACCGCTCCGGGCCTGAATCCAGCAATGCCCCGGCAAACCCCACCGCGCACGGTAAGGCCATTTGACCAAGTGGTCAGGCCAAAATAGTCTTCCTCCCGTGTGAAGCGTTTTGGCGGATAGCGGGGCTGCGGAGTGGGCACGGGAAATGGTCGAATGAGAGCCGTCGCGACGGCGCTGGCGTTGATCCTTCTTTTCGCCGGTCAATCGCGAGCCGAGGACTATGCGATTTTCAGTCCCCAGGCCGGTTCGGCGCTCTCTTCGCTCGGCGCGTCCCCATCCGCCGCGGCGACGATCACCGCTGCCGACGCCGCGCTGGCGCGCACGCCCGGTCCGCTTGCCGTGGTGCATACGGAAGGGACGCTGCCGGGGCAGGGCATTCGCGACGAAAGCCTCGTGGCGCGACGCGACCTGCCGGCGATGCTCGACCTGGCGCTCGCCTGGCGCATCACCGGCGAGCGGAGATATCTCGATGCGGCCGACCGGTTTCTTCGAGCCTGGGCCGGGACCTACATCGTGTCGCTCAACCCGATCGACGAGACGAATTTCGACGCCATGATCTTGGCCTACGATCTGACCGAACCGAATCTTCCAGCCGGGACACGGGCAGCCGTGGACGGCTTTCTGCGCAATCTCGCCAGCGGCTATCTGGACGACATGGACGGCGCGCCCAAACATTTCTACACCAACTGGCAGAGCCACAGGATCAAGGTCGCGGCGCTGGCGTCCTTCCAGCTCGGTGATGCACGCCTGATCGAGCGCACCTTCGAGGACTATCAGAAGCACGTGGCGACCAACGTCCTGGCCGACGGGACGGTGTTCGACTTCTACGAACGCGATGCGATCCACTACGTGCTCTACAATGTCGATCCCATGATGATGGCCGGCCTGGCCGCAAAGGCGCACGGCCTGGACTGGTTCGACTGGAAGAATGCTTCCGGGACCGGCGTCTCGTCAGTGATCGACTGGCTGACGCCCTATGTCGAAGGAACGCGGACCCATCAGGAGTTTGTCCATTCGCGGATCGCGTTCGACGCCCAGCGCCTCGCGGCAGGCCAGACGGAATACGCCGGTCCGTGGATGCCGGAGCGGGCCGTCAACACCCTAGCGCTCGCGAGCCTGCTCGACGATCGACATTCCGCCGCGTTCGAGAGGCTGCTCGCGACGACCGAACGACGCCCGCCTTCGTGGATGACACTGTATAATGAGACTCGTCAGGCCAATTCCAGAAGTGGCTTGACCAATTGAGATAACGTCGTACCTTGCCGCTCAGCCGTCGCTTGAGAACGGCACGGGGTTGGAAACATGATCAGACAACGGGTGTTCCTTCTGGGAGCCGTGAGCGCGTTCGCGTTAAGCGGCGCTCTCTGTTCCGCCGACGATGCCGCCGCGCAGACGGCCGGTAATCCTCAGACGCCACAGACCGGCACGGCGGCATCGGACGTCCTGCAGCAGGAAGCCAACGACAGGCTCGACGAAGTTGTCGTCACCGGCTTCCGCGGCGCCTACGCCAGCGCCCTGGCGACCAAGCGAAGTTCGGACCAGATCACGGACTCGATCTCGTCGGATGGTCTGGGCCGCTTCCCCGATCTCAACGTCGGCGAGGCCATCCAGCGTCTGCCGGGCGTACAGATCAATCGCGAGGCCGACTCGCGCAACGCCACGATCAGTCTGCGCGGGCTGCCCGGCTCCTTCGCGCGGACGACCCTGAACGGATCCGGCTTCGCCGATCCCATCCTGTCGACCTCGACCAACATGGCGTCGATGCCGCTGGGTGCGTTCAACTCCGACATCTTCTCGGGGATCACCATCATCAAGTCACCCGACGCCTCAAACGTCGCCGGCGGCCTGTCGGGCATCATCGACCTGCGGATCGCGCCGGCCCTGTCGCGTCGGGACGGCGGCTTCGTGAAGGCCGCCTACGAATACAATGAGCTGGGGAGCCAAGGCTCGCCGTCCTACACGGTCGGCTACAACACCCACCTGAGCGAGGATTTCGCGGTCTTCGGCACCCTGGCCTTCAAGGAAGAGAATTTCCGCCGCGACTCGATCACGGTCAACAGTTGGGCGAACCGCCTGGGTTCGATCCAGGTCGGCAATCAGGGCGTGCCGGGCACGAACCCGGTCTATGACGCCCTGATCGCGGCGAACCCGGGCGGGGTCTATTATCCGAGCCAGGTGCGTCAGTTCGTGCGCCAGAACCGCGGCGACGTGTTCACGGGCGCGGCGGGCTTCGAGTGGCAGGCGACCAATGAGGTCCGGTTCGGGCTGACTGGCTTCTACACGAAGCGTCAGCTGGACGAGGGGACCAACCACCTCCTCTATATCGAGAACGGCGCGGGCCAGAACACCAACACGGCGTTGAACGCGACCTCGGCCGTCACCCGGTTCACCAGCCTCGGCACACCCTATGTGGCGGCGGACGGACGGGCCTACATCAACGAGTTCTCGTCGGTGAACGCCCAGACCTTCGACTCCATCCGGTCCGAGCCGGTGACGCAGCAGGTGTGGGCCATCAACCCGACGGTGACGTTCGAGAACGACGAGTGGCATGCGACGCTGGAGGGCACGATCTCCCGCGCCGAGGCCCGGTCCGACCAGATCGAACTGGACATCGTCCAGAACGCCAATCGCAACCTGGGACCGGCGGGCCTGAACGGAATCACGTCGTCGGTCTTCACCGGCGGATCGGATCTGTCCCGGTTCCGCATCGCGCTGAACACCCCCAACGCGACCCACATTCCGGCGGGCGGATATACAATCCCCGTGGCCTCCAACTCCGTGACCCAGGTCGGCGCCGTGATGCCGGGTCAGCTGGCGACGGTCCCCGGCGACCGCTTCGGCGTCACGGGCACCAACGGTCAGGCGCTGACCGAACTGGACGCTGTCCAGTTCGATCTGGAGCGGACCCTGACCGGGTCGTTCCTGTCCTCCCTGATGGGTGGTCTGAGGTTTGAATCGACCTCCTTCGCCTCGAGCGGATCGCGCAACAGCGCCATGGGCATCAACCTGGCCGGGCTAACCCAGTCGGTCTCGGAGGTGAACCCCTACGTCGGCGACTTCTTCGGCGGTCAGGCCGGCGGCTACACCCAGGCCTGGCGCAGCGTGAACGTGCGTCAGGTGCTGGCCGCGATCACCCCGGTGAACACGGCCCTGCGGACCGCAACCAACCCGAATGGCCTCACCAACCAGTTCCTGCTCGATCCCACGACCGGCGTGTTCCTGACCACCTACGGGCTGGTGAACAACTACTGGGATCCGAACTACTGGAACAACAACTTCACCAACTCGAACGACACCTTCTCGGCCTATGCGATGGCCAGGTTCGACACCGAGGTGTTCGGCTTCCCGACCAGAGGCAATGTCGGGGTCCGTTACGAGCGCCTCGACACGTCGATCGTCGCCCTGGATTGTCAGGGGTGTTCGTCGGTGCGGTCCACCGCGCCGGGGGCTGTGAACCACTTCGTCACCGAGCGCAGCTATGACAGCGAACACGACTATCTGCTGCCGTCGGCGATGGTCAAAGTCGAGCTCAAGGACGACCTGCTGCTGCGTGCGGCCTACTACCGGACCTACGTGCGTCCCCAGCCGCGCGACAACGTCCCGATCACCTCGGTGCTCACGCCGGACCCGGCCGTCGTCAACTCGCCCTATACGATCACGATCGGCGCCACGAACCTGTCGCCCTACACCTCCGACGCCTACGACCTGGCGCTGGAGTGGTACAACCGGCCGGGCGGCGTGTTCGCCATCTCGCTCTATCAGAAGGATGTCGACGGCTACATTGGGCCGATCGTTGATCCGACCCGTCTGTGCCCGTCCAACGGCCTGATCAACGGCGTCGATTTCGGCCTCGGGCCGTTGACCATCTCGGGCACGAACTGCCTGACCTCAGCGGGCGTCCAGGTCCAGGCCAGCGGCAGCACCAACCAGGATCCGATCACGGTGCGGGGCGCGGAACTCGCCGTTCAGCAGAACCTCGACTTCCTGCCGGGCTGGCTGTCCCACTTCGGGGGCGCAGCCAACTTCACCTATATCGACATCGAAGGCACGACGGGTGCGGGCGTCCCGATCACCTTGCCCAATGTGTCGCGCAAGAACCTCAACTTAATCGGCTATTACGAGACCGACCAGTTCGGCATCCGCCTGACCTGGAACTGGCGCGGCGACTACGACCTGGCCGCCGGCAACAGCTTTGTGGGCGACGCCCGCACGGTGGAGTCGCGCTCCCAGCTCGACGCCTCGGCCTCGTACAATGTCACCGACCGCATCACCCTGTCGGCGGACGCGTTCAACCTGACCGATGCGACCCGGTCGGAGTACCAGTCCGACCCCATGCTGCCGCGCCGTATCGACTACGACGGACGGACGTATCAACTGACACTACGCGCCACCTTCTAGAACAAACTCCCCCGAAACTGGGTATGGAGGGCGACCCTGGTCGTCCTCCGTCTTCTTCCCCGGACTAACCATGAACTTCCACGACAGAGCGACAGAGACGAAGGCGGGCCTGACCGGGCATGCGCCGCGCGTGGAGCCGATCGCCCGGGTTCAGGTCATCGTCACCTGTCCCGGGCGCAACTTCGTCACCCTGAAGCTGACGACCGAGAGTGGCGTCACGGGTCTGGGCGACGCGACCCTCAATGGGAGGGAGATGGCGGTGGTCGCCTATCTCGAGGAGCATATCGCGCCCTTGCTGATCGGTCGCGACGCCCACCGGATCGAGGACGCCTGGAACACTCTCCATCGCGGAGCCTACTGGCGCGGCGGGCCGGTCGACATGACCGCCCTGGCGGCCGTCGATGTGGCTTTGTGGGACATCAAGGCCAAGCTGGCGGGACTGCCGCTCTACCAGCTGCTGGGCGGCGCGAGCCGGAACGGCGTCACCGTTTACGGCCACGCCAACGGCGAGACGATCGATGACACGATCGCCGAGGCGCGCAAATACGTCGCCATGGGCTACAAGGCCGTGCGCCTCCAGTCCGGCGTGCCGGGCATGGCCAGCACCTACGGCGTGTCGAAGGACAAGATGTTCTACGAACCGGCGGACGGAAGCCTGCCGACCGAGAACCGGTGGTCGACCCGCCGCTACATGAACAGCGTCCCGGATCTGTTCGCCGCCGCGCGGGACGCCTTGGGCTGGGACATCGATCTCCTGCACGACGTGCATCACCGCCTGACGCCGATCGAGGCCGGGCGGCTGGGCAAGGATCTCGAACCGTACCGCCTGTTCTGGCTGGAGGACGCGGTCCCCGCCGACAATCAGGCGGCCTTCCGCACGATCCGCGCTCATACGACCACGCCATTGGCGGTGGGGGAGGTCTTCTCCTCGATCTGGTCGTGCAAGACCCTGATTGAGGAGGGGCTGATCGACTACATCCGCGCCACCGTGGTTCACGCGGGCGGCATCACCCACCTGCGCAAGATCGCGGCCCTCGCCGATATCCACCACGTCAAGACCGGCTGTCACGGCGCCACCGACCTGTCGCCCGTGACGATGGCCGCGTCCCTCCATTTCGGTCTGTCGGTATCGAACTTCGGCCTGCAGGAATACATGCGCCACACGGTCGAGACCGATGCGGTCTTCCCGCACGCCTATCGGTTCGCCGACGGCATGATGCACCCGGGCGACGCGCCGGGCCTGGGCGTAGAGCTGGACGAGAGCCTGGCCTCGACCTTCCCCTACAAGCGCGCTTATCTGCCGGTGAACCGGCTCGAGGACGGAACCGCCTTCTATTGGTGAAACGCCATTGAGGCCGGACGCGCGCGCGGGCCGCCGCTCCCGGGATCGGCCCGCCGTCGGACGCCGTCAGACGGCCAGACGGGTTCGATCGGCTTCGAGGAAGGCGACCACGTCGGCGACCGACGTGCGCGGGTTCCGCGTATGCGGATAGGCGTGGGCGGTACGGGGTTTGCGGTCGAACCAGATCTCGTCGACGACTTCCGGAGGACGCGTCGCGGCCAGCCAATCGATGGTGTCTGCGCCCTCGTGATCGTTGCGAAGGATGGGCGCCAGAACCTTGCGGAACTTGGGCAGAGAGGTCTTCACCCCGGCGGTGTCGGCCCAGCCCGGATGGACCGCATAGGTCTTGATCCCGTCGGCGGCCCAGACGGCGCGCCAGTGTTCGGCCAAGGCCAGCTGCGCCCGCTTGTGCGCGGCATAGGCGGCGAACCCGTTGAAATGCTCCTCGGGGATGTTGAGCATCTTCTTGTTGAGGCCGAGGTTGTAGAGGCCGCCGGAGACGACGTTGATCACCACCGCACCGGGCTTCAGTTCGGCCGCCTTGTGCAGGTCCTCGGTCAGAATCCAGTGGCCCAGAAGGTTCGTGGCATAGGACGTCTCGAGTCCTTCCGGGGTCGCCTGATAGTGGCGCATGAGCAGGCCGACGTTGTTCACGACGACATCGAACTTCACCGCCGCAAGCTCGGGACGTTTCGACAGACCGGCGACCGCCGCCATCGATGACAGGTCGCAGGTGACGGGGATGATCTTGCCCGGCCCCCTGGCCTCGCGGACCAGGTCGCCGAGCGCCTGAACGTTGCGGCCGATGGCGTAGACTGTCGCCCCCTTGGCCGTCGCCCGCAGCGCCGTGGCCTTGCCGAGACCGCCCGTGGCGCCGGTGACCAGCCAGTTCTGACCGGAATAATTGGCTTTCACCGGCTTGAACGGCAGGCCGCGCGCGACATAGCCGACGCGGGTAAAGGACGGTGCGAAGCGGGCGTAGAAGTTCGCCGACTTGATCAGCGCCTGCCAGAAGGGGGGCTCGGCCATGAGAGTCTCTCCACGCGACCCGTTGTCGCTTGCGTAAACACACTAATCGTTCAGCAGTGCTTGGCAAGCGGCTTGCGTTTATGGACTTATACGGTCAGCGTTGAGGGATCGGGACGCGGCGACAGCGTCGGGAGGCGTGATGACCAGACCCATTCGGGTGATCCAGTGGGCGACGGGCTCGATGGGCAAGACCTGTCTGCGGGCGGTGCTGGACGACGACCGGTTCCATCTCGTCGGTCTGTTCGTCTACGGGGAGGCCAAGGCCGGACGTGACGCCGGAGACATCGCACGGCGGCCCGAGACCGGGGTGATCGCCACCCGGTCGATCGAGGAGATTCTGGCCCTGGACGCCGACGTGGTCATCCATACGCCGATGCTGTCCGCCCCCTATGTCGGCCACGATGCGGATGTGAAGCGACTGCTGGAATCCGGCAAGAACGTCGTCAGCATCAACCACTATTTCGAGCCTGCGGCCCTCGGTCTCGCCTATGCGAACGGGCTGGCGAAGAGCGCGTTGAGAGGTGGGGCGACCTTGGCCGGGACCGGCGTCAACCCAGGCTGGGTAGCGGAGCGGATGGCCGTCAACGCGGTCTCGCTGTGTCTGTCGCACCGGAACATCGCGACCCGCGAGATCATCGACTGCACAACGGTTCCGAACCCGGACTATGTCTTTGGAGCGCTCGGTTTCGGGTCGCCTCCGGGAGAAATCGACCTGACGGACGGGCCGCTGGCCGAGACCTTCACCGCCATGTTCTCGCAGAGTGTGGAGGGTCTGGCCCAGAGGCTCGGCCTCTCCCTCGACCGGTTCGAGTCGGACCATGCAGTCAGCCTGGCGGAGCAAGACCTGAACATCGCGGCAGGGGTCATCCCGAAGGGCACGGTCTCGGCCACGACCTGGCGCGTGCACGGCCTGATCGACGGGGTGCGGCGTATCACCCATGAGGTCAACTGGATCATGGATCCGACCCAGGCGCCTTTCGCCGGCAAGCCGCATTGGGAGATCGAGGTCGACGGCCTGCCGGGCGTGCGTATCGCCATGGACCTTATGGACACCGCCCCCGACGGCGTCCGCACGAAGCCGGAGCAGTTCGCCGTGGCGGCGATGGTGTTGCAGGCCATTCCCCGCCTGGTCGCCGCCCCGCCGGGCCTTTTTCGACTCTAGAACGGCCCGACCCGACTTGCCCGCTAACGCAAGTCATGTCACTTTCGTTTCAAGACTGAATAACAGTCATCGGAGGATACCCAGATGGCCGACCGCGACCCTGAGGTTCAGGCTCTTCTCGACAAGAAGGCGATCGAGGAGGTGCTGCTGAAGTTCCTGCGCGGCTGCGATCGCGCCGACGTCGATCTGGTGGAGCGCGCCTACTGGCCCGACGGCTGGGAGGATCATGGCGGCACCTTCGACGGGCCTGCGTCCGATTGGGTGGCCGTGATCAAGGAGCGCCTGCCCAAGGCCGGGCTGATGAATCACATGGCCATGAACCTGATCGTCGATCTGAAGTCGGCGACCACGGCGACCGCCGAATGCTACATTCTCACCGCCTCGCGCCTGACGGTGAAGGGGCAAGAGTTCGACACCCGGACCCTGGCCCGCTGCGTCGATCAGATGGAAAAGCGCGGCGATGAGTGGCGCATCCTGCGCCGTACCATGTGCTGGGAATGGAACGAGGAGCACGAGCTCTCCGAGACCTGGGCGCGCGGGGCGATCACCCGGGACGCCTCGCTGCTGCGGCGCGGGGCCAAGAAGCCCGACGACATCATCTATACTGCGGCCTGAGGCGAGCGCATGGACATCCAGGGGTCAGTCGCGATCGTCACAGGAGCCAACCGGGGCATCGGCGAAGGCTTCGTTCACGTGCTGATCGAGCAGGGGGCCGCCAAGGTCTATGCCGCCGCTCGCGACCCTGCCTCGGCCAGACACCTCGAGGACGCCTATCCCGGCAAGGTCGTGGCGGTTCGGCTCGACGTGTCGAAACCCGAGCAGATCGTCGAGGCCGCCGCCGCCTGTCCTGACGTGTCGGTGGTGGTCAACAACGCCGGTGTCTCCACTGGCAAGTTCCTGATCGGCGCCGACGACATGTCGGCGATGCGCGAGGAGATGGAGGTCAATTATTTCGGCCCCGTCGCGATGTCTCGCGCCTTCGCGCCTGTGCTCAAGGCCAACGGCGGCGGGGCGATCCTGAACGTCCTGTCGGTCGCGGGCATCGTCGCCGTGCCGAACATGGGGGGGTACAGCCCGTCGAAGTTCGCCATGCGGGCGGCGGGGTCCTGCATCCGCGCCGAGCTGGCCGGGCAGGGGACCAGCGTCACCTCCCTGATCGTCGGCTCGGTCGACACCCGGATGGCCTCGCATGTGAAGGGGGCCAAGGAGGCGCCCGAGGACATCGCGCGGGCCGCCATGAAGGGCATCACCCGGGGCGTCGACGAAATCGACACCGACCGGTTCGCGATCGAGAGCCGCGCCGCCCTGGCCCGAGATCCCAAGGGGATGGAACGGGGCATGGCCAAGATGCTGCACGCCAAGGAACTGTCGACCGGCCGCTAGAGCCGCTCACGAGGGGGAGACCACACCATGCCGCCCATCACCGAAATCCTGAGCATCCTCGGGATCAACTTCCTGATCGCTGCGGCGTCCTTCGTCATCCTGTGGCGGGTCGGGTGCGCGATCAAGGACGTGTCCTTCGTCGATGCCTGGTGGGCGCTGGGTCTGGCTCTGATGGCGGTGACGACCTTCTTCATGGCCGACGGTGCGCCCGAGCGGATGCAGCTCATTACCGTCCTCACCTGCGTCTGGGGGCTGCGCCTGGGGCTCTACATCCTCTGGCGCTGGCGCTCGCACGGCCCGGACAGGCGCTATGTGAAGATGTTGGACCGGGCCATGGAGGGGAAGGGCTGGAGCTTCGGCAAGGCTTCGTGGCGGATGGTCTTCATGACCCAGGCGCCGATCCTGTGGGCCACCAGCCTGCCGGTGCAACTGGGGCAGCTGTCGTCGACGCCGGCGGAGGTCGGGACCCTGGGCTGGGCCTGCGCCGCTCTGGTGGTGTTCGGCATCTGCTTCGAAAGCTTGGCGGATTACCAGCTGGTGAAGTTCAAGGCGGACCCGGCGAATGCGGGCAAGGTCTTCGACAGCGGGCTGTGGCGCTACACGCGGCACCCGAACTATTTCGGCGACCTGTGCACCTGGTTCGGCCTGTTCGGCATCGCCGCCGAGACGACGCTGGGCCTGTTCGGGATCGTCGGGCCGCTGCTGCTTCTGGTCCTGTTCCTCAAGTATTCGGGCGGCCCGTCCTACGAGAAGCGGCTGACCTATCACCGGCCCGGCTATGCTGATTATATCGCTCGGACCAGTTCGCTGATCCCCTGGCCGCCGAAGAAGGCGGCCGTCGTGGAGCCGAAGTCCGCCGCATGATCAGACCCGCCCGGCCGCGCATGATGTCCACCCCGGGGGTCGCCATGCCGGCGCCCCGGGCGGTCGGATCCCTGTTGAACGTCCATGCGGAGCGGGACCCGGACCGTCCGGCCCTGACCTTCGAAGGTCAGACCCTGACGCGGCGGGAACTGGCGGAACGGGTCAACCGGCGGGCGCGGACCCTGGCGAAGGCCGGTGTGGTCGAGGGCGATTTCGTCGCCATCGCCCTGCCGAATTGCCCGGCGTTTCTGGAGATGGCCTTCGCGGTCTGGGCGTTGGGGGCGACGCCGGCGCCCTTGTCGCACAAGCTGCCGGCGATCGAACTGGCGGGCATCCTCAAGCTGCTGCAGCCGCGCCTGATCGTGATCGAGGATGCGGCCAGGGCCGGCGACACGCCGCGCCTGTCGGAGGCGGAGACCTATGATGCGTCGGCCGATCCTTCGCCCTTGCCGGAGATCGTGTCGAAACATCTGAAGGCCATCGCCAGCGGCGGCTCGACCGGGCGACCCAAGGTCATCGTCGACATGGCCCCGGCCATGGCCGACCCCGACGTCCTGCTGCTCGGCATGATCCCCGAGGATGTGCTGCTGAACCCCGGGCCGCTGTATCACGCCGCGCCGTTCGGCATGACCTGCTTCGCCATGGGCTGGGGCCTGCACATCGTCCTGATGCCGCGCTTCGATGCGGAAGAGACGCTCAGGCTGATCGACCGATACAGGGTCAGCTGGCTGTTCCAGGTGCCGACGATGATGCACCGCATCTGGTCCCTGCCCGACGAGGTGAAGGCGAAATACGACGTGTCGTCGCTGGACGCCGTCATGCATATCGCCGCCGCCTGTCCGCCCTGGTTGAAGCAGAGATGGATCGAGTGGGTGGGGCCGGAGACGGTCTGGGAGATCTACACCGGGACCGAGGCCTTGGGCGGGACCGGCATTCGCGGGGTCGAATGGCTGGATCACCCGGGGTCGGTCGGCAAGGTCCTGCCTGGCTACGAGATGAAGGTGCTGGACGAGGCGGGCGAGGTCTGCGCGCCGGGCGAGGTCGGCGAGATCTACTTCATGCCGCTCAGGGGGCAGGGGAGCACGTACAAATATCTGGGCGCCGAGCCGCGGGCGAACGGGACGTTCGAGACCCTGGGCGACATGGGATATGTCGACGAGGACGGCTGGTTGTATCTGGCCGACCGGCGGGTGGACATGATCGTGTCGGGCGGCGCTAACGTCTATCCGGCCGAGGTCGAGGCCGCGATCGACAGCTTCCCCGGCGTCCAGTGCAGCGTGGTGGTGGGGCTGCCTGATCCCGACTTCGGACAGCGGGTTCACGCGATCGTGGAGACGGCGGACGGGCGGCTGGATCAGGCGGGGCTGAACGCCTTCCTCGCCGAGCGGATCGCGCCCTACAAGCGGCCGCGCTCGCTGGAGGTCACGACCGAACGGCTGCGTGACGATGCGGGCAAGGTGCGGCGGTCGGCGTTGCGGGCCGAGCGGATGCAAGGCGTCTAGAGGCGCGGATTGGACTCGGGGAACACCGAGTCCAACGAGTCCAACTCTGAATGCAACCTTGCATTTTATTGTCGCAAGATGCTGATTTAACTTACAAATATGACCATGGAGCCTTAGGTGGCCGCCGGGTCCTTCATCTGGAAATAGTCGCGCCAGGCGACGATCTTGCCGTCCCGGAACTCGATGATGCCCATATAGGGGTGGGAGACGCTGACGCCGTCGGCGTTGACGTAGTCCTCCTGTCCCTCGGTCAGGACCTTGTCGCCGTTCTCGGCCCAGTTAACGAGCGTCCACTTGGTCGCCGAATGGTTGGCCCAGTATTTCGTGATGAACCTGTCGACCCAGTCCTTCCCGACCAGGGGCCGGGTTCCGACATGGTAGTGGTACTCGACCTCGTCGGCGAAGAAGTCGAGGAAGGCGGGCTTGTCGCGCGCCTCCGACACCACCATCAGCGCCCGCAGACGCTCGATCGGCGTGCTCACGCCGACGCCGCCTGGGTCTCGGGCTTTGCCGGAGCATGGACCTGCGACGTGTCGTAGTAGTCGCGCATCCGGTAGATCAGGCCGTCGCGGACCTGGAAGACCTGGACGAAGGGGTTGTTCATCTTCACGCCCGAGGCGCGGTCGACCAGAACCTCCATCCCCTCGACGAACAGGACCTCGCCGTTCTCGGCCGAATGGGTGACGCGCCACTCCTGCTGGTCGAAGCCGGCTTCGTAGTTGGAGAGGAATTTCCGCATCTTGTCCTTGCCGACGGCCGGACGTTTGGTGGGGTGCCAGTGGTATTCGATGTCGTCGGCGAGGGTGGCGATGAAGCCCTCCACGTCGCGCTTCTTCCAGGCGGCCATCATGGCCTCCACGACCTGCATGTTCTGACCCACGGCGTCGTCTCCCTAGTTCTTCGTTGCCGAAACGCTAGGACCATAAGTCTGCTAATGCAAGCGCGAGAATCCGGCTTTCAAACCCGGACTGATCGTCAGCCGACAGGCTTGATCCGTCCGGCCTTCATGAGCACCGTCTCCAGCGTCAGACGGCCCTTGCAGGCGCTGCAGCAGACCTGCGGGTTCAGCGATTCGCCGCACACATGTTTGATCTTCACCGGCGGCCCGGCCCGGTCTTTCAGGTGGGTGTCGGCCCAGGTCATCATGCTCAGGGCGTGGGGATAGAGGTCCCGGCCCTTGGTGGTCAGCCGGTACTGGTAGCGGGGCGGGGTCATCTCGTAGAGGCGGCGTTCGAAGATGCCCGACATCTCCAGCGTCCGCAGCCGGTCGGTCAGGATGTTGGATGCGATGCCGAGGACGCTCTGGATCTCGTCGAACTTGTGCAGGCCGAAATACTGGACGCTGACCACCAGGGCGGTCCAGCGGTCGCCGAGCAGATCGACCAGTTCGATGGTCGGGGCCTCGTCATTGGGCTGGCGGCGGCGATGCATGCGCTGGACCGGCAGCTTCTCCATCCCCTCGCCGGGGCCGGGGGTGAAGGTGCAGGTGTGAAGCGTCAGAGGCTCGCCGCAGCCGCCGCAGCGCAGCTCGGGCAGCATGGCCTTGCCGCATTCGGAGTGGGTAAAGACGGTCGGCGCCCGGCCGCCGGTCACGCCCCAGCGCACGCCCCAGCCCCACATGAGCATCATGGAATCGAACAGGCCCAGACCGCGCGGCGTCAGGTGATAGGCCATGCGCGCGCCCTCATCCTTATGGGGCTTCTTGACCAGGATACCGTGGCGCTCCAGCGCCGCCAGACGGCTGGACAGGGTCGAACGGGCGCCCCCCAGACGGGCGTGGAACTCCTCGAACCGTGTGGCGCCGAGGAAGGCCTCCTGCACCACCAGAAGGCTCCAGCGGTCGCCCAGGGCATTGAGGGCGCGGTTGACGGAGCTCTTTGGAACCAGACGGATTTTCGGCGCGACGCGGGACATTACCCCTCTTACGGGACGCCGTTAGGTCTTATCAAGCAACCGTCAATTTCTGGCGTCTAACGACCAGTCCAGCCGCCTCCCGGTCGAATGTGGCGGCGGTCACCCCTTCGTCCCGAAGTCCGGTCTTCTGGACCTTGTTGGTCGGGGTCTTGGGCAGGGCGGTCTCGACCCGGACGTAGCGGGGCACCATGAAATGGGTCATGCGCGGGATCAGCCATTCGAGCAGTTCGCGCGGATCGATCCCGGCGCCGTCGACGGGGGCGACGGCGACCATGACCTCCTGTTCGCCGCCGGGCAGATCGACGCCATAGGCGGCGCATTCGCGGACGGCCGGGTGGGCAACGACCTCCATCTCGATCTCTAGCGAGGACATGTTCTCGCCGCGCCGGCGGATGGCGTCCTTCTTGCGGTCGACGAAGAAGAAGCAGCCCTCCATGTCGCGCCACATCAGGTCGCCGGTGTGGAACCAGCCGTTACGCCAGGCTTTCGCTGTCGCCTCCGGATCGCCGAGATAGCCCGAGAAGAGGGTCCAGGGATTGTCGGAGCGGATCACCAGTTCGCCGGGCTGGCCGTGCGGAACCTCGTTGTCGTGGTCGTCGACGATGCGGCACTCCATGCCCACCCGAACGCGACCGCAGGAGCGCATGACGGGATCATTGACCGCGCTGATCAGCGGGCCCGAGACCTCGGTCATGTTGAAGCCGGACAGATAGTCGAAGCCGAACCGTTTCCCGAGCGCGGCCGTGTCCTCGTTGATCGGCGACAGGGTCACCATTCGCAGGGGATTGTCGGCGTCGTCGGGCTTCGGCGGTTCCTTCATCAGGAAGGAGGTGAGGGCGCCGATCAGGCCGGAGCAGACCGTCGATCCGGTCTCGCGCACCGTGTCCCAGAACCGGCGGGTGTCGAAGGCCTCGAACAGGGCGACCGAGCCGCCGCACGCCACCGCCGCCGTGATCGCCGCGATGCCGCCGACGTGGAACATCGGCAGGTTCACCAGCATCCGGTCGGACTGGACCATATAGCCGTAGGTCACCTTGGCCGTGGTCCACTCCTGCACATAGGAGGTGACGACCGCTTTGGAGGGGCCGGTGGTGCCGGAGGTGAAGATGATGACCGGCGGATCATAGGGGAACTGCGGGACGGGGACACAGGCCGCCGGATCGCCGTCGAGGGCCGATACCTGCTCGATCTCGACGGGCAGGGTCAGGGGGCCGGACGGGCCGGTCAGGATAAGCCGTTCGGCGGCTCCCAGCGACAGGCCCTCAAGGCGCGGCGCGAGGTCGGGGTGCACGATCATCACCTTGGCGCCGGTCTTGCCGACGGCGTGTTCCAGTAGCTTGCCGCGGAAGCTGGTGTTGATGGGGGCGAGCGCCGCGCCGGCGTAGTTGGCGCCGAACCAGGCGCGTAGCAGGGCCGGTCCGTTCGGCGCCCAGGCGGCGACGATGTCTCCACCCTTGACGCCGCGCGCCTGAAGCGCGGCGGCGGTGGAGAGGGCGCGACGGCGGGTCTCGGCCCAGGTCCAGGTCTCGCCGGTCTCGAAGCGGATGAAGACCGTGTCGGGCGTCTCGGCGGCCCAGCGCTCGATCAGCCGGGGGATGACGCAGTCCTCGGCGCCGGGGGGCGCGGGGTCGAACCAGGGCAGGGACAGGCGCGGGTCGCTCACCGGGCGGGCTCCTGCCATTCGCGGGCTTCCTCGACGCTGGCGCGGAAGGGCTTGAGCGCGCGGGTCAGAAGCAGGGCGGCGATGGTGATGGTCACGCCGCTGACGATGGCCAGCGACAGGCCGATGCTCTGGTCGCCGCCCAGCAGGTTGTCGCTGATCGCCGCCACGATGGTGGGGCCGAGGCCCAGGGAGATCAGGTTGCCGATCAGGAAGTAGATGGCGGTGATCTGGGCTCTGAGCTGGTTCGGCGCGACGGCTTGCAGCGCGGTGGCGGGCAGGCTGTTCATGACGCCGGCGAAGAAGCTGAAGCCGGCGAGCGCCGCGATGGCCAGCGCATCCGTCGGCATCAAAGGCATGGCGATGGCGAAGGGGATGCTGGCGACGAGGGCGAGGATGGCGACCCGGACCGGCGCATCGGTCCTGCCCCTGTTGGCGAACCAGTCGGTCAGCCAGCCACCGACCAGAACGCCCGGGGTGGCGGCGGCCAGCAGCACGGCGCCATAGGCGAAGCCGACCTCGGCCGGGGTCATGCCGTGCTGGCGGATCAGGACCGCCGGCGCCCAGGCAAGGTAGGAGATGCCGGCCATGCCGAAGATCGAGAAGGCCATGATCAGGACGTAGAAGGTCGACTTGCGCGACCACATGTATCTGAGGACGCCGGCCTGGGCTCCCGACTTCGTCACGCCGTGACGCGGGGGCTCGCGCACGATGATGAAGAGGGCGGCGATCAGGAGGCCAGGCGCACCGACGAGGACGAAGGTCTGTTGCCAGGGGGCCAGTTCGCCGACGAAGGGCAGCTGCATCGCGCCCGCCTGGGCGATCGCATCGATGACCGCTCCGCCGATCATCAAGGCCAGACCGGCGCCGATGTAGGGGGCCATGGAATAGACGGCCAGGGCCCGGGCGCGCTGACGTGGCGGGAAATAGTCGGAGATCATGGAGTAGGCGGCGGGCGACAGGGCGGCCTCGCCGATGCCGACGCCGATGCGTGCGGCGAACAGGGCCCAGAAGCTGTTGGCCAGGCCGCAGGCCACGGTCATCACGCTCCAGACGACGATGCCCCAGAAGATGATCCAGCGGCGGCTGCCCCGGTCGGCCAGCCGCGCAAGGGGCACGCCCATGACGGTGTAGAACAGGGAGAAGGCGATCCCGGCCAGCAGGCTGAACTGGGTGTCGGTGATGGTCAGGTCGGCGCGGATCGGCTGGACCAGCAGGGTCAGGATCTGGCGATCGATGAAGCTGGACGTGTAGGCCACCATCAGGGCCGCGACCGCGAACCAGGCCCATCCGGAATGCGGCCATATCCTCGGCGTCGCCGGTTGTCCGATGTCCGTCACACCCTCACCAGCGCTCATACCGCGATCCCGTTCAATCTCAAGATGAAAGTCACTTTCGCAGTTGCGAGATGACCGTCAGTTCTCTTCGCGGGCGCGTCGGCGACCGTGAGGATCGGTCCGGGCGCGAGGCTGGGTGAACGGCGGTAATGCACTCTCAACTCCCTGTGTTCGAACGTCTTATTGTCCGAATATCCGCCAGATCTTCGTCTGGTCGGCTGCGACGCAACCCAAGCGTAGCTGGGGCGTGTCGGCTTGCTCACAATGAAGCACACAAATCGGTCTGATTACAAAAGCTATTTGACAGTCTCAATTCGCCAGTTACACATTGGCGGCAGAAGCACCTCGGCTAACGGGGGCTCATGGGAGGATTGGGCGTGAATATCAGAGGCACAGTCAGCGTATCCGCATTGCTCGTCGCCGCGGCCTTCTCCGCGGCCCCGGCCTTCGCCCAGACCGCTCTGGCGGAACAGGAAGCGACCCGGGTCGATGAGATCATCGTCACCGCGACGCGGCGCGAGCAGCGCCTGATCGAAGCGCCCGTCGCCGTCACCGCCGTGAGCGGCGAGCAGCTGGAAAACTCCGGGGTCACGGACATCCGAGAGCTGACCAGCCTGGCCCCCAGCGTCCAGTTCCAGACGCCCGGCGGCGGCGCCGATTCCTCCATCCGTATTCGCGGCGTGGGTACGACCTCGACCAACCCCGGCCTGGAATCCTCCGTCGGCGTGATCATCGACGGCGTCATCCGGGCCCGCACCGGCGTCGCCCTGTCCGAACTCGGCGACCTTCAGAGCATCGAGGTGCTTCGCGGACCCCAGGGCACCCTGTTCGGACGCAACACGTCGTCCGGCATCATCAATGTCACGACGAGGCAGCCGAACTTCGACGGCTTCAGCGGCAACATCACCGGCCAGTACGGCAACTATAACGATCGCCGTCTGTCCGGCGCGATGAACATTCCTCTGGTCGACGATGAACTCGCCCTGCGGATCGAAGGCAGCTACGAGCTGCGCGACGGCTTCTACAAGGACGCCAACTCGAACCAGACGCTGGACAATCTGGATCGCCAGTTCGTCCGGGCCAAGCTGTTGTGGCGCAAATCCGAGAACGTCAGCTGGACCTTCTCGGCCGACTATACGAACCGCGCCGAGAACTGCTGCGTCGCCATCCTCGCCATCGCGGGCCCGACCTACAACCTGGTCAACCAGCTCGCGGCCGCGCGCGGCGGCATCGGCTACACCTCGACCAACGCCTTCGACCGTCAGGCCTCCAAGAACAATGTCCGCCGGAATCAGGAGGACATCGAGGATATGGGCGTGTCCGCCTCGGGCGAGTGGGACATGGGCTGGGCGACCCTGAACTCGGTTACCGCCTTCCGCAGCTGGGAAGCGTTCCGGTCGCAGGACTTCGACCACTCGGGCGCCGACCTGGGCTTCTTCGCCCCCAACGGCCTGCACCAGAAATTCGACGTCTTCACCCAGGAAATCCGCCTGCAGGGCGACGCCGGCCGTCTCGACTGGCTGGTCGGCGCCTTCTACTCGGACGAGACGGTGCTGAACGACAGCGCCTATCGCATGGGCGCCGACTATCCGCTGATCTACGGCGGCGCGGCGACCTTCCAGGCCTCGACCCTGGCGGCATTCAGGCCCGGCGACGGCGCGCGGGGCATCGGCGAGCAGAGCGGACAGGACATCTCCCTGTTCACCCACAACGTCTTCCACGTCACCGACGCGCTCAGCGTTACGGCCGGTCTTCGCTACACCCAGAACGACAAGGAAATCGCCTTTCGGGGCGAGAACTTCAACCCGGCCTGCGACAGCGCGGTCCGCACCAGTGACGCTCCCGGCATCACCCGTTTCTGCGCCCCCTTCTGGGACACGCGTCTGAACCCGTCGGGCGACACCGACTCGCGCACCGAGACGGCCACGACCGGGACGGCCAACATCGCCTACCGGATCAGCCCGTCGCTCAACACCTATCTGTCCTACTCGCGGGGCTACAAGTCGGGCGGCTACAACTTCGACCGGGCCGGCTTCACTACCCCGGCCACGCCGAACGCCGCAGATCTGGCCTTCGTCGAGGAGACGGTCGACGCCTACGAGTTCGGCCTGAAAGGCGAGTTCTTCAATCGCTCACTGCGCGCCAACTTCGCCGCCTTCCACCAGACGTTCGAAGGTTTCCAGCTGATCGAGTTCACCGGCGTCAGCTTCGTGGTCCGCTCGCTGGCCGAGGTCATCACCAAGGGTGCCGAGCTGGAAGTCACCTGGGAGCCGACCGAGGGCCTGACCCTGACCAACGGTCTCAGCTACACCGACGCCTACTATCCGGTGAACGTGTTGAACCGGCAGTATTCGGGCCTGGAGCTGGAGCAGTCGCCGGACTGGGTCAACGTCTCCTCGGTCACCTGGGAGTTCCCGATCGGCGGCAGCCTGACCGGGGTGGCCTATGCGGATGCCCGCTATTCGTCGGAGTTCTTCACCGGCGGGTTCGATCCGAACCGCATCCAGCCCTCGTTCACGACCGCCAATGTTCGCTTCTCCCTCCGGGATGCGAACGAGGCCTGGCAACTGGACGTCTTCGCGAGAAACGTCTTCGACCAGGACTACTATCGCCGCGTGATCCCCTCGACCTTCCAGGCGGGATCCTACTCGGCCTTCCTCGGCGACCCCCGTACCTACGGGGTCACCCTGCGGCGCAACTTCTGAGCCGCGTCTTCCGGGTTTTCCTGACCTGAGACGACCTGGCCCCGCTGTGAAAGCAGCGGGGCCTTTTTTTACGCTTGAGGAGAGGTCAGAACCCCATCTGTTTCGCCGCCAGGTCGCGCAGGATCTCTTCCGATCCGCCGCCGATGACGAAGATGCGGGCCTCGCGGTAGATGCGTTCGACGCGATTGCCGCCTGTGTACGCCCGGCCACCGAGGACCTGCAGGCTTTCGCGGGCGCAGTGCTCCAGGGTCGTCGTGGCCTGCACCTTCAGCAGGGCCAGATCCGCGACCGGAACCTCGCCGCGGCCAAAGCGCCAGACCAGGATATCCAGCATGGCGTAGGCGACCTTGATGCGCTGGACCATGTCCACGATCTTGTGGCGCATCACCTGATGGTCGATCAGCCGCTTGCCGAAGGTCTGGCGTTCGCGGGCGAAGGCGATGGCCTCGGCGACGCAGGTGCGGGTCATGGCGAGCGTGGCGGCGATGCCGGAGAACCGCTCGATGTTGAACTGGCTGGCGAGGCCGGCGAAGCCCCGGTTCTCGACGCCGACGAGGTTGGTCACGGGGACTTCGACGTTCTCGAAGTTCAGCCAGCCGTTGTTCCGATTGTACCATTGCAGGCCGGGCAGGGGGCCGCGCGTGACGCCCGGCCGATCGGTCTCGATCAGCAGCATCGACAGGCCGCCCATGCCGGGCCCGCCGGTCCGCACAGCCGTCAGCAGATAGTCGGCCTTCATGGCGCCCGAGATCAGGGTCTTGCCGCCGTTGACGATGAAGACGTCCCCCTTGCGCTCGGCCGTGGTGGTGAAGCCGGAGACATCCGACCCGCCGCCGGGCTCGGTGACGGCAAAGGCGATCTTCCTGTCGCCGGCCAGCACGGGCCGGGCGACGCGGTCCAGCATCTCGGGCGTGCCGCCGTTGATGATCGGCGGCAGGGCAATCCAGGGCGTGGCCAGATCGGCGAAGACCACGCCGGAGCCCATGCGGAAGAACTCCTCGGCGAAGATGATGCGGTCCCACAGGTCGATGTTCTCGCCCGTGCCGCCCAGGTCCTCGCGGAAGCCCATGCCGCTGATGCCCTCGCGCGCGGCGTCCTTGTAGAGGCTGTCGGGGAAGTCGGAGACGGCGTCCCACTCGTCCAGATGCGGGGCGATATAGCCGTCGACGAAGCCGCGCAGTTTGGCCCGCCAGGCGTCGTGCGCGGGCGTCATGAAGGGGCTGGGCGGCCTCAGGCCGTCGAAATCCAGCGCGGGGGGCGTGTGATCGGCCATGGTCGTTTTCCCTGTCGCGCCGGCGGATCCGGCGTCGCTTTCACTTTCATACTAATCCCCTCTCGCCTTCCGCCGCAAGAATGGTATTCTAACGCAACCCACTGGGCAACGGCCCGGCGGAACGAGGAGCGACCCATGGGACTGGAACAGACGGGCGAGGCCCGCACCACCTTTAAAGACGGCGTGGCGCAGGCGCCGCTGAAGGTGACTCTGACCGACCGCGAGCACCCCTATATGCAGGGTGCCTGGACGCCCCAGCATGAGGAACATAGCGCCGACGACATGGTGGTGATCGGCGCGATCCCGGCCGACATCGACGGCGTCTACGTCCGCAACACCGAGAACCCGATCCACCAGCCGCTGGGCCGCTATCATCCGTTCGACGGCGACGGCATGCTGCACGCCATCAGCTTCAAGGACGGCAAGGCCAGCTATCGCAACCGCTTCGTCCGCACGGCGGGCTTCGAGGCCGAACAGGCGGCGGGGCGCGCCCTTTGGGCGGGTCTGGCCGAACATCCGTCCTTGTCGGAAAAGCCGGGTTGGGGCGCGCATGGCGGGCTGAAGGATTCGTCCTCGACCGACGTGATCATCCACGCCGGCGCCATTCTGTCGACCTTCTACCAGTGCGGTGAGGCCTACCGGATCGATCCCTATACGCTGGAGCCCATGGGCACGGACGGATGGTGCCCGCCGGAGGGCATTTCGGCCCACCCGAAGGTCGATCCGAAGACCGGAGAGCTGCTGTTCTTCAACTATTCGAAGACTGCGCCCTACATGCACTACGGCGTGGTCGGCGCCGACAACCAGCTCAAGCACATCACGCCCGTGCCGCTGCCGGGTCCGCGCCTGCCGCACGACATGGCCTTCACGACGAACTGGTCGATCCTGAACGACTTCCCCCTGTTCTGGGAGCAGGACCTGCTGCCCAAGGGCTTCCACGTCGCTCGCTTCCACGGGGACATGAAGTCCCGCTTCGGGCTGATCCCGCGCTTCGGCGGCGAGAACGACGTCCGCTGGTTCGAGAGCGATGCGACCTATGTGCTGCACTTCCTGAACGCGTGGGAGGACGGGGACACTGTCGTCATGGACGGCTATTTCCAGGATAACCCGGTGCCCAAGACCAGCCCGGACGCCTGGCCGCAGTACGAGCGGATCATGACCTTCCTCGATCAGAACATGCTGGAGCCCAAGCTGCACCGCTGGCGCTTCAACCTGACGACCGGCGAGACGACAGAGCAACGGCTGGACGACCGGGTGCTGGAGTTCGGCATCATCAACAACCAGTTCGCCGGGGTGAAATACCGCTACGCCTATTCGGCCGTGTCCAGGCCCGGCTGGTTCCTGTTCACCGGCCTGGTCAAGCACGACATGGACACGCTCGAGAGCTGGGCCATCGATTTTGGGCCGGAACGTTATGGGTCCGAGCCGGGCTTCGCGCCGCGCGTCGGGGCGACCGAAGAGGACGACGGCTACCTCGTCACCTATGTCACCGACATGATCGAGGACCGGTCGGAATGCGTCATCTATGATGCGCGGAAGCTCGCCGACGGTCCGGTCGCGCGGATCATCCTGCCAGGCCGGATCTCCAGCGGCACCCATGCGACCTGGGAGCAGGGCGAGACCATCCGGGCGTCGAAAGCGGCGCTGGCTGCGGCGTAAGGACAGAGCGACATGACCTACATCCTCGGCGGCTGGCAGTCGGACTTCGCGCGCAACTACGCCCGCGAAGGGCTGGAGATCGGCGACGGTTTCGGCGAGGCCGTCAACGGCGCCCTGCACGAGACGGGGCTGGAGCCCGAGGACATCGACGTCGGCCATGTCGGCAACTTCGTAGGCGACCTGTTCACCGGTCAGGGGATGCTGGGCGGTTTCTTCGCCATGACCGACGAGCGGTTCACCGGCATGCCCGCGTCGCGCCACGAGGCCGCCTGCGCCTCGGGCAGCCTGGCCATCATGGCGGCCGCCGCCGACATCGAAAGCGGCCGCTATGGCACGGCCATGGTCCTTGGCCTCGAGATGATGCGCAACGTGCCGGGCGTGACCGCGGCCGAGCATCTGGGCGCCGCCGCCTGGGCGGGTCACGAGTATCTGGACGCCACCTACGCGTGGCCGCGCGCCTTCTCGGACCTGACCGAGGAGTACGACCGCCGCTACGGCATCGACGAGACCCATCTGCGCCGCATCTCGCAGATCAATTTCGAGAACGCGAAGCGCAATCCGAACGCCCAGACGCGGAACTACAGCTTCTCCAACGCCAGCTTCACCGACGACGACGAGGCCAATCCGGTCATCGAGGGCCGGGTGCGAAAGACCGACTGCGGCCAGGTCACCGACGGCGCCGCCGCCATCATCCTGGCCTCGCCCGAGCGCGCCGCCGAATATGCGAAGAAGCGCGGCATCCCGCTGGAGAGCATCCCGCGCATCAAGGGCTGGGGCCACCGCTGCGCGCCGATCGACTACGGCCGCAAGATCAAGGCCAGCCAGGGCAAGGACTACGTCTTCCCGCAGGTGAAGCGCGCCATCGACGACGCCCGCGCCCGCGCCGGTCTCGACCTGTCCGGCATCGACGCGGTGGAGACCCACGACTGTTTCTCGATGACCGAATACATGGCCATCGACCATCTTGGGCTGACGGCTCCGGGCGAGAGCTGGAAAGCCGTCGAGGCTGGCGACATCGAGATGGGCGGGAAACTGCCGATCAACGCCTCGGGCGGCCTGATCGGCTGCGGCCACCCCGTCGGTGCGACCGGGGTGCGGATGGCGCTCGATGCGTTCAAACAGACCACGGGCACGGCCGGCGACTATCAGGTCGAGGGGGCGCGGAACGTGCAGACGCTGAACATCGGCGGGTCGACCACGACGACGGTCAGTTTCGTGGTGGGGGTCTAGTTTCTGTCGCCTCCCTGTTCGCCGTTTGGCGAATGGGGAGAGGGCGGCGAGCTCTTCGCGAGCAGACGGAGGGGGCGACACGATGGTTCCGGTGAGGGCGATCGGTGCTCGCTCGTTGAAACCCGGTCGCCCCCTCCGTCTCTTCGCTACGCTCCGAGCCACCTCCCCATCGCTGCGCGACAGGAAGGAGAAAGTCAGCGGGCCGCCCGGATCGCAACCCCGACCGCGCCCTGCGCCACCACCACGCCCGTATCGGTCACCACCTCGGCCGCAACCACGGCCTTGCGCTCGTCCCGATAAGTGACCGTCCCTGTAGCCTCCAGTCGCGCCGTGTCGCTGGGTGCGGCGTTGAGGAACCGCATCGTCAGGTCGGTGGTCACCAGCGTCTGGCCTGGCTTCAGGATGGTCATCGTCGCGGCCCCGCCAGCCATGTCGATCAGGGCCGCCGTCACACCGCCGTGGACCAGACCGATGAAGTTCGCGTGGCCCGGATCGATGTCCAGCGCCACCCGCACGAACCCCTCGCGCGCTTCGACCGGATGCGAGCCGAGCCGCTTCAGGAAGCCGCCGACACCGTCGCCCGCCGCCATCCAGCGCCGCACCAGCTCCAGCCCGTCGACGGTGGGGTCCAGATTGAACCGGACGGGTTCGCTCACGCCGCCCCGCGCAGGACCGGGTGCCTGGCCGTCTTCCGTTCGAACCGTTCGACGGCGGCGACGTATTCCCGCTCCAGCTGACCGACGACGTCGGCGATCGGCTCCACGGCCTTGACCGACTCGATGCCCTGTCCGGCGGCCCAGATGTCACGCCAGCGCTTGGTGTCGCCGCCCGAGGCGTAGTCGCGAACGGCCGGTCCGCCCAGATTGTCGGGGTCCTGACCGGCGGCCTTCAGCGACGGCTTCAGCCACGAAGCCGCCGTGCCCGTGACCGAGTCCGACACCACCAGATCGTCCGGGCCGGCGTCGATGACCATCTGTTTGTAGGCCGGCTGGGCCATGCTCTCGGTGGTCGCGAGGAAGCGGGTGCCCATGTAGACGAAGTCCGCGCCGGCAGCGACCGCGCCCGCGATCCCGGCGCCGTCCCCGACGCCCCCGCCGACCGCAATATAGCCGTCGAAGAACGCCCGCACCGCCGAGATGAAGGCGAACGGCGACAGGTGGCCGGTGTGCCCGCCCGCCCCCGCGCTGACGCAGGCCAGACCGTCGACGCCGGCCGCCGCGGCCTTCTTCGCCAGGGTCATCGAGATGACGTCGGCGAAGACCAGACCGCCATAGGAGTTGACCGTCTCCATCACCGGCTTTGGCGAACCGAGCGCGGTGATCACGACCGGCGGCTTGTATTTCGCGACGAGACGCAGGTCCTCAGGCAGGCGCGCATTGGTCGAATGGGTGATCAGGTTGGCGATCCACGGGGCGTCGCCGGGGTTCAGCGCGCCGGTGATTTGGGCCATCCAGGCGTCGAGGTCCTCGACCGTGCGGCAGTTGGTGGTCGGGAAGGCCCCGCCGATCCCGGCCTTGCAGGACGCGATGACCATGTCGGGCCCGGAGACCAGGAACATGGGGGCGGAGAAGACGGGCAGGCGAAGCGTGTCGAAGGCGGCGGTCATGCGGGTACGGTCTCGTTGAAGACGGCGCGCAGGTCGCGTTTCAGCACCTTGCCCACCGGATTGCGGGGCAGGGCGTCCAGCGTCTCCAGCCGTTCGATCTGCTTGTAGACGGCGACCTGACGCTCGGCGGTCAGGAAGCGGTTGATCTCTTCCAGCGTCGCGGTCTGGCCCGGACGCCAGACGACGAAGGCGGCGAGGCGTTCGCCGAGGTTCTGGTCGGGCGCGCCGACGACGGCGGCCTCGGCGATGGCCGGATGGGCGACGAGGTGGTTCTCTATCTCCTCGGACGAGATGTTCATCCCGCCCCGGATGACGATGTCCTTCAGCCGGCCGACGAACTTGAGATACTGGAGCCGGTCGCCGGCCAGTTCGAACAGGTCACCGGTGCGGAACCAGCCGTCGGCGTCGAAGGCCCGGGCGTTGATCTCCGGCGCGCGCCAGTAACCCGAGAAGATGGTCGCGCCCTTGACCCGCAGTTCGCCGGGTTTGTCGGTCTCGGCGATCTCCTGTTCGGTCTCCGGATCGACCAGTCGGGTGAAGATGCGGTCATGCAGAGCCGCCTTCCATTTGAAGCCTTCGCCCAAACGGGGGAACAGGCTGGCCCGCTCGGCGGCGACGGGCAGATCCTTCATCGCGCTGACGAAAGAGGCCCCTTCGTTGGAGCCGAAATAGTTCACGATCTGGACGCCGTGCTTCTCGTGGAAGGTCCGCACCATCCATTCCGAGAGGGGCGCCGAGCCCGAGCCGATGGACTTCAGCCGCTTGAAGTCGATGCCTTCCAGCAGGGCCTCGTTCTGCAGGAGCAGATTCAGGACGGCGGGAGGGGCGACCGTGTAGTCGATCCTCTCCTCGCGGATCTGCTTGAGCAGGATCGGCAGGTCGAACGGCTGGTGCTGGATCAGGACCCCGCCCAGCAGAAGCCAGCCGACGAAGGCGGTCGAGATGCCGGCCATGTTCACCATCGGGAACGGGTTCAGCAGCCGTGCGCCGGGATCGAGGTCGGCCGCGTCGATGACGCCGGCGCCCATGATGATCCATTCGTTGTGGCTGCGGGGCACGCCCTTGGGCTGGGCCTCGGTGCCGGAGGTCCAGCAGATGGTGACGATGTCGTCGGCGGTGATGCGGGCGTCCTTCGCCGCCTTCTGCGCCGCACGATGCTGCTTGCCCGTAACCCCGTCCATCAGGGGCTCGAGATCGAGCGCACCCGCCGGGCAGGTCTCGCCCAGCACGAAGACGGTCTTCAGGCTGGGGCAGCGGGCCTTCAGGGCGACGATCATCTCGCCGTGCTGCTGTTTCCCGATCCGGTCGGCCGTGATCGCGGCGACCGCGTCGGTCTTGTCGATGATATAGGCGAGCTCGCTCTCGCGGTACTGGGCCGGCGCCGGGCTGGCGATGACGCCGAGACGCAGACAGGCCAGGTAGGCGATGGTCAGTTCGGCGATGTTGGGCAGCTGGATGACGACGACCTGGTCCTTGCGGACGCCGTGCGCGACGAGGACGGCGGTCAGGCGGTCGACGGCGTAAGCCGTTTCCTGCCAGGTCAGTCGGTCGGGCTGGCCCCCGACGACATCGGCGGCGTTCAGGGGATCGACCAGGGCCTCCGCGGCCGGATGGGCGGCGAGGTGCTTCCTGAACAGGTCGTCGAGGGTGACGTCGCCCCACCAGCCCTTCGACTTCATCTCCTTGATGCGGTCCTTGGGGATCACGATCATCGGGCGGTCTCCAGCGGTCGGGATTGGGTCTGGCGGCAGAGGGCGCGGACGTCGTCTCGCACCACCTTGCCGACAGGGTTGCGGGGCAGGGCGTTCAGCAGATGCAGCCGCTTGGGCGTGCGGACCGGGCCGATCTGTTCCCGGACGAAGGCGGTGATGGCGGCGGCGTCCGCGTCCGGCGCGACCGAAACCGCTGCCTCCAGCCGCTCGCCCCAGACGTCGTCGGGCTCGGCGAAGGCGCAGGCCTCGCGCACGGACGGGTGCAGGTTCAGCGCCGCCTCGACCTCGCCCGGATAGACGTTGTAGCCGCCGGTGATGATCAGGTCCTTCGACCGGCCGATCAGGTGCAGCAGGCCGTCGTCGCCGATCCGGCCGATATCGCCGGTCTTCAGCCAGCCGTCGTGGCGAGACGCCGCCGTCAGTTCCGGCGCGTCCAGATAACGGGTGCGGGTCAGGTCGCCGCCGACCACGATCTCGCCCTCGCCGCGCTCGATCAGGTCGCCGTCGGCGGTCAGCAGGCGCACGGGCGTATCTGGGAACAGGCGTCCGACGCTGGCCCGCTGGTCGGGATCGCTCATGTCTTTCGGTGACAGGCCGGCGATGGTCATGGGCGCCTCGGTCTGGCCGTACAGGGTCGAGACCACGGGGCCGAACCGGTGAATGGCCTGGGCGATCCTGTCCGGCGACATGGGCGCGGCGGAATAGGTCAGGTTGCGCAGGCGCGGGAGGTCGTCGGGCCGGA
Source organism: Brevundimonas sp. (assembly GCF_965278935.1). GTDB lineage: Bacteria > Pseudomonadota > Alphaproteobacteria > Caulobacterales > Caulobacteraceae > Brevundimonas. The sequence goes on along the minus strand of NZ_OZ257124.1, from coordinate 2,460,138 downwards.
ACTCCGCCTCGCCCATGAGCAGGGCGATCAGGGTCGGCGGCATGAAGACGGTGGTCACGCGTGTCTTCAGTTCGCTGAGGATCGCGGCGCGGTCGGGCTCGGCCAGCAGGACGTGCGCTCCCCCCGCCGCCAGCACCGGCAGGATGTAGTGGGACGATCCATGAGTGAGGGGCGCGACGGCGAGATTCACGTCCTCGGCGGTGAAGCCGTAGAAGGCCGACATGGACCGCAGCGCCGCCGCCCCGCTGGCCTGGCTCTGCACCACGCCCTTGGGCACGCCGGTCGAGCCGCCGGTGAACTTCAGCGCGAACGGCGCGTCCGGATCGTCCCTGATCGGAGGCGGGGGCGCAGCGCTAACGCCGTCCAGCCAGGCTTCCAGCGGCAGGGGCCGGGGCGAGACGCCCGCCGCCTCGACCGAGGCTGTGTCGATCAGGGTCAGGCCCGGGTTCGCGCGCGCCTGGAAATCCGAGTTCAGCCAGGAGCCGTTCCGGGGGTTCAGCGGCATCCACACGGCATTGGCGCGCAGGATGGCGAGGTAGGCGACGACGTGGCGCCAGCTGTTGCGCGCGCACAGGCCGACCCGGTCGCCGGGGCCGATGCCGCGCGCTGCGAGATCGCCCGCAGCAGCCTCGACCAGGGCGATCAGTACGCCGTGGGTCAGGGCAACGTCGCCGTCGAACAGGGCAGGGCGACCGGCCCTGGCCTCGAGGTTGTCGTAGAGGACGCGGATCGGGTTCATGCCGCCCGCTCCAGCACGGTGACGACAGTGGCCGCCTCCTCGACGCCGAGAAAGCCGCCCCCGTTCTCGGCCACGGCGATGCGGGCGCCCTCGACCTGACGCGGTCCGGCCTCGCCGCGCAGCTGGGTGGTCAGTTCGTAGAGTTGGGCGATACCGGTGGCGCCGACCGGATGGCCCTTGGACACCAGACCGCCGGAGGGATTGACCGGTGTCCGCCCGCCGAGGGCGAAGTCGCCGGCACGAAGGCGGGTGCCGACCGTGCCCGATTCGGCGAGACCGAGGTTCTCGATCTGCTGCACCTCGGCGTAGCTGGTGGCGTCATGGACCTCGGCGACATCGACGGCGTCGGGGCCAAGACCGGCCTGTTCGTAAGCCTGCCTCCCCGCACGGCGGCCGATGTGATTGTCCAAGTCGTTGGCCGCGCGCTCGCTGGCGCTGACGAGGGCGCAGCCTCGGACGCGGACGGCTCGGGAGGTTCCTCCCAGCCGCGCCAGACCCTTGGCCGACACGACCACCGCCGCCGCCGCGCCGTCGCTGACGGGCGCGCACATGGCGCGGGTGAAGGGGAAGACGACGGGCTTGTCGGCCAGGACCTGTTCGACGGTCATCGGCGTCCGGTACTGGGCGCGGTCGTTCAGGGCGCCGGCGGTGTGGTTCTTGGCGGCGATGCGGGCGAAGTCTTCCCGGGTCGTGCCGTGGCGGGCCATATGGGCGCGCGCCTGGGCGGCGTAGAGGTCCATGAACAGGCTGCGATCGGGGCCCGGGTCCTCGCCGCCCATCGACCGGATGTAGGCGACGACGCCCTCTCGGTCGTGGATGTCGGTACCGCCGGCGAAGGCCGCAGCGACGCGCTCAGGCCGGTCGGGCCACACCATCTTGTCGACCCCGACGATCAGGGCGATGTCGCCCGCGCCCGCCTTGATCCATTGGATCGCCGACAGCAGGGCGGTCGAGCCGGAGGCGCAGGCGTTCTCGACATTCACGACCGGGATGCCGGTCAGGCCCAGCGGCCGAAGCGCGATCTGGCCGCGCACCGTATTCTGGCCCTCCAGCATCGGCTGGCGGGTGTTGGAGAACCAGGCCGTCTCGATGTCGCTGACTCCGGCGCCCGCGTCGGACAGGGCCGCCGTCACGGCCTCGGCGGTCAGCGATTTGACGCTGTCGTCCGGCCGCTTGCCGAAACGGGTCATGGAGATCCCGGCGATGAAGACGTCCCCGTTCACGCCGCCGGTCTGCGTCGCTGGACGATGCGGAAGCGCGAGGCGACGAAGGCGAGGTCCGCCAGACAGGCGTTGCCCGCCGGGTTCAGACCGGTGACGTGGTAGTCGGAATAGGCTGCGGCGAAATTGATCCACATCGCCCCGGTCAGATTGATCGACAGATTGGCGCCGGCGGCCTCATAGGCGGGCGCGGCGCGGTCGATGAACTCCTCGTCGGTCGAATAGAGGTAGGAGGAGATGGAGCCCTTGGTCCGGGCCAGATCCGTCGCCTCCATCACCGCCGCGCCCGCGTCCTTCCTGACCAGGAACAGGACCGGGCCGAACCGTTCCTCCGCATACAGATCGACGTGCGAGCCGTCCTCGATCGCGATGACCAGAGGCGTCATCGTGCGGGCGTCGGGGAAATGCGGGTGGGCGTAGGGGGCGGGGTCGCGGAGCGTCCGCACGCCCGTCAGATCGGCGACGGCGGCCTGCGTGTAGGTGACGACCTTTAGCGACACCTCGCCCTGGATCGCGCCCATGATCCCGGCGGCCATGGCCGGGTCGGCGGCGATGGCGTCGATCTGTTCGACGATGGCGGCGGACATCGGCTCGTACAGGTCGGGCGCGATGTAGATCACCTGAGGGCTGGTGCACATCTGGGCCGAGAACAGGCTGGACGAACGGGCGACAGCGCGGGCGACGGCGTCGAGGTCGGCGACGCTCTCGATGACGATGGTGTTCACGCCGGCCGTCTCGGTGAACAGCTGTTTGCCGACGACGGTGCGTTCCAGATGGCCGCCGTAGCGCGGGCTGCCGGTGAAATCGATGATCTGGATCTGCGGGTGATCGACGAGACCCTGCGCGACCGGTTCGGCGAGCGTGTCGACGGTGAGGGTCACGAGGTTCGGATCGAAGCCGAATTCGGTCAGCACGGCGCGGCAGGTCTCGACGACGATGGCCATGGGCAGGATGGCGATCGGATGCGGCTTGACGATAACCGGGTTCCCGGTGGCGAGGCTGGCAAACATGGCCGGATAGGCGTTCCACGTCGGGAAGGAGGCGCAGCAGATGACCAACCCGACCCCGCGCGGGACCAGCACATAGGTCTTCTCAAGCGCTACCGCTTCGCCGGCGAAGTTGCGGCGCCAGGTCGCCGTCGGCGCTACGTCCCGCATCGCCTTGGCGGCATAGGCGAGGGCTTCGACGCCGCGATCCAAGGCATTGGGGCCGGACCCGCTGAACGCCTGGGTATAGCTCTGACCGGCGACGTGCATGACCGAATGGGCCATTTCGAAGTTACGGTCGTACAGCCGCGCCGCCATCTCCAGACACAGGGCGATGCGCAGTTCGAAATCGGCCTCGCGCCAGTCGCCCATGGCGCTGACGGCGGCGGCGACCAAGGCTTCCGGATCGCTCTTCGGATAGCGGATGCCGAGCGGCTGTTGCGTGAAGGGCGAGACCTCCTCGCCGACTTCGCCCACGACGCCGGGCTGGTCCAGGTCAAACGTCGCGCCCAGTCGCGCCTCGAAGGCCGCCTTGCCCGCGCCCGGCTTGTCGGGACCGTGGATCTTGGTCGAGGGACTGTCGCTGTAGGGGCTCCAGCTCTTGCGCGTCTGGACCGCATCGATGGCGGCTTCGAGCGTCGGCGCATGGCGCGCGATGAGCGCCCTGCGACGGTCGTCGAGACTGGTGGCCGATCCGTCCATCAGCCCATCCGCTCTACGATCATGGCCGAGCCGACGCCCTGCGCCCCGTGGGCCACAACGATGCCGTAGCGGCCTTCGCAGGCGTCCAGCGCGTCGAGCAGCGATGACAGCAGGATGGCGCCGGTCGCGCCCATCGGGTGGCCCTTGGCCATATGGCCGCCGCCGACATTGACCTTGTCCGGATCGACCTTCCGCTCGCGCATGAACTTGACGATGGTGACGGCGAAGGCCTCCATGAACTCGATCCGGTCCATGTCGTCGAGCGTCAGGTTGGCCTTGGCCAGCGCCCGGTCCATGGCCGTGAAGCCGGCCGTCAGCGAAGCGGCCGGATCGCCGCCGGCCTCGGCATAGGCGACGATCTTCGCACGGGCGCCTGCGGCCTCTCCGGTGACGATGGCGAGGCCAGCGCCGTCGCACATCGGCGGAGCGTGGGCGACGGTGTGGCGGTGGTCGATGACCCGGCCTTCCAGCGCCTCCGCATACTGTTCGCCGAGCGCCCCGAAGGCGGCGGGCATGGCGGCGAGGCTCTCGGCCGTGGTCGAGGCGCGGGCCGGTTCTTCTCTGTCGAGGCCGTTCAGCGGGATGCGCGACTTGACCAGCGGTGTTCCTTCCGCGGCCGCCGTCTTCTGCTGCGAGATCAGGGCCGCGGCGTCCATCTCTTCGCGGCTGACGCCGATATCCTCGGCCAGCCGGTCGGCGGCGACGACGACGGGGATGTAGCGGGTGCGCGGCGGGAAGCTGGCGTCCTCGTAGTAGTCGGCCTTGTCGCCCATGAAGGGGACGCGCGACATCATCTCGACGCCGCCAGCCAAGGCCGTCTTGGCGCCTCCGGCATCGATCATCTGGGTCGCCTGTCCGATCGCGGTCAGCCCTGAGACGCAGTAGTTGTTGATCGACCAAGCAGAGGCCTCGTCGGGCAGTCCGGCATGCATCTTGGACACCAGGGCGACGTTCGCGCCCTGGGCTCCGACCTGACCGACGGCGCCGAGGATCAGGGCGTCGACCTTGCGCGCGGCACCGTCGTTCCGGGCGTCGAGCGCATCGATCAGCCCGCCGACCAGCTCGTGCGGTTTCATCGAGGCCAGGCCTCCATCGGGGCGAGCCTTGGCGCGCGGCGTGCGCACGGCGTCCAGAATATAGGCGGTCATAGGCTAACTCCCCCGAGGTCGTGGTTCAGGCGGCGATCTGGTCGCCGGGCGCCCAGGTTCCGTGGAATCCGGCCGGCACGCGGACGGGCAGGGGGATGCGGGCGATCGGCCCCTTGTCGAAGTCCTGGGCGTTCAGAACCTGCACCTCGGACGTCCCGTCCGGCGCCGTGGCGAAGACCACGACATAGCCGTCGTCTTCGGATGTCGAGCCGACGCGAGGGGCGAAGACCGGCTCCGATCCGCCGACGCCATTGGCGAACTTGTATTCCTGGGCCTGACCCGTGCCGAGATCGTATTTCAGCAGGCCGTCGAACCGCTGCAGTTCCTCGGGCGCCATCGACACATGGTAGGACCACTTCGATTTCGCGCCGGTATGGTCGAGGTTGATCACCGGGAACTCGCCGATGCGGTCGTCGAGCTGGCGCTTCTTCACCTCGCCCGTGACCATGTTCATCCGCCACTCGACCGGCACGGCGTTCAGCGCCAGCACATTGACCATCGAGGCATAGGGGCCATAGGCGGGGTTCGGCGGGAAGCCGTTCGGCTGCATCATGCAGGCGGTCATGACCACCTCGTCGCCATCCTCCCAGGCATTGACGACGTGGTAGATGTAGCAGGTCTCGGTCTCGAACCATTTGATCTGGTCGCCCGTGCCGGTCTTGGGCGCGACGCCGAAGCGGGCCGGCTGATCGGCGACCTTGATCTGCCACATGTGATTGCGCAGCCCGCCCTCGGTGAAGACCACCGGCAGGTCGTGCAGGATGACGTAGTTCTCGGTCAGACCCATGTCGTGCGGCAGGCGCGGACCGGGCAGGTCGACGCGCTGGAAGTTGGTCAGGACGTTGTCCTTCGACACCACCCCATAGGTCATCCACGGCTCGGTCAGGGAGTAGTCGAAGAAGCAGAACTCTCCGGTGCGCGGATCGACCTTGCCGTGGGCCGAGACGTGGCGGGGCAGGGCGCCGCCGAAGGTCTCGTTGCCAAGGGTTTCCAGCGTGCGGGCATCCACACGGACCGGCTTGCCGGAAATGTACCACAGGGCCATCAGCGAGCCGTTGTGGAAGACCAGGTCGGTGTTGGCCGTGTCCTTGTAGACCAGCTCGCCGCGCGTCGAATCCGGACGCGACTTCGACGACGGCATCAGGACCCCGCCCGCGCCGATGCTCTTGCCGGCGGTTTCGGCGCGGTAGTCGTCGGTGCCGATGTAGCGGTTGCGGTACTCGGCCTTGCCGTTCTCGAAATAGACGGCGTGGACCATGCCGTCGCCGTCGAACCAGTGGTGCATCCCCTCCGGGGCCTCGTGTGGATTCGGACCGTTGCGGACGAACGATCCGTGCAGGTCCTTCGGGATCTCGCCGATGACGGTCAGCTCCAGCGCCGTCGTTTCGACGGCCACGGGCTCGTACAGGCCCTGCAGATAGGGGTTCAGGGTGTTCAGGCCGGTCAGTTCGCCGGTCGAAATCCTGCGGGCTACGGCGGCGTCGTCGGCCATGGCTCAAGCTCCATACATCCAGAAAGGCAAGTTACGCGGCGTGGTATCTTAACGCAAGTCAGGTCTCACGCTTTGGGAGGCGTGGCGGCCAGGAACTCTTCGAAGGCGGTGTTGCCGTCGTAGGGGCGGGTCCAGGTTTCGGCTGACATCAGGGTCTCGCGGGCGGCATCGAACCGCTCGAGCGGGATGTCCGTGTCGCGCCCGAAATCCAGCCCCGGTCCTTCGACGCGCCAGGCGGGGCGGACCTTGCCGGCGCCGGCCACGATGGTTTCGCCGTTTAGCTGACACCCCTCGCTGACCAGCCAGCTGACCACCGGCGCGACCAGTTCGGCCGGCATGGCGGCGGCGGTGGCGTCGTCGACGTATTTCTCGGTCATGCCGGTCAGGGCGTAGGGGGCGATGGCGTTGGCGTGCACGCCTTTCGACGCCCCCTCCAGGGCAATGACCCGCATCAGGCCGATCACCGCCGCCTTCGACGCCGAATAGGCCGCCATGCCGTGGACCCCGTGCAGGCCCGCCGCCGAGGTGGTCATCACGATCCGCCCCGCCCCCTGTTCGCGCATGTGCCGGTAGATCGGCAGGGTCGCGGTCAGCGTTCCGAAGAAGTTGATGTCGAAGACGCCTCTCACCTGTTCGACGCTCTGTTTGTGCAGGCTCATCGCTTCGGGCACGCCGGCGTTGTTGATCAGGCCGTCGATGCCGCCAAACGCCTCCAGCGCCGCCTCCAGCAGCCGGTCGCCTGCACCGTCCTGTTCGACCGCCAGGGCGCAGGCCACGGCCTTGCCGCCCAGGTCGCGGATCTGCTGCGCCACCGCGTCGGCCGAGGCCGGCTGGCCCGCCGCTCTGGGGCGAGTGTTCACCACCACGCTCGCGCCGCGGGCCGCGAGGTCCAGCGCGTATGCCAGCCCCAAACCGCGCCCCGCCCCCGTGACGATGACAACACGGTTCTCCAGCGATCGGTCGATCATGAACTCTCCTTCGCTCAGACTTGCGTAAAAGGACTTGCAAATATGGTCTGTTGGCGCAAGCCTCTCGGCAGAGCTTCCGGGAAACAGGAAGCCAATCATGGGAAGGGCAACCATATGAAGACCATCATCAGGAAGACCGCGTCCGCCGCCGTGCTGATCCTGGCCGCCGGCCTCTCAGTTCCGGCCTACGCACAATCGGCGCCTCAGGACGACACCGCCTCGCTCGACGACATCATCGTCACGGCCCAGCGTCGCGAACAGTCGCTGCAGGACGTGCCGATCGCCATCACCGCCTTCAACGCCGAGACGCTGGAGCGCACGGCGGCCCAGGGCATTCAGGACGTCGCGTCCAAGGCGCCGGGCGTGACGCTGACCCAGTTCAACATCGGCGAGCCGCAGCTCTATATCCGCGGCGTCGGCACGACGAGCGACTCGGCCGCCAGCGACCCGTCCATTGGCGTGTCCATTGACGAAGTGTCCATCGGCCGTGCGGGCGCCAGCTCCCTGGCCTTCCTGGATATCGAGCGGGTCGAGATCCTGCGCGGACCCCAAGGGACCCTGTACGGCCGCAACGCCTCGGGCGGTGCGCTGAACGTCTACACCCGCAAGCCCCAGCTCGAAGACACGACCATGGCGCTCCTGCGCTACGGCAGCTTCAACGAATGGGGCGGCGAGGCGGTGATCAACCGCATGATGGGCGAGAACTCGGCCGCCCGCCTGGCCGTGCGCGTCAACTCCAACGACGGCTATGCCGAGAACGTGCCGAGCGGGCGCGGCCTGGAGGGCGGTCGCCAGTATGGCGCGCGCCTGTCGATGATGACCCAGTCCGGGCCCTGGTCCCTGGAAGGCTCGGTCGATGTGTCCCGCGACCGGATGGACGGCCACGCCCGTATCCCGGTTACGGCCACAGGTACCGCGCCCGCCTTCGTCACCCTGATCAACGGCCTGCGGGCCGGCCTTGACGTGCGCCAGAGCTTCTCTTCGGCGGACAACTATCAGGACCGCGACAACTGGGGCGCCACGGTCCGCGCCGGCTATGAGGCCGAGGCCTTCGATTTCGTGTCGCTGACCTCGTATCGTGACAACGAATACAGCTGGCGCGACAATCTGGGCGGGCTGCCGTTCCCGGCCTTCCCGCTGCTGGTCGACGACCGGGCCTCGGAAAATGCGTCCCAGTTCAGCCAGGAATTGCGGCTGGTGTCGAAACCGGATTCGCCGATCAGCTGGGTCGCCGGAGTCTACTATTTCAGCGAGGATGTGGACCGCGACGAACGCTTCATCGTTCAGGCCGCCCTGCCGATCGCCCCCGCTTCGTTCGGCGGCGATACCGAGTTCCTGCAATCGGCCCAGAACACCAGCTATGCCGCCTTCGGCCAGGCGACGATTCCCTTCGCCAGCATTTGGGAGCTGACGCTTGGCGCTCGCTGGACGCATGACGAGCGCGAAATCCACCAGATCGCGCTGGACAACGAGGCCGGCGCCAATCCGCCTCCGGGCATCCCGCTCGGGCCGGGCGGCTCGCCCTATAACATCCGCGCCGAGGCCTCATTCGAGGAGCCGACGTGGAAGGTGGCCCTGGCGGTCGAGCCGTTCGACAATGTGCGCCTCTATGCCTCCTACGACCGGGGCTACAAGGCGGGCTCCTTCCCGTCGGGGGCCCAGACGGGCGTCCAGGCCGGCACGCCGCTACGCTCCGAGCTGCTCGACAACTACGAGCTCGGGCTTAAGTCGACGATCATGGACGGCCGGCTGCGCTTCAACGCCGCCGCCTTCAAGCTCGAGTACGACGACCTGCAGGTCTACGAGCTGCTGGGCCTGACACTGGTCACGTCCAACGCCCAGGCCGAGGTCAACGGCTACGAGATCGAAAGCGCCTTCGCGGTCACCAACAACCTGACCATCGGCGGGTCCTACACATCGCTGGACGCCAAGTTCACCTCGAACGCCCAGTCCGGCGCCCTGACACTGCTCTACAACGGCCTGACCCTGCCGCGTTCGCCTGATAGCCAGTACACCCTGTACGCCGACGGCGAGTGGGACATGTGGGGCGGCGAACTGGCGGCCCGCGTCGACTATCAATGGACGGACGACTTCTTCTTCGACCCGTCGAACAACCCCGAAGTCCGTTCGCCGGCGCACAGCCTTGTCGGCGCCTACGCGTCCTGGGAGGCCGCCAACGGGGTGAAGGTCGCCGTCTACGGCAAGAACCTCGGCGACGAGGAATACCAGCAGCACATCATCAAGAATGTGGGCGTGGGCTTCAGCGTCTTCGGCCCGCCGCGCTCTTACGGCATGACGATCAGCCGCAGCTTCTGATCCGGGTCAGGCGGCGCTGGTTTCGACCGGCGCCGCCGCCTCCACCTCCCAGCGGATGGCGCGCGGATCGATCTTCCTGCCCGTCGTCAGATCGCAAACCACCGCCGAGATCGGCTCGTTGGTGTCAGTCTCGACCAGACGCAGCGGCGACCCGTCCGGGCACAGCCAGCGTTCCGACCAGCCGTGCATGGCCATGATCATCGGATAGAGGTCGCGGCCCGCCTCGGTCAGCCGGTACTCGAACCGCGGCGGCGCCTTCTGATACAGCCGCTTCTCCAGCACCCCCTGCAGCACCATCGTCTTCAGGCGGTCGGCCAGGATGTTGGTCGCTACGCCCAGCGCCTCGTGGATCTCGTCGAACCGGCGCAGACGGAAAAAGGCGGCGGCCAGCACGGCCCAGCTCCAGTAGTCGCCCATGATATCGGTCGACCGGTCGATGATGGCCCTGTCGGTCTCGATCGGCTGGGTCCGGCGACGACGCGAGGTCGGCGGCGCGATCGGGGTCAGACCCTCGCCCGCCTCCCAGCGCACATGATGCATTTCGAGAGGGCGACCGTCTTCGTGATCGAAGACCGCCGGCTCGATCCGGGCCCCGGTCTCGCGGTCGTAGAAGGCCATGGCGTAGCGTTCCTGCAGCGGAGAGCGCGCCCATTTCCGCTCCCACTGGCCTTGCATGATCGCGACCCCGAACATGTCGAGCCCCATCTCGGTCAGCCGGTATTCCATCCGCGTCGCCGAGCCCCTGGCCTCGCGCTGTTCGAGCAGGCCGGCCGCCGTCAGCCGGTTCAACCGGTCGGTCAGGACGCTGCGAGGCATGCCCAGCCGGTCGCGCCACTGGGAGAAGCGCCGCGCGCCATAGAAGGCCTCCCGCAGGATCAACTGGGTCCAGGCGTCGCCGGTCACGGCGAAGGCGCGGGCCACGGGATTGCCCATGATCAGGTCGCGGGTGGAAGGAAGCGTCACGCGGATTGGTCTTTGTCTTCAACCCGATCTGCGCCGGGTCGAGTCGATCCTAGCACCAGATCGCGCCCTGCGTCGCCGTTCGATAAATCTCGATTTGCAAGTGACTTTGCCGGGCCTAGGATCGTGCCATGACGGACGCACTTTCCACCATCGACCTGACCGCCGCCCCCTGCCGCCCGGTTCGGTTCGGGGAGGTGGGAGTCGACATCGAACGTCGCCCGGACGGCGTGATCATCGTCTCGGGCAAGGCGCCGCTGAAGCCCTATGATCCCAACCTCCTCGCCGCCTTCTGGCGGCATGCCGACGCCACGCCGGACAAGCTTTGGCTGGCCCGGCGCGAGGGTCCGGGTCGCGACTGGACCCGGCTGACCTACGGCGAGGGCAGGGCGCGTGTCGCCTCGGTCGCCGCCTGGCTCATGGATCGCGGGGTGAGCGCCGAACGGCCGATCCTCATCCTGTCGGAGAACTCCCTGAATCATGCGGTCCTGATGTTCGCGGGCATGGTTGCAGGCGTCCCGGTCACCTCGGTCAGTGTCAACTATTCGCTTCTGTCCACCGACTTCGAGCGGCTGCGCCACGTCGTCGACCTGATCGAACCCGGGCTGATCTTCGCCGAACAGGGCGCGCCTTTCGCCCCCGCCGTCGCCGCCGTGGCGCCTCCCGACGCCATCACTCTCGCCGCGGCGCCCGGGATTCCAGACGCCGTCAACTGGAAGGAGGCCGTCGGCTTTCCGGCGCCTGATCTGTCCGCGCACGTCGCCGCCCTCGATCCGACGAAGCCGGCCCGTTATCTGCTGACCTCCGGCTCGACCGGACGGCCCAAGGCGGTGATCCACACCATGGCCATGGCGACCGGCAACACCCATTCGGGCTTTCAGGCCATGGGCGACGCCTTCGCCTGGGATCGTCAGGCGCTGGACTGGCTGCCGTGGAGCCACATCGCCGGGTCGTCGCTGATGACCAACATCACCTGTCTGGGCGGGGCTCTCTATATCGACGACGGGCGGCCCATGCCGGGCCGGTTCGACGAGACAATCCGGAACCTGAAGGAGATCCCGCTTCGATACTACGGCACCATGCCGAACGGCTACGCCATGCTGGCCGATGCGCTGGAGGCCGACGACGATTTCGCCCGCCGCTTCTTCACCGAACTGCGCGCCATGCTGTTCGGCGGGGCGGGCCTGCCCCAGGCCCTGCACGACCGGCTGCAGCGGATCGCCGTCCGCGCCACGGGCCAGAGGTTCGTCTTCGTCTCCGGGTACGGCTCGACCGAGACGGGCTCGGCGATCAGCTACACCTGGTGGGAGGACACCCGGGTCGGCATCGGCCTGCCGGTCTCGGGCGCGTCGTTCAAGCTGGTGCCGTGCGACGGGGTCTATGAGGTGCGGGTCAAGGCGCCCTCAGCCACGCCCGGATATTTCGCCGACGCGGACCAGACCGCCGCCGTTTTCGACGAGGAGGGGTTTCTGCGCATGGAGGATCTCGCCGACTTCCACGACCGCGACCGGCCCGAAGGCGGGATGTTTTTCGCCGGCCGCCGCGCCGAACAGTTCAAGCTGCTGAACGGCACCTTCGTCACCGCCGGGCGGTTGCGCGATTCCCTGCTGGGTCGTCTGGCCGGGATCGTCCGCGAAGTCGTAATCTGCGGCGACGGGGAGGCCGAGGTCGCCGTCCTCGCCTGGAGCGATCCGGAAGGGGTGCGCAGATTGACCGGCGGGACCGACACCGACGACGCAGCCATCCGCGCCGCCGTCGCCCAGGCCCTGGCCTCGCACAATCGCGAAAACCCGGGCCAGTCCAGCCGCATTGCCCGCCTGCTGTTCCTGACCGACCCTCCGGACCCGGAGGCGCACGAAGTTTCGGACAAGGGGTCGATCAACCGCCGCATGGTCCTGCGGCGACGGGCTGACAGCGTCGCATCGCTCTTCGCCGACGGACCCGGATGTATCGCGCCGTCAGAGACCCTGTCCGGGTAGCGACGTCGCGTTCGATGCGCGCCGGTCTTCGCCCCCGCGCAACACGCGGGGGCGAAGCGCAGGTCTAGCGAACCGGGCGACCGCCGTGCTTCGAGTATTCTATCCGCGCGATCGTGCGATTGTGCACTTCGTCCGGGCCGTCTGCGAGACGCAGGGTGCGCACCGTGGCGTACATTTCGGCCAGAGGCGTATCGCCCGAGACCCCGGCGCCGCCGAACGCCTGGATGGCGTCGTCGATGATCTGCAGCGCCATGCGAGGCGCGGCGACCTTGATCTGGGCGATCTCGGACTTGGCGTTCTTGGCACCGCCGTTGTCCATCATCCAGGCGGCCTTCAGCACCATCAGGCGGCACATCTCGATATTGGTGCGCGCCTCGCCCACGCGCTGTTCCCACACCGAATGCTCGGCCAGCTGTTTGCGGAAGGCGGTGCGGTTCAGCAGGCGCTCGCACATCAGCTCCAGCGCCTTCTCGGCCGCGCCGATCACGCGCATGCAGTGGTGGATACGGCCCGGCCCGAGGCGGCCCTGGGCGATCTCGAAGCCGCGGCCCTCGCCCGCGATCAGGTTCTCGACCGGCACCCGGACGTTGTCGAGAACGACCTCGGCGTGGCCGATCGGGCGCTCGTCGTATCCGAACACCGTCAGCATCCGCTCGACGCGGAAGCCCGGCGTATTCGTCGGCACGAGGATCTGGGACTGCTGCTGATGGGTCGCGGCGCCGGTGTCGGTCTTGCCCATCACGATGGAGATGCCGACGTTCGGATGGCCCATGTTGGTCGACCACCATTTGCGGCCGTTGATCACATACTCGTCGCCGTCGCGCACGATCGAGGTCTGGATGTTTGTGGCGTCCGACGAGGCCACGGCCGGCTCCGTCATCAGGAAGGCAGAGCGCAATTCGCCCGCCATCAGCGGCTTGAGCCACCGCTCCTGCTGGGCCGCGTTCCCGTACATATGGAGCACCTCCATATTGCCGGTGTCGGGGGCGTTGCAGTTGAACACCTCGGGCGTCCACAGCCCCGCGCGGCCCATGGCCTCCGCCAGCGGCGCGTACTCCAGATTGGTCAGGCCCGCACCGTGATCGCCGGGCAGGAACATGTTCCACAGACCCGCGTCGCGCGCCTCGGCCTTCAGGGCCTCCATGGTCGGGGACTGGACCGTGTGGTCGCGGTGGATGTCGGCCCAGTAGTCGGCGGCGCGCGGCAGGACCTTGTCGTCGAGGAAGCGGTTGACCCGTTCCTGCCAATGAAGGGCGCGATCGCTGTGCTTGAAGTCCATGGTGTCTTCCTCCCGATATGCGAACGGCGCGATCCGCAGGGACCGCGCCGTCGTGACGTATAACTTTTGTTAGCCGACCACTAGCGCTTCAGCAGCGGGATCAGCTTCTGGGCGATCATCATGTCGCCGGCGATCTTCAGCTTGCCCTGCATGAAGGCCATCATGCCGTCCAGCTTGCCTTCGGACATGGCGATGAAGTCGTCCCACGACACGGTCACGGTGGTGTCGGCGGGCTTGTCGTCGTTGGTGACGGTGTTCGGAACCGAAGCGCCGTCGATGAAGATCTTGCCGGTGTCGCCCAAGTCGATCTTCACGGTCTTGCCCAGACCGGAGTTGTCGCCGACGGCGCCGCGGATGTGTTCGGTCACTTGAGCCAGATCGGCCATGGAGCGTCTCCCTGAGAAGGTGGAGCCGAAGCCCTATCCCTCCGTGGGTCGCCTCACAAGATCACGTCGGGGAAACTGCGGCCCCGGATCGGTCGGCGCCGGATCACAACATTCCGAAACGGCGGATTGCGCCGCGTCGCCGCCTCCGCTATCGAGCCTGCCTGCCGGAGACGTGGCCGAGTGGCTGAAGGCAACGGTTTGCTAAATCGTCATACCCTGTAAGGGGTATCGAGGGTTCGAATCCCTCCGTCTCCGCCAGACTTTCCGACATTTCGGATCTGCTTGCCTCGGCCTGCTGACACCACGGTGGCGGCAGGCGAGCGCCCCGACGCGGCGCCGACCCTTGCAGGCAACGAACCCGGAACAGATGTGTTAGGCCAGACGCGGATGACCACGGGGACTGTCTCGCGCCGCTGGAGCCTGTCCGATGAAAGCATCCGCGCGAGCCGCCTCCCTCGGGGCGGATGATCAGGGCCGCTACCGTTCCGTCCGCGCGGCCATGCCCGCACTCGCGGCAGGGCTCTCGGCGGAGGATCTGGCCGCCCAGTCGATGCCGGACGCCAGCCCCGGCAAATGGCATCTGGCCCATACGAGCTGGTTCTTCGAGGCCATGATCCTGGCGGCCGAACCGGGCTACGAGCCGGTCGATCCGCGCCTGCAGCAGCTGTTCAACTCCTACTACGAAAGCCTGGGCCGACGGGTGGAACGCCATGAGCGGGGCCTGATGACCCGGCCGTCGATCGAGGAGGTCCTCGCCTATCGCGCCGAGATCGACCGGCGCATGGCCGGGCGGATCGGGCGAGGCTTCAACGGTCTCGAGGAGTATCTGTTCGTCCTCGGCCTCCAACACGACCAGCAGCATCAGGAGCTGTTCCTGATGGACATGCTGAACCTGATGTCGCGTTCGCCGCTCGATCCGGCGGCCTACGCGGTCGAGCCGCGTCCGGGCGGGCCGTTGCAGTCGTCGCGCGGCGGCCAGACGCGCTTCGAGGGCGGGCTCGTCGACATCGGCCACGACGGCCCGGGATTCGCCTTCGACAACGAGGGACCTCGCCATCGGGAGTGGCTGGAGCCTTTCCTGCTGGATCACGACCTGGTCACCAACGGCCAGTGGCTCGCGTTCATGGAAGACGGCGGCTATGGACGCCCGGAACTGTGGCTGGCCGACGGCTGGGCCGTGGTGAAGGCCGGGGGATGGGACGCGCCGCTCTACTGGCGGCAGGACGGCGGCGAATGGACCGTCCTGGGTCTCGCCGGTCGTGCGATGGTCGATCCCGAAGCGCCGGTTCGACACATCAGCGCCTATGAAGCCGACGCCTATGCGCACTGGGCCGGCAAGCGGATACCGACAGAGGTGGAGTGGGAGAGCGCGGTCGCGACGGCTCCGGACGTCTTCTCGAACCTGTTCGGCGAGGTGTGGCAGCACACAGCGAGCGCCTATTCCCCCTATCCGGGGTTCCAGCCGACCGATGGGACGGCGTCGGAGTACAACGGGAAATTCATGGCCAATCAGCGGGTCCTGCGCGGCGGTTCGTTCGCCACGCCCGCCGGTCACTCCCGCGCCACCTACCGCAACTTCTTCTATCCGCATCAACGCTGGGCCTTCATGGGTCTGAGGCTCGCGTCGGACGCCCCGGCCGGCGAACGCGCATGGATCGAGGATCTGGAGACCGCGCGCTTCCGGGCCGAACTGGTCGCCGGCCTGTCGCGGCCGCAAAAGTCCGTGTCGCCGAAGTGGTTCTATGACGCCGCAGGCTCGGACCTGTTCGAGGACATCACCCGCCTGCCGGAATACTATCCGACGCGGCAGGAGGCTGGCCTTCTGAGGACCATGGCGCCTGCCCTGACGGCGCATTTCGGCGACGACGCCGTCCTGGTCGAGTTCGGCTCGGGGGCCAGCGAGAAGACCCGCATCCTGCTGGATTCCGCCACGACCCTGCAGGCCTATGTCCCCATCGATATCAGCCCGGACGCCCTGAACGCGGCCGCCGCGAGCATCGCCGAGGCCTATCCCCACATGGAGGTCGCGCCGATGGTCGGCGACTTTCTCAACCTCGCGCCCCTGCCGGAGCTGGGTCGCGGGCGTCGGGTCGGCTTCTTCCCGGGGTCGACGATCGGCAATCTGGAGCCGGATCAGGCCGTGGCCTTCCTGGCCAATGCGCGCGACCGGCTTGGACCTTCGTCGCTGTTCATCCTCGGCGTCGACCTGGTGAAGGATCCTTCGGTGCTGGTCGCCGCCTACGACGACGCACAGGGCGTGACGGCGGCCTTCAACAGGAATCTGCTGGTCCGCGCCAACCGCGAACTGGGAGCCGATTTCGACCTCGACGGCTTCGATCACCTGGCCGTCTGGAACGTCGAGAAGTCGCGGATGGAGATGCACTTGCGGGCGACCCGGGACATGGAGGTCCACATCGGCGGGGCCGTGATCCAGTTCGCGGCCGACGAAACCATCCATACCGAAAGCTCCCGCAAGTTCACCGAGGCCTCCGTGACAATGATGGCCGAGGCGGCGGGCTGGCGGGTGGTGTCTTTCGAGCAGAGCCCGGATCCGTCCGTGGCCTTGGTTCTGCTCGCGGCCTGACGCTTCGCCGCAGATGGGCGCGTCCGGACCGCTCGTCAGAAGACGTCGAGCAAATCTGTCTGTTCGACGTCGAAATCCCGATCTGGCCAGTCGTAGCGGGCATTGGCGTGTTCCGGACACGCCTTGGTCTGGCACGGGGTCAAGTTGAACACTTCAGTTCGCGGAGAGGGCGCCCACCGGATCTTCGTCCGTTTCGTCAGGGTGCTTTTGAGGGACGAGCCCCTGAAGACCCGTCGGCTCGGGGCGAGCCGGCAATCAAAAAGGGCGGCCGGTTTGCACCGGCCGCCCTTCGTTGTTTTCGAGGCTCTGACCTACTCGGCCTGACCTTCGACGTTGTCTTCCGGGCGACGGGAGCCGTGCGAGGCTTCACCGCCCTTGCGACCGGCCTGGGCGGCCAGACCGCGATCCTGGGAGAAGCTGCGCTTCTCGCTGGGGACGCTGGCGCCGCCCTTTCGGGCGATCTCGCGCTGTCGCTCGGGGTCCATCGAGGCGAAGCCCCGTTTGGAGACACCGGAGGGACGGTTGGGCTGACCTTGGGCCATGCGAGGCTCCCTTTCGACTATTATGCTGGCGGTTGCAGAGAGAACCCCAAAGGCGGTCGGCGGTTCCGAACGTCCGCGATTTCAACAGTGTGCGAATCAATCAGCGCCTGGTCTTTCGACCTCTCCATCGTTGTCGCCGGGCTGCGGCGGGACCTCGTATGGCGTACCCGCCGGGTCGATTTCCGGCTGTGGCGAAGGCGTCATGGGCGGGGTGATTTCGGGCTGGGGCGTCGGGTCGGTCATCATGTGATCTCACGGCCCGGATTGGGCTTCACAGAACGGAACCGCCGACCGTCGCCCGGGTTCAATCGACCTGATCACAAGCCCGGCAGGAGCCCGCCATGACCGACATCAACCCGACCGCCCTGAGCGCCGAAGACATCGTCGATGACACCAACGAGCAGCGCGCTCGCCTGGACCGCGCCGGCGACCGCTGGATGGCCGATGCCGAGGCCCGCACATTCGCCCGCGAGACGGGTGTGCGTCAGGCTCTCCGCTCCGATCTGGAGACTGGACGCGACTGGGCTCGCGAACGCGCCTTCCTTGCGCGCACGAAGATCGAGGACAAGCCGCTCAAGGCGACGGCCTATGCGCTCGGCGTCGGCCTGCTGATCGGTCTGCTGCTGCGCCGCTGAGGCGTCAGGCGGGGCCTGTCGCCGGCCTGACCAGCGGCGTCCGGGCCACCGCCGAGTCGGACACATAGGGATTGGTCCGCCGCTCCTCCCCGAAGGTCGAGATTGGCCCGTGGCCCGGCACGAAGGTCACGTCGTCGCCGAGCGGCCATAGCTTGGTCACCACCGACCGGATCAGGGCGTCCGCGTCGCTGCGCGGGAAGTCGGTGCGCCCGACCGAACCCTTGAACAGGACGTCTCCGACCTGGGCGAAGCGGGCGGCGCGGTTGAAGAAGATCACATGTCCCGGCGTGTGGCCCGGACAATGCGCGACCTCCCAGGTCGTCTCGCCCAGCGTTACGGTGTCGCCGTCGCCCAGCCAGCGGGTCGGGACGAAAGTGCGGGCGTCCGGAATGCCCCAGCGCTGGCCGTGCTCGGGCAGGTCGGCGATCCAGAACTGGTCCTCGGGGTGCGGCCCTATGATCGGCGCCCCCGACTTTTCGGCCATCTCCGCCGCGCCTGCCGCATGGTCGAGGTGGCCGTGAGTGATCCAGATCTGGTCCAGCGTCAGGCCGCGTCGGGCGATCTCGCCGATGATCTGATCGACCGAACCGCCCGGATCGATCACAGCGGCCTTCATTGTCGCCGTGCACCAGACCGTGGTGCAGTTCTGTTGCAAGGGCGTCACCGGGGTCACGAAGACGCCGACGGGGGAGGGGGCCGAAGAAGCAGACTGGGTCATTCCACCGACATAGCGAGCCTCCGCCTCTGGCGAAACAGGGTCCGCGTTGACCTTTGGGGCCCATCTCATCATAAGGGCGGGCTTCGAGGCGCCGCTCCGGATGGGGCGGCCCTTTCTGCTTTTCCCCATCTTCGCGCGCGCCGACGCCCGGCGCCGCCACAGAGCGTCAGATACGTCCCATGCAAGTCGTCCAAAACACCACCGAAGGCCTGAGCCGCGTCATCACCGTGACCGTGCCGGTCGCCGAACTGAACGCCAAGCTGGACGCCAAGCTGGCCGAGATGGCGCCGAAGATGAAGCTGAAGGGCTTCCGCCCCGGCAAGGTCCCGACCTCGCACGTCAAGAAGACCTTCGGCCGCGACATGATGGGCGAGATCGTCAACGACACGATCAACGAGACCAGCCAGGCCGCCCTGGACGAGATCAAGGTGCGCCCCGCCGCCCCGGCCGACATGAAGCTGACCTCGGACATGGACAAGGTCCTGGCCGGTTCGGACGACCTCGCCTACGAAATGTCGCTGGAGGTCATGCCCGACTTCACCCCGGTCGATCCCAAGACCCTGAAGCTCGACCGCCCAGTCTATGAAGCTTCGGACGAGGACCTCGACGAGGCGCTGAAGGAACTGGCCGGTCAGGCCAAGTCCTACGAAGACAAGAAGGGCAAGGCCGTGAAGGCCGCCGACGGCGACCAGGTCACCATCGACTACCTCGGCAAGCTGGACGGCGTCGCCTTCGACGGCGGCACGGCCGAGGACGCCGACCTGGTCATCGGCTCGAACCGCTTCATCCCGGGATTCGAAGAGCAGCTGAAGGGCGCCAAGGTCGGCGACGAAAAGACCATCGAGGTCACCTTCCCCGAGCAGTACCAAGCCGCCAATCTGGCTGGCAAGCTGGCCACCTTCGACATCAAGGTGAAGGCCATCAAGGCCGAAGCCGAGAGCGTGGTCGACGACGAGTTCGCCAAGCGAATCGGCCTGGAGTCGCTGGACAAGCTGAAGGAGCTGCTGCGTCAGAACCTGAACCAGCAATACGTCGGCGCCGCCCGCTTCAAGCTGAAGCGCGCCCTGCTGGACCAGCTGGACACCGCCCACTCCTTCGACCTGCCGCCCAAGATGGTCGAGGCTGAATTCGACGGCATCTGGAAACAGGTCGAGGCCGACAAGGAAGCCGGCAACCTGACGCCGGAAGACGCCAAGAAGTCCGACAAGAAGCTCAAGGAAGAGTACCGCAAGATCGCCGAGCGTCGCGTGCGCCTGGGTCTGGTGCTCGCCGAGATCGGCCGCACCAACAACGTCGGCGTCACGGATCAGGAACTGAACCAGGCGATCATGGCCGAAGCCCGCAACTATCCGGGCCAGGAGCGTATGGTGCTGGACTTCTACCGCCAGAACCCGAACGCCGCCGCCCAGATGCGCGCCCCGATCTATGAGGAAAAGGTCGTCGACCTGATCTTCGACCAGGCCAAGGTGACCGACAAGCCGATCACCAAGGAAGAGCTGCTGAAGGAAGACGACGAGGAGTAATCCCTGTCGGCCCACGGGCGGCATCTTCGAGTTTCCGCATCGCGCCGGCGTCCTCGCCGGCGCGATGTTGCGTTTCGGGACCTGTGCCTTGAGCGCCTCGGGACGTGTGTTTCACTGCGTCTCACACCTGTTGGATTGCTGACAGGTTTGGCCTCAAGATTGCCGTCAACGCCCGTTTAACGAGAGTTCGGTCCCGTCGGGAGGACCACTTCAGAGCCGGGTGTCTCATGGCGATTTCGTTCGGTCTTGTCGCGGTGCTGGCTGCATTGCAGGCGGCGCCAGTGGCCTCTGCGCCAGCCCAGGACGAAGCCAGGGTCGCGGACATCGTCGTCAACGGTCGGCCGTTGGATGACCTGGTCGGGGACTTCGTTTCCGAAATCTCGCGTCCCGCCGCCCGTCGCGGCCTCGCGCGCTGGCGGGGCGAGCTGTGCGTCGGCGTGGTCAACCTGCCCGCCGCCCATGCCCAGGCGATGGTCGACCGGATTTCAGATGTGGCCGCCGGGGTCGGACTGACACCAGGCGAACCGGGATGCAGCCCTCGGGTCGTGATCATCGCGACGGACGACGGCCCCGCTCTGGCGACGGCGATGGTCAATCGTCGGAGCGCGAGCTTCAACCTGAGCAGCCATCAGACCGACGCGGGGAGTCGGGCGCTTCGCGACTTCCAGACCTCCGATCGTGCCGTTCGCTGGTGGCACACGAGCCTGCCGGTCGATTCGGAAACCGGGCGTCTGGCCATCCGTCTTCCGGGGCAGACCGGCCCTGACGGCCAGCCGTCGGCCCCGGTCATCAACGTCTTCGCCGCCTCGCGCCTCAACAGCCAGATCCGTGACGACCTCAGCCGCGTCGTCATCGTCATCGACGTCACCAAGCTGGGCGACAGCGACTTCCAGCAACTGACCGACTACGTCGCCCTGGTCGCCCTCGCGCAGATTGATGCGGATGCCCAGACGGCGGGCTACGACACGATCATGAACCTGTTCAACGGCTCCGGCGCTCCGTCGGGTCTGACGGACTGGGATATGGGCTACCTCCAGGCCCTGTATTCGACTCATCCTGACCGCATCAATCCGGACGCGCTGACGCGTTCGGTCGCGACCGATGTGGCGCGAGGCATCCGCGCGAGCCAGGCGGCCGGCGACGACTGACCGGCTTTCCGGCGCGGCCCGGCTTGTATCGCTTGCGCCGGACCGCAATATGAGAGCGGAACCGCGACCGACCTGAGTCGCGGGCCTCCTGCATCAGCGAGATCCCATGCGCGACCCGATCGACTACATTTCCTCGAACCTCGTTCCCATGGTGGTGGAGCAGTCCAGCCGTGGCGAGCGGGCGTTCGACATCTTCTCGCGCCTGCTGCGCGAACGGATCATCTTCCTGACCGGCCCGTTCGAGGACGGCATGGCCAGCCTGATCTGCGCCCAGTTGCTGTTCCTGGAATCGGAGAACCCGAAGAAGGAAATCAGCATGTACATCAACAGCCCCGGCGGTCAGGTGACCTCCGCGCTCGCGATCTACGACACCATGCAATACATCAAGTCGCCGGTCTCGACGGTGGTCATGGGCATGGCGGCCTCGGCCGGCTCGCTGATCCTGACGGCCGGTGAGGCGGGCCAGCGCATCGCCCTGCCGAACGCCCGCGTCATGGTGCACCAGCCCTCGGGCGGGTTCCGCGGCACGGCCTCGGACATCGAGCGTCACGCCGAGGACATCATCGCCACCAAGCGTCGCCTGAACGAAATCTACGTCCACCACACGGGCAGGACTTACGAAGAGGTCGAGCGCACCCTGGACCGTGACCACTTCATGACCGCCGAAGAGTCCAAGGCCTGGGGCATCGTCGACCACGTCTACGACAAGCGCACCGAGGCCGAAGCCGACGGCATCAAGACCGTCTGATCGACGCAGATCAATGACCAGTGAAGGGCGCGCCGGGATCGGCGCGCCCTTTTCGTTTGTGCTATCAGGCGCCCATGCAGCACACGCGAGACCTCAAAGGCGTCGTCCAGGTCGACGGCGAAGACTACGAATGGGAGGTCCGCCGCCAGCCGCAGCGGACGACCGGCAACAACTGGGACGGCATCGGCATCGCCCTGAAGCTGGTCGAGGGCCAGCGTGAGGCCATCGTCCTGTTTCCGATGGCGATGAGGGCCAACGGCACGCCTAATTTCGAGCGTCAGCGGATCAGTATCGACGCCGTGAAGAACGCCGTCGCCTCGGCCATCGCCGCCGGTTGGGACCCGACCTCGCGCGGCAAGGTCGTCGTCTTCGACGTGGACGCTGACGGCAACTAGCCAGGGCGCTGGCGGAAGACGCGGAAGCCCGGCTGGTCCGCGATGGCCAGCATCTCGGTGTCGCCCGACGTATCGCCATAGGCCGCCGCCAGCTTGAGATCGGCGCCGAAAGCCTCGTGCAGACGCCGCACCTTCTCTTCGCCGCGACAGTTGGGGCTGGAAAAGGCGCCGGTGATCCGGTCGTCGGCGTCGAACGTCAGATGGGTGCCCAGAAGACCCTCCGCCCCCAGCCGACGCGCGAACGGGGCCACCGTGATTTCCGGCGAGGCGGTCACGATCACGCGATGAGCGCCCCTGCGTCCCCAGTCCTCCCACACCTTCAGCGCGTCGGGCCGCATGAACCCGTCCCAGGTCGCATCGGCGAACCGGGCGGCATCGGTCTCAAGCTCGGCGCGGGTCACGCCTTTCAGGAAAACCTTCACCGAGGCGGCCTTGATCGCTCCCCGGTCGCGATCCCGCGCATAGGCCGCCGTGGCCTTGCCCATCCTGACCAGGCCCAGCGCCCAGCCGCCTGCGCCGGCCCGCCAGCGCAGGAACTGGGTGAAGCTGTCGCGGACTGTCAGAGTGCCGTCGAAATCGAACGCGACGATCGGCCGCGAGGGATCGTCGGACTGGCGAAAGCCCGCCGTGGCGCCCATGTCACCCATTCGCCGTGATCTCCATCCAGCCTGAACAGTCCACGTCAGTCGCGCTTCGCCGGTCTTCGGCGGGCTTGTGGCGGACGTTCGGATGGTTGATTGTCATTTTTTGAATATCTTCGCGTCCATAGTGGTGGAATCAACGCGGGGAAAGCGCGTCCGTCTCCCAGAACGGCGCGAGAGTGAGAAGGGTCTATGACCAAAGCAGCCGGCACCGACGCCAAGTCGACGCTCTATTGCAGCTTCTGCGGCAAGAGCCAGCACGAGGTGCGCAAGCTCATCGCCGGACCGACGGTGTTCATCTGCGATGAATGCGTCGAACTGTGCATGGATATCATCCGCGAAGAGCACAAGATCGGCTTCGTGAAGTCCAAGGACGGCGTCCCGACTCCGAAGGAGATCCGCGAAGTCCTCGACGATTACGTGATCGGCCAGAACCACGCCAAGAAGGTCCTCTCGGTCGCGGTCCACAACCACTACAAGCGTCTGAACCACGCGACGAAGAACAACGACGTCGAGCTGGCCAAGTCCAACATCATGCTGATCGGGCCCACGGGCTCGGGCAAGACGCTGCTGGCCCAGACGCTGGCCCGCATCATCGACGTGCCGTTCACCATGGCCGACGCGACGACCCTGACCGAAGCCGGTTACGTGGGCGAGGATGTCGAGAACATCATCCTGAAGCTGCTCCAGGCGTCCGACTACAACGTCGAGCGGGCCCAGCGCGGCATCGTCTACATCGACGAGATCGACAAGATTTCGCGCAAGTCCGACAATCCCTCGATCACCCGCGACGTCTCGGGCGAGGGCGTGCAGCAGGCCCTGCTGAAGATCATGGAAGGCACCGTCGCCTCCGTGCCCCCTCAGGGCGGCCGCAAGCATCCTCAGCAAGAGTTCCTGCAGGTCGACACCGCCAACATCCTGTTCATCGTCGGCGGCGCCTTCGCCGGTCTGGAGAAGGTGATCTCGGCGCGCGGGGCAGGGGCCTCGATCGGCTTCGGCGCCAAGGTGTCGAACGTCGATGAGCGCCGCACCGGCGACATCCTCAAGGGCGTCGAGCCCGACGACCTGATGCGTTTCGGCCTGATCCCGGAGTTCATCGGCCGTCTGCCCGTCCTGGCGACGCTGGAGGACCTGGACGAAACGGCCCTGGTCACCATCCTGACCGAGCCGAAGAACGCCCTGGTCAAACAGTACAAGCGCCTGTTCGAGATGGAGAACGTCAACCTGACCTTCACCGACGACGCGCTGAACGCGATCGCCAAGAAGGCCATCACGCGCAAGACCGGCGCCCGCGGCCTGCGTTCCATCCTGGAAGGCATCCTGCTGGAGACGATGTTCGAACTGCCCACCTTCGAGGGCGTCGAGGAAGTCGTCGTCAACGCCGAGGTCATCGAGGGCAAGGCCCAGCCCCTGCTGATCTATGCCGAGAAGAAGAAAACGGCCGACGGCGCCGCGTAAGGCGGGACCCAGGCATAAGAACAGGGGCGGGGCCTTCGCGGCTCCGCCCCTTTTTCTTTGTCCGATGGATCAGTTCATCGGCGGCTTGGGATGCAGGTTCGTTTCCTCGGCCGCCCGCTGGGCGTTGGCGCGGGTTTCGTCGGTGACCGAGCCGACGCCGGCTCCGGTGGGGCTGGCCGTGCCGGACTCAGCGGACGTCATGGTCTCGGAACGGCTGGTCGCGTCGGCGGCGGTCGCGCCAGACGGAGCGGCGGGCGCGCTGGTCGAGGCATCGGAGCCCGCGCTGTCGGCTGCGATTGCGTCGGCGTTGGCAGCCGTCGCGTCATCGATGGCCGGAGCGGTCTCGGCGTTGCGGTCGCAGGCGGCCAGCGTCAGCAGGGATGCTGCGGCGGCCAGAGTGATGATCCTGTACAAGAAAGCCTCCCAATCATGGTTATTGTTGCGATGCCAACGGCCACGGTTGGCTTCGGTTGCCGATCACGGATGATGTTGCGGCGCGGCGGACACAGAGGCTGAATGGCCATCCCTGTCGCAATTCTCGCTCTAGGGGGTCGATCTGTACCCGCCTGGCCTCCCATGGACACGCATCGTGCAGCTTGGCCGCCTGTACGCGCGCCTGTGCATCGTCCCGTGGCGACGCTTGAACCGCGGGGCCAAGGGGCCACATACTCACACGAACGCCGTCGGAATCGACGGGCCTCTCCAGGGTGTCGCTGCATATCGCGGGGCGTCAGGGGCAGGCGGGCCGGAGATGATCGAAGGTCCAGGAGCGCACTATGTCCGAGAGTAAAATTCTGCCCGTCCTGCCCCTGCGGGACATCGTCGTCTTCCCCCACATGATCGTGCCGCTCTTCGTAGGGCGCGAGAAATCCGTGCGGGCGCTCGACGAGATCATGAAGGGTGAAAAGCAGATCCTGCTGGCCACCCAGAAGAACAGTGTCGACGACGACCCGTCGCCGGACGCCATCTATCCGGTCGGCGTTCTCGCCACCGTGCTGCAACTGCTGAAACTGCCCGACGGCACCGTGAAGGTTCTGGTCGAGGGCAAGGGTCGCGCCCGTCTGACCCGCTTCACCGACCGGGAGGAGTATTTCGAGGCCGAGGCCGTCGAGATCGAGGACGACCTGGGCGAACCGTCCCAGGCCGAGGCCCTGTTGCGCGCCGTGGTCGAGCAGTTCGAGAGCTATGTGAAGCTGAACAAGAAGGTGCCGCCCGAGGCCCTCAGCTCCATTCCCCAGATCACCGATGCGTCGAAGCTGGCCGACAGCGTCGCCGCCCACCTGTCGGTCAAGATCGCCGACAAACAGAGCCTGCTGGAAACCATCGCCGTGCCGCAGCGGCTGGAGAAGGTCTATGGCCTGATGGAGGGCGAGATCAGCGTCCTGCAGGTCGAGAAGAAGATCCGCTCGCGCGTGAAGCGTCAGATGGAGAAGACCCAGCGCGAATATTATCTGAACGAGCAGATGAAGGCGATCCAGCGCGAGCTGGGCGAGACCGACGACGCGCGCGACGAGATTATGGAACTGGAGAAGCGGATCCGTAAGACGCGCCTGTCCAAGGAGGCCCGCACCAAGGCCGAGGCCGAGGTCAAGAAGCTGCGCAACATGAGCCCGATGTCGGCCGAGTCGACGGTCGTGCGGAACTACCTCGACTGGCTGCTGTCCATTCCGTGGGGAAAGACCAAGCAGAAGCCGATCGATCTGAACAAGGCCGAAGCCATCCTCGAGGAGGATCACTACGGCCTCGAGAAGGTCAAGGAACGGATCATCGAGTATCTGGCGGTGCAGGCGCGCACCAACAGCCTGAAGGGTCCGATCCTGTGCCTCGTCGGCCCTCCGGGCGTCGGCAAGACCTCGCTGGCCAAGTCGATCGCCAAGGCGACCGGGCGTGAATATGTCCGCATGTCCCTGGGCGGCATGCGCGACGAGGCCGAGATCCGCGGTCACCGCCGGACCTACATCGGCTCGATGCCGGGCAAGATCATCCAGTCGATGAAGAAGGTGAAGACGACGAACGCCTTCATTCTGCTGGACGAAATCGACAAGCTGGGCGCCGACTGGCGTGGGGATCCGTCCTCGGCCCTGCTGGAGGTGCTGGATCCGGCGCAGAACAATGCGTTCGGCGACCACTATCTGGAGGTCGACTACGACCTGTCGAACATCATGTTCGTCACCACGGCCAACAGCCTGAACATGCCTCAGCCCCTGATCGACCGGATGGAGATCATCCGGGTCAGCGGCTACACCGAGGATGAGAAGGTCGAGATCGCCAAGCGTCACGTCCTGCCCAAGGTCACCTCCGACAACGGCCTGACACCGGCCGAGTTCGTGGTGCCCGACGAGCAGATCCGCAACCTGATCCGCTACTACACCCGCGAAGCCGGCGTGCGGTCGCTTGAACGGGCTCTGGGCGGCCTGGCCCGCAAGGCCGTGCGCGAGATGTCCAAGCAGAACCTGCTCTCCATCACCGTCGACGAGGCCAAGCTGGCCGAGTACGCCGGGGTGAAGAAGTTCCGCTATGGCGAGACCGACGAGGAGGATCAGGTCGGCATCGTCACCGGTCTGGCCTGGACCGAGTTCGGCGGCGACATCCTGACCATCGAGGCGATCAAGATGCCGGGCCGCGGTCGCATGACCGTCACCGGTAACCTGAAGGAGGTGATGAAGGAATCCATTTCCGCCGCCGCCTCCTACGTCCGGGCGCGCTCGCTCAGCTTCGGCGTCAAGCCGCCGGTTTTCGAGAAGACCGACATCCACGTCCATGTGCCGGACGGTGCCACGCCCAAGGACGGTCCGTCCGCCGGCGTCGCCATGACTGTGGCCATGGTGTCGGTCCTGACCGGCGTGCCGATCCGGAAGGATATCGCCATGACCGGCGAGATCACCCTGCGGGGCCGCGTCACCGCCATCGGCGGCCTGAAGGAAAAGCTGCTCGCGGCCCTGCGTTCCGGCGTCAAAACCGTGCTGATCCCGCAGGAGAACGAGAAGGACCTCGCCGACGTGCCTGACAACGTGAAGGGCGCGCTTGAGATCATCCCGATCTCGACGGCCGACGAGGCGCTGAAGTGGGCCCTGACCGGTTCCTTGACCGCGGTGGAGTGGGACGAGGTGGCCGAGCCGCTGAACCCGGCTCCGCAGGCTCCTCCGGCCGCCGATGGATCGACCGTCGTCAGCCACTGACCTGAACAGCCTCCCCGCCCACCGGCGGGGAGGTTTTTCTTTGGGCGGAAGCGACTTGAACCGAGGCCCGGGGGAGGGCACAACCCGCGTCCGTGGTGAGGGCGGCTAGCTCAGCTGGTCAGAGCATCTCGTTTACACCGAGAGGGTCGGCGGTTCGAACCCGTCGCCGCCTACCACTTTTCTTTATTATAAACAGATGATTAGAATGTCGTCCCTCCGGGGTGGAGGGAGCGCCTAGGCCGCCAGATACCAAATAGATACCTGAGCGTCTGATTTCGCCCTTTGATCCTCAGTCATCGACGGACCGTGTCGTGACCCTTCCGCAGCTGGGGTTCTGGCACTCCAAAGTTAGCTCCTTGCGTCCAAGGTCGCCAAAGATGGGATCGGGCTTCTCATCCGTCACGCGCAGAGGGCCGTGACAGAACCTGCAAGCGCCGGCCGATGGAGTCGCCTGCCGGCTGGCTTCGAGGGCCGCGAGGCGTCGCTCCAGAGAGTCCACGCGATCAGGGAGCGCGGCGACCTTTTTCCAGACCGGGATCTCCTGAAGGGCTTTGATAATGTCTGAGACGCTGATCACCGTTCAATCTCCTGGCTGACCGTCGCGCGAAGCGAGCGCGTAGACAGCTATCGCACGCAGAACGGCGTCTGTCGGCCCTTCCAACAGTCGCTCGACGCGAGCCGCGTCGCCCAATTAGGCCTCGGCGACGGGGCCTCGGATGCCGTGCCACGCTGGGGGCGGGGGCGGCTCCACTTGCGCGCGGTAGGCGTTTGGCCAAGAGCGCGGGTCCTTTCCAGGGGGGCGGCCTCTATGCGGTGGGGCAGAGCGCGACTTCGCGCTAGTTCAGCCTGTTCAATGATTTTGAACCCAGTGAAGACTTAGTGAAGTCGAGACCCGGTGGGGGCGGTGGGGGCCGGTGGGAACCGCCCTTCTATCTCTTTGTTTTATATCTCTTATCTAGGGGCATCGACCGTCCCCACTTGGGCTCGCGCGATGGGGACGGGTGGGAACTCGGTTCATGCCGTGAACCTATCCTTGGGCGGCGACGGTCTTCGGGTTCGGCACGATCCCACCCCGTCCACCCCAAAAATCTCGCGCAAGTGTGGCCCCCTTCTCCCCAGGGGATCGGCCGGTCGCTGGCCTCAGTCCGCGACGCGGATAGCGGCGCGGGCCGGCTGATCGAACTTGGTCTCCGCAACTGTGATCTGACCTAATGCGCCAGGATTTTTATGGGGCGGGGACCCAAGGCCCGGCGGGCGTCAAAGATCAGCCGGGCTACGTCCGGTGGGTCGGCGGACCACTGAGAAAAATGGAAAGGCCCGCCGGTGACGAGCCGGCGGGCTGGACGCAACGAACGGCGCTCGTTTGTCGTGGCGGTGAAGTTAGCCCTAACCTTGGGCGAAATGCTGAACGGCTCTTTCGACGTGCGTTGAGGGCTGGTCCTTGGCCGCCATCATGTAGTGCTCGACCAGATGCGTCGGCAGACCGCCGCCCGCTGTCGCGAGTTGATGGATGATCGACACCAATCCGCGCTCAAGTTGGTGGCTGTTCTTTTGCAGACGGTCGCGGTCTTCCGCCGAAGGGTTGGCCTCCAGCGCTGTGCAGAGCAAATCGGAGGCGTCAAGGTTCATCACCAAGGCCTGAAACGCCGCACCTTTCGAACTGGTCGCGCGACGATGGAGGGCGATCCCTCGGATTGCGGCTAGGCGTTCGCTGATCTCAGTAACGACCGCGCCGGCGCTGATCTCTTCCTCACGCTCGTCCGGCTCCGCTTCGCCGAGGGCGGCCGCGAGACCCACCCAAGACCCCGACGACCGACGAGGCCGGATCGCGTCGTTTAGACCTCTCCACGCCGCGACCAGGTCTGCGGCTTCATCAGCCAGGGCCGCCACCACGCACGACTCGTCGGAGATCTGGCGTCGGGCCGCGTCGGGGGTTTTTGGGAGGAAAGCGACAGCTGCGGTCATTGAGGAGTCTCCGTTTGGGTCGGATCGACGCCGGGAGGGTCCGGCCGGAGCCTTGGTCGGCAAGGTCCGGGCCATGCTCACGCACCCATCCGCGAAGCCAGATAGGCCGGGCTAGCGCGACCGCCGACATAGGCAGCCGGTCCGTATCGCCGGGCGATCGGACTCCGAACGAAGAATGCTCCGCGCGACCGCGTGGGGCGCCTCTTCGCCAGTTTCTTCACCCAGCGCCACGCTCCGGCCAGCGCGTCGGCAAAACTCCGTGCGTCTTCGGATCTGGCGGCCTCGCGGAAGAGGCTCCATGCGACTTTCATAACGCTTCGACGGGTTTCGGTGGTGGTGGTCATCATCATCTCCCTACGCATACACTTGTATGCGTAATGTTCATTCCTTGTCAATTAGATTGATACACTTGTATCCTCTATCGCAGCGATAGATGGAGTGAGATGCCATGCCAGTGACACCGGAGGCGTGCCGGGCGGCGAGAGCCTTGCTCAAATGGTCGATGCGGGACTTAGCCGAACACAGCGGCGTTGCATGGACGACGGTGAACCGGCTTGAAGCCGGAACTCCCGCCCGCGACGCCACGGCTGAGAAGATCGTGGCGGCCTTCGCCGCTCAGGGCGTCGAGATCGTCGCTGATGATGCCAGGACGGGCGCGCTTCTCGCGTTCCGTGCCGAAAGAGAGCGCTGATGCCTGAGTACGGTGAGCCTGATGCGGACGACGGCGGCCGGGTGAGCGTGGTGCTGACGGGAACCGACGACCCGCGCCTGGTAGGCTGGGTCCAGCGATCTGGCTTTAGCGCGGAGCCGGGCAAGGCTGTTTTGGTCGATAGTGTCGAGCTGTCTGAATCTGGCGATCTCTTCGACCGAACCGAGACGCTTATGGTTTTTGTCGCCACAGAGCGCCCTGGCGAAGAAAGGCAGACATTCCCGTTCCCGCTCTTCTTCCGCCGCGCGGATGACAAGTCGCTTGATACCTTGGAGACCTTCCAAGACGCCCTGCGCCGGACACTGAACACTGACGACATCAAAGGCCTCTGGGATGGGCTGAAGACCGATGACGACCCGTTCCCCACCGGGGTGGTGGAGCCGAAGGAAATTGACTCCGCATTTCTCGGCGTTGTGATGATCGAGGGCTTTATCCAGGACGTTGGCCAGACGGACAGCGAACTAGCCCAGAAAATGGCGCTGCATCTGGGCACGGCCTATCACGTGGGGCGCGCCCTCGCGATCTGGGAGCTCAAGCGGAAGTTCGAAGAGGCGGCCAAAGCAGGCCTCGATATCTCCCGGCAGAAGCGCGCTGGAGGCAAAGCGAGAGGCGACCAAATCAAGGCTGCAGCGGACACGTGGCATCAGCCGACGATTGTCTGGGTGCAAGGGCTGATCGATGCGGAGCCTCTAAGACCCAAGCCAATCTCCTATTCCGCGCTGGCCGCAATGGTGTGGGATCTATGGGACGAGCGGGGTTTTGACGAAGGTCCCGCCGATCCGCCTGACATCCTATACTTGGCGAAAACCCTCCTTCCACGGTGGGCTACGAACGGCTTGATCAACCGCCCGACCGACGCTCAACAGACCCCTCCAGCGGGCTGAGGTGGCCATGGGAACGGCGTTCCCATGTTCGGCTCAGCGGCGGATGAATGGTTCGCTGAGCGGTGCAAAGGCGGTGCCCTGAGCGTGGGTGTTGAGGGCGAATATCCCGAAAAGTCGTGAGCACTTCTCGGTTCGCAGGCCCGACTTGGACCTGTTTGGACAGGGACATGCCATGCCATCCGAGCTCTACACCGTATCCGAGGCCGCCCGATGGGCGAAGGTCTCAGAAAGCTTCCTCAACAAGGCGCGCCTGACGGGCTGCGGCCCGAAGTTCGTGCGCCTAGGACGGTCGATCCGCTATCGTCTGGAAGATCTGGAGTCTTGGGCCAAGGCAGGAGCTGCCGGCTCAACCTCGGAATACGGCGCAACGGCATGAGCGACGCCACCAAGTTCCGGCGCATCGACTTCGATCGGGTGAACGCTGCAGCACTTCGTCAATCGGATGCCGTGGTGCGCGGCCTTCTACCCGAGGGTCGCCGCGACGGCGCGGAATGGGTCGCTCGCAATCCCCTGCGCAACGACCGCAAGCCGGGAAGCTTCAAGGTCAACCTGATAACCGGGAAGTGGGGCGATTTCGCCACCTCGGATCGCGGTGGTGACCTGGTCAGCCTCGCCGCCTTCGTCGCCGCTGTGCCCCAACGCGAAGCAGCGATCAGGCTGGCCGAAAGTCTCGGCATCGATCCTTTCGACACCCGCTCCTGACCTCCATTCCGGCGCACGCCCGTGGCCCGGATCTTCAAGGAAACTTTAGATGAAGACCTCCGCCGTTCGCGGCCTTGCGGACCTGTGCGAGCGCCTGTCTCGCCGCTTCCAAGGCTGGGCCGATAACCTGCCCGCCGAACCTTTCGACCGCATCATTCCCGCCGCCCTGCAGCTCGTTGAAAAGTCACCCGGGTTCATGGCCGCCGAGATCGGTGTGTCGCATGCCGATATGCGCCAATACCTGGATGGCGACCCGGACGGTTTGTCGACTGAGGAGTTGCGTGACGTCGGCCGCTTCTTCGGGCGCCGAGGCGTTTATGACGTCCGCGTTCTGAGCTGGCTGGGATTTCGCATCATTGTCTGGAGGCCGGAGGCTACGGTGCGTGAGGCGATGGCCGCTCTGGATGCCGATGCCACCGCTAGCCGCATCGCTCAGTTTCAGCGTGAGGCTGAGCTTCGTCGGTGAGCGCCCCTGAAAACCCTTTTGAGCGGGTAGCCGCCGAGGCGGCGGCGGGAGGCGAAACGAGCGCCGTTCGTTCTGGAACCGACAGTTGCCCTGTCATGCCGGTGCCGGCAGACGCCCCCCCGCCGCCCGATCGCCATCCGAGCAAGGGTGGCCCGTCTGCGCGGTGGACGTATCGCGACGCCAGTGGCGCGGTCCTGGGCTACGTCGTCCGCATCGACGCCGACGACGGCAAGCAGGTCCTCCCTCTGACCTGCTGGCGCGAGAACGACCACGTGCGGTGGCGGTGGAAGGGTTTTGCTGATCCGCGCCCGCTCTACGGGCTAGACCGCCTAGCCAAGGCTCCTGGCGCACCTGTTCTGATCGTGGAGGGTGAGAAGACCGCCGACGCCGCCATGGCGTTGTTTCCGGCCTTTGCGGTCATCACCTGGCCGGGCGGCTCGAAGGCCTCCGGGAAGGTCGATTGGTCGCCGCTCGCGGGGCGAGAGGTGGTAGTTTTCGCCGACGCCGATGCCCCTGGTCGTAAGGCCGCTGACGATGTTGCCCGTCGCGTCAGCGCTGCTGGCGCGGAGGCCGTCGCCGTGGCCGGCGTCCCCACATTCCTGCCCGAGGGCTGGGACCTTGCCGACGCCTGGCCAGTGGGGTTCGGTCTGGCGGAGGCGACCGCCGCTATTGAGGATGCTCGTTTCGAGGGCATCGCTGGCGGCGTGGAGTTGCCCTACGGCTTCAAGCTGGACGCGGAGGGCCTTTGGTTCGACGTCCCGGTGCCGGGCAAGAAGGGCGAGAAGTTCGCCGTGAAAGTCTCGGCCCCGTTCGAACCGCTCGGCGAGGCGCGTGACCCTGACGGCAGCGGTTGGGCCGTCGCCATCCGGTTCCGGGACCCTGACGGCAGGGTGAAAACGGAAGTGGTGTCGCGTGCGGCCCTGGTCTCGGAAGGTGCTGGCGTCAAGGCGCGCTTGGCTAGCGAAGGTCTGATGATCGTCCCCGGGAAAGGTCAATACGATCGCTTTACGGCATGTCTGGCGGAGTTGTCCTGCACGCGACGGATCACCCTGGTGAACGCGACCGGCTGGGCTCCCGGTGATCGCTTCGTGCTGCCGTCGCGCGTCATCGGGCCGCCCGGCGCGGAACAGGTCTTGTTCACTGGCGACGCCGCCGCGCTTCATTACCGGGCGGCTGGCACGCTGGAAGGCTGGCGGGCCGAAGTCGCCGCCAAGGCCTCCGGTAATCCACTGCTGCTGCTGGCGCTGTCGATCGGCTTCGCCGGCCCATTGCTTCGCCCCCTCGGGATGGAAGGGGGCGGGTTCCACTTCCGTGGTGGATCTTCGAGCGGAAAGACCACCCTCGGCCTGGCTGCCGGGTCGATTTGGGGTGGTGGCGGCCCGCTCGGATCTGCGCACTCGTGGCGCGCTACAGCCAACGCGCTGGAGATGATCGCCTACGGTCACTCGGAGACGCTACTGGTGCTGGATGAACTGGCCCTGGTCGCGCCGGAGGAAGCCGGGCAAGCCGCTTACGCGCTGGCGACCGGCCAAGGGAAGGCCCGTTCGAAGACTGACGGCCAGCTGCGCAAGCGCTCGGAATGGCGAGCGATCATGCTGTCCACGGGGGAGATCGGCCTTGCCGATCACATCCGATCCAGCCGGCGCGGCGACCGCGCCATGGCTGGTCAGGAACTGCGGCTGCTGGACATCGCCGCAGACGCCGGGAAGGGCATGGGCGTCTGGGATGCGCTGCATGATTTCGTCGGACCGGCGGAAATGTCGGACGCTCTGAAACAAGCGACCAGGGACCACTATGGCCATGCGGGACCTGCGTTCCTGGAGCGGTTCGTGGGCGACATAGATGCCGCCAAGCGCATCGCCGGTGAGGTGATGACGGGCTTCATGGCGACGGCCAAGCGCCCCGACGACCACGGCCAGGTCCACCGTGCGGCGCTGCGCTTCGCCCTGGTCTCCGCAGCCGGTGAGTTGGCCTCAGCCTTCGGTGTCGCACCGTGGGATGCCGGTGAAGCCTCGGCGGCGAGCCTGTTGCTGTTCAACCGATGGGCGGACGCTTTTGGCCGTTCCGCCCCGCGTGAGGAGCGCGACGTGCTGAGGACGCTCAAGGGGGCCATCGAGCAACAGCTGAGCCGGTTCGCCAACCTGAATGATGACCGTGGGACTGAATGGGAAGAGGCGGCGAGCGATCGCGCTGGTGAAGCCCGATCCCTGTCAACGCTAGGCATTCGCCATGTCTCGGGACCCGACACCTTCTACCTCTTCCATGATGCTGGCTGGGCCGAGGTGTTCCGGGGCTTTGATCTCCGTTTTGCCGCTCAGACGGTGCTGGACGCCGGATACCTAGAGAAGGGCGACGGGAAGCACCTGAAGAAGCAAAAGAAGGTCCAAGGACAGAACCGAAGATTCTACTGGATCAAGGCATCTGTGATGGAACTCGACATCGAGAGTTAGCGCAAAATGAAGTAAGTTGTGACCCGGAATCACTACATTGGCAGGTCGCGAAGGACTGCCGCCGTCAGACGATTGAGGAAACGAGAATGACTACTCCCGATCGCTCTCCGGCCGCCTTGGCCGGTGGGTTTAGACCTTCCCAATACGCTGCAATCCAAAACTGGAGAACCTGATATGCCCCAACTTCTTCCAGCCGTCGTCGGCACCCTCGCGGCTCCTTTGGTCGGCTTGCTCGGTGAGGGCGCTGCGATAATGACGGCCTCGTTTGTGGTCACAGCCGCCGGCAATGCGGCCATCCCGGCTAGCCCGGCGCGGCTATTCGGGCCGAGGGGTTCGAAGTGAGCGCGGCCATTGTATATCTCACGGCTGACGGCGCGCACCTGGCGACCGATGGTGCAGCATTCGGAGACACCGGTGCGGAGGCCCTGCTCTGCCAGAAGGTCTACATCGCTGCCCACCTCAACGCGGTGGTCGCAGCTCGCGGACCGATCCTCTTTGCAGAGTTGCTAGGGGTGCTGCTGCGACAGGCTCAGGGGGACTTTGACAGTCTTGCTGCTGATTTCGGTAACCTCGGTCGTCAGGCGCACCTTGCGATGACGGCGGCGGTCGAGGCGGGCACGGCGGTCGTGGGCGATCTGATGACGGTGGATGCGGTCCTGGTCGGCTTCTCCGAGAAGCACGGCTTTAGCTGCTATGTGGCCAGTAGCACCCAGAGCGAGGTCCCCGATCTGAAGACGGACACGGCGTGGCAACCTTGCCGGCTAGGCGCGACCGTCTTGGACGGTCTGTCGGAAGACACAGCTGTGGTCTACGTCACTCCCGGCGATGAAATCATGGCGGCGCGCCTTGCAAAGCGGGGAACCGATATGTGGTCGCCGTCAGGTTCGATCGAACAGCATGCGCTCGCGCTTATGGAAGATCAGCGAGCATTCACGCCCATCGTCGGTGGGTTCTGTCAGCTGACCTCGGTGATGCGTTCTGGCGTTTTCACGACAATCTTGAAGCGCTGGCCTGCCGCTCTCGCCGACGCTGCTTAGAGGCCGGGGAGATGGCGACAGATCTTCTCGCCTCAGCGATCGCGGCGGCTCGGGCAAGATACCTTCCGAACCCGCCGGGTTCCGAAGACAGCACCGCCCACGTTGATGCCTGGTACGAGTGGGTGGAGCGAGCAGCGGTGCTTGAGTTTCAGGGCGGGCTGACTCGCCGGCAGGCTGAGCGGCGGGCCTCGCAGGAGATGCGATCTAAGCCCGACGCCATGGACGTGGCGAGATGATCTTGGACAAGCAGATCACCCGAGACGGAAAACCCCCGACGCCGGTTCGCACCGCCTTGGTCGGTGTCGTTGTCGGGCGGGACGGCAACGCCCTGGCGTCCTACCTGGAGGAGCGGGAAAGCTGGGCTTTCGGATATGGCGGTGGCGATCTCACTCACGATTGCGCCCGTTGCGCCTCGGGCGGCGTCAAAGCTGTTACCGGCGTAGATCCACTCGCTCGCTTCACCAGCCAATGGACCAGCTATCGAGGCTCGGTGCGGGTTCTTAGGGCGCACGGCGGCATGGCGGCGGCCGTCAGCGAGGTTATGAGGGCGATTGATGCTCTGCGTGCCCAGCGCGGCGACGTGGGGATGACGGCGGAGGGCGCATTGGTTTTGATCGAAGGGCAGTCCGTCGTCGGCGTGACCTCCTCGGGCTTGCTCCGCCTACCGCGCGCGGCGTTGCTCCAGGCCTGGAGTGTCTAGGTCCGGTCCGTGGTCGTCATCGCCTGGCGAAACGAGCGCCGTTCGTTTTGGTGGCGCGCGGCCAAGCTCTTCTCCATTGTAACCTAATGAAGAAGAGCGACCTCGATTCGCTCCGCCAAGTTGTGAAGACGCGATCATCGGAAGACCCTCTGCGGAGGCTGATCATCCGGTTAAGCCTTGAGCAAAAGCGGACAGCCATCCAGATGGCGAACAGCCTTCCCGCGAAATCTGGCGCGGCGTCGAAACTGAACCGAAAGCGGTTCCGGCGAAAGCAGTTGGCTCACGCAGCGCGGCTGCTGACAGGCTCCAGCCGCCCGCCTATCTCAAAGGCGGTACTGGCCGTCCGCTACTCTCCACACATCGTCCTGGACGCGTTGCTTCCGGACCGGAAGAAGCTTTGGAAGCCAATCCTCCGCCGGGACCGGAAAGGCGATCAGGTCCAAGCGAAGATCTCCAGCCTTTCGTTTTTGGATGATCCTGAAGGGACCATCCGATGTCTGTCCGAGATCGTACGCGTAGAGACCCACGCCCTCAGTGCGCGCTTGGACTTCGATTTTCAGTACGTCGAAGACATTGCCCCTTATCTGCTCATGGCTGAGTTCTGGCCTCACTTTGCTCCCGTGTTTACCCGCGGCGGCACGATGTTTCCGCCGGTCCAGAAAGTCATCGCAGCTGTTGGCCTCAGCCACTTCCTGGGCATGGCGTTCCCAGAGCTGCGAAATCTAAAAGACGTGTGGGCTCTGCCGATCCAGCGACGGCGCGAGACCGGTCGAACCGCCTCCCCGTGGCGATACCTGGAGCCGCAGACTTCTGAGATTGCTGCGGATCGTCTCGTTGACGAGATCAATGTGTGGATGGCGGCGGCAGGAACCAACGCAGAGCTGACCGACCTGGGCCGTGGTAACATCAAATCGATGATCACCGAGCTGCTGGACAACGCAGAGCGGCACAGTTCGTACGAAGACCGAGACGGGTCCTGGAGCTTGGCGGCGTTCATGGCGCGCCGCGAAATTGAGGGCGAGCAAAGGTATCAATGCCACTTCGGGATTATCAGCGTGGGGGCAACGATCTTTGAGAGCCTAGAGGCCACAGCGCCGGCCGAACTTCGTGAGAAAATCGACGATTTCGTTGAAGGTATGCGCCTCTCCAGGGCGCGCCAAAGTCGTGAGACATTGGTCACGCTGGCGGCATTACAAGATGGCGTTACCCGAGACGAGCGGGCCTATGAGGAGGGTTCCGGGGGCTACGGATTTATGCATTTTGTTGACTCGGTCAATATTTTGGGGCTTAGCGACCGCGTCGAGTTGGCCCCAAAAATCGCCATCTTGAGCGGTAACTCGTGCATTCGACTGCGCCATCCCTACATTAAGGGACGTCGAAGGTCGGATGAGCCTGCCCGTCGGTTGTTTTGCAATGCGTCTAATTCCTCAGCCGAACCGCCAGACGAGTCCTTTGTTTATGATCTCCCGGTTAAGCTGCCGGGGACGGTCATTAGCGTTGGATTTACACTCGACCCAGATTTCTACAGGAACAACCTCAATGGCAACGATCGAACTGAGCAAGCTGACTAGAGGCGACGTTCGGAATCTGAGCGGCCAAGAGCGCGGCCTCGCTGCCCGTCACGAGTTCAAGGTTGACGAACTCGATAAGTCGCCGGAGCCAGTGCTAGTGCAAGTGCCGGGCGACCTGGACACTATCAGCCCGTCCTTCTTTCGGGGGATGTTCAGCGTGAGCATACTCACGTTGGGAATTGTCGGGTTCAGCAATCACTATGTGTTCGATGCTAAGCCTCAAATCCTTGAGCAGGTTGAACAAGTGGTCAAAGGTACCATCCGGGATCGCTCGCAAATTCTGAGCTAGATGGACCCTTCGATTTGCATCGGATGTGACGTCGGAGGCGGCGGTAACCTCGCTGCCACCGTCCTTTCCGTCATTGGTGCGGTGACCGGTATAGGTGCCGCCGTGATCTCGGCTGTGGCGTTCCGCGCGAGTGAGCGAAACCATGACATGGCTATCTTCCGCGAAGAGTTCGAAAAGCATCGCGTGCCTTTGGAAACGTCCTTGGGGGTGATCAAGCGGCATCTAGTGACTATGCGCGGTTCAGCCAAACAGCTCGTCCCGCTGGCGACTCTCACTGGGAATTTCGCGCAGGTTCGAGCTGACGTGTGGCGGGCCGCCAGCGAGATCCTGTCGGAGGCGAGCGACCTCGACGACCGCTCGTTGGTCAAAATGAAATGGCTGCCGCCTCTATCGACATCGGCTGCCAACCTTGAACAAGCTTGGGAAGTCGTCGATGACCCGTCGGAAGCCGACCAGACGCGGCGACAGGCGGCTCAGACCTGCATCGCGGTTTTGGAAAGCTTCTCCGCCACGACCCGATCCAATATCGAATCCTGCGTCCAAGCGGCGCTTGTGAAGCGCGGTTGGGCGTTCGGTAAGCGATAGGGCAACGCCTTGCCGGTGTCAGCTGGACAGGGCTTCACGCTTGTGAGGTGGCGAAATCTCAGCGCCGATACCGGCCTTCCCACTTAGGCTCAACCCCGCGCTGCCACTGCCGGCTTCGATCCCCCAAGGCATGACGATGTAGGTCGGCTTGAGAGACGATGCCTAATTCGCCGGTCGCCCGGC
This sequence comes from Brevundimonas sp., assembly GCF_965278935.1. Taxonomy (GTDB): domain Bacteria; phylum Pseudomonadota; class Alphaproteobacteria; order Caulobacterales; family Caulobacteraceae; genus Brevundimonas. The sequence goes on along the minus strand of NZ_OZ257124.1, from coordinate 2,420,851 downwards.
TAGAAAGTTGGCGCAGGAACCGGCAGTCGGCCGACGCTGAGGGACCCCTTGAATGAGCGAAGCAAACACGCCGCTGGCGGGAGAGGACGAGGCATCGGTAATGCGCGGTGCGCTCGGCAAGGCAATTGCAAACCTTCCAAAGCCCGTCCGCTTTCGAGCGGAGAACGCATTCCACGGTTTCGAGAAGGCCGTGGCGCTGCTTGCGGTCGATCGCGAGATGGCGTCGTTTCGGGCGATCACGGCTGAAGAGGAAGCCGCTGCGGCCCTGTTCAGGAGCCTCCAGCTCCGTCGCTACCCTGGGGCCAATGGTCTGAATCTCGGCAACCATAGACACAAGGCGGCAGTGGGACCTTTCATCTGGGCCGTCCGCTCGACGCTAGGCGGCAAGGGCTTCGTGAAGCAAGCTCAGATGACCCTGGATTACGCGGCCCCGAGCCTGCAGCTGCATTTGCCGCTCCACGAACTAGGCGTCGTCTTCCCAGGCTCAGAAGACATGAGGCTCACCTTCACCGAGCCTCTGGGCCTGACGCGACGCAAAGGCCCTGACGAAGCGCTTGATCGCTTCGGGAAGGAGCTCGCCGAACTGGCGTCAGCGCAATCGTTCGCGAACATCCACGCCCTGATTGCAAAAGAGGCCAATGCCCGGAACCGCCTACTATACGCCTCAGATGCCGCGCCCCCGATCACCCGGGTGACGCCCGCTGCGATCCTGGCGCGACGTGATCGAGCCGATATCTGCCTGTTTCTGTGTATCGCGATCATGCAGACCCGGGCACATCAGGCCTTTGCGCTCCAGGCGCTGGACGCCTTTCTGGAGATGGTCGGCAAGATGCCTGACCAGCCCATTCATCACGCGCCCGCGCCGCAGCGAGGGATCCAGTTCATCGTTCATGGCGATCGGCCAACGACGGTCCAGGAGTTCGGTAGCATCCTTTCTGCCGATGACGAGTAGGGAGGGCCTCCTGCATCAGCCACACATTGTCATTGGGGCTGATCCCGAACCGAACGAGCGCCGTTCGTCGGGAGAAAAGCGGCGGTCGGACGTGATGAAGCCGCGCCGGAGGTCGGGCGGGAACGGCGTTCCCAAAATGGACAGCCCGTCCCCACCGCCGCCTTTTGGGGACACTCGCTCGCCGGAGTGGGGACGCGAGAAAAGCTCTTCGATTTAGTGAGTTAGGCCCGCAGTCCCCACCGCACCCACCGTTCCCACCGAAAAGAAGAACGCCCGCACCGTCAGCACGCCGCGCCGGTATCGCCGAAGGTCTCGGCTAGGCTCGTCGGGGCAGCGTAACGACCTCGCCACCGCCCTCCGTGGCCGCTGGCATCAAGTGGTTGCCGATCAAGGCCACGGCATCTTGCATCGGATCATCGGCAAGGTGCGCATATCGCTCGGTCGTCCGGGTGCTGGCGTGGCCGAGCAGCTTGCCCACCATGAACAGGCTTTGTTTGTCCGCCATGGCGAAGGAGGCGAACGAATGCCGAAGATCGTGGATGCGGACGTCCGTCAGCTTGGCGGCCGCCATCGCCAACTTGAACGGGCGGCGCAGGCCGATGACGTGGCCCACGCCCCTAGTCGACGGGAAGACGAACGGGGAAACTGCCGAGATCTCTCCGACGGATTTCGCCTGGGCGATCGACGCGTTCCGATCATCGAGCCGCCTGGCGAGGATGGTCAAGGCGGCCGGCGAGAGCACCACCCGCCGCTCACCCGACGTGCCGCCAGCCTTGGTCCGCTCTGGCGGCAACCTGAGCGACCTCCGCTCGACATCGACCTCAGCCCACCGGAGGCCAAGGATCTCCGTCTTTCTAGCGCCGGTTAGCAGCAGGAGACGGGTCGCGTCGGCGAAGGCGCTGGCGACGGCACCCGAGGCCTCTAACTCCGCCAGCTTGTCCAAGAAGGTCGCGGCCTCCTGCCGAGATAAGAAGCGCTCGCGAGTCGGCGCAGCCGTCAGTTTCACGGAGGCGAAGGGGTTCGTCTTCACGAGCCCGTGGGCAATGCCCCACGCGAACATGGCGGCTGCGGTAGTCCTAGTGCGACGGGCCACGCCCTCTCCGCCGGTGATGATCGCTCGGCCTCGCACGCCAGTCTTCACATCGGCGGCCGTCTTGCCGTTGGCGATGTCTCGATATGCGCGGGCCGCGTCCCCGTTCGTCACCGAGTCCGCCAGCTTCCGGCCGATCAACGGCGTGATGTGGCGTCTGAGGTTCGACGCGTCATTCATCCAGGTGCTGGCCCGCTTGTTCGGCTTTGTCGCCGGGCCATCGGTCACATAGGTTTCGACCAGCTGGCTGACAGTGACTGCCTCGCGTGCCGCTCGCTTCTCGCTGGTCGGATCTTCACCGTTCCTGACCCGCTCCATCGCCCAAAGGGCCTTCTCCCTGGCCGTGTCCGGCGTCCAAGGCGAGCCATGCGTTCCGATCGTATAGGTCGCCTGGCGCGTCCCGAGGCGATAGCGGAGGGCATAGACCTTTCGGCCGCTCGGGCGGACGCGAAGGATGAAGCCCTTGATCTCCGTGTCCCAAACCCACGTCTCGCCCTCCGCTGGCTTGGTGGTCGCATCCACTGTCCGCTTCGTCAGCTTCGCCTTGTGCTGGGCCATGGTGCCGCTCCTGGTCTCTGAACCGTCCAGATACCAAACAGATACCACACGATCCGAAAGCGAGGGAAACGGAATGACACGCATTCTGCCTCAAATCCCCGCCGCCACTGCCTCATAGTCGCTGGCTCCATCGGCAGGAATGCGGATGACACATGCCACCTCCACATTTACACCGAGAGGGTCGGCGGTTCGAACCCGTCGCCGCCTACCACATTCCCTATAAAAATCAGAAGCATATAACGATTGTGTCGGGGCGTTCTGGTTCGGGCCCGGAGAATTGTGGTGAAGGTGGCAGTCCGCCCATCAGGCGATCGGGATGTGCAGTGAGGAGCGAGGCCGCCTTGATCCCGGGCGACGACCTGATTTTGCCGGGCCTGATTGGCTACGATCGCTCGATGACAAACTGTCGGACTTCCATCCCAACATGGATGGTGCGGATCGGTGTCTTCTCGTTCAATCGACGATCGACCGCTGCATAACTCTGGCGGCCCGTACAATTGCCAGGGCTGACGTCATGACTGTCTATCCAACGACCACACCAAGGCATCGCGGGGAGGTTGACCTCCAATTGCCCCCCGGATTCCCCCGAGCTTGGGCTGGACAGCGATGACCCGGACCATCACGGCGGCGGTGCTGGACTCCTGCGGTGGGCACGCACGGCCCTATGGGACCAACATGCCGTTCCGCCTGGCCCAGGCGACGCTGGACGATCCGTTGCCAGGGGAGCTCTTGATCCGCATCGACGCGGCGGGCCTGTGTCACTCGGACCTGTCCGTGGTCAACGGCGACAGACCGCGCCCGATGCCCATGGTCATCGGCCATGAGGCCAGCGGCATCGTCGAGGTTCTGGGGTCGCCCGATGACGCGGAGTTCGCAGTCGGCGACCGGGTTGTGCTGTCCTTCCTGCCGGCCTGTGGCGAATGCGTCCGCTGCCGGTCCGGCGAGGGGTATATGTGTCCCAACGGTGCGGCGGCGAACGGCGAGGGTCGACTGCTGCGCGGGGGCGTCCGCCTGCACGAAGACGGCGTTGATGTGCACCATCATCTGGGCGCCTCCGCTTTTGCCACCCACGCGGTGGTGGACCGTCGCTCGGCAGTAAAAGTCGATGCCGACATTCCCTCGGAGATCGCCGCCCTGTTCGGCTGCGCCGTCCTGACTGGCGTGGGCGCGGTGATGAATTCCGCCGCCCTGCGTCCTGGCGAGAGCCTGGTTCTGTACGGGCTCGGCGGCGTCGGGCTGGCGGCGCTGCTCGGCGCGGTCGCGGCGGGAGCGACGCCTATCCTGGCGATTGATCCGTCGCCGCAGAAACGCGCTTTGGCCGAGAGCCAGGGCGCCGTCGCGGCCGATCCCGCCGACGCCCAGGCTGTCCTGGCCGCCCTCATGCCGGGCGGGGCGGACGTCGTCGTGGAGACGGTAGGCAAGGCCGTGGTGCTCGGGGAGGCCTATCGCTCGGCCCGTCGCGGCGGGCGGATCGTCACCGTCGGCCTGCCCAATCCGGCCGAGCGGCTGGACATCCCGGCGGTGTCCCTGGTCGCCGAGGGCAAGGCCCTGATCGGCTCCTACATGGGTTCGTCCATCCCCAGCCGGGACATCCCTCGCTACATCGCCCTGTGGCGGGCGGGACGGCTTCCGGTCGAGATGCTGCTGACCTCGGTGGGGCCGATGTCCGAGCTGAACAGCTTGCTGGATGCGCTGGCCGACGGCAGGGCCATTCGCCAGATCATCAGACCCTGGCCGGCCCAGGTCTTGTGATCGTTGTCGAGCTCGACAAGGTCGCCCGGCTAAAGGTCGGCGCCATTGTTCCAGCGAAAATCCGTGGTCTGTCGTTGAGGTTGCCTATGATCTTTGAGCAGTCCGGTATGAGTTAAAGCGCCTGCGATGCACGCGGCCGCGCTGATAGCTCGGCCGCATGACAGATCTGGTTCGGTTGGATATCAACCTGCAAACGCCGCAGGGCTGCGGGGTTCGATCAAGCGGCGGGCCGTTGTTGAGTCGTCGATACGTTGGCGGGGCAGGGCAGCAGGTTCATCTGATCGAAGGCGGCACGGAACGGGACGGCGCGCCGCTCTATTGCCTTCACGCAACCGCCTATTCAGGGCAAAGCCTGGCTCCGCTGGTCCGGGCGCTGGCGCCCTCCCGTCGCGTCGCAGCCATGGATACGCCGGGATACGGCGCCTCGGATGCGCCGGCTCAACGTCTCGATCTTCCGGGCTATGTCGATGCGGTGGAAGCGGCGTTCAATGCCGCGCGTGAAGGCTGCATAGATATCTTCGGATATCATACGGGCGCTCTGATCGCTGCTGAGCTGGCGCGTCGGCATCCTGGCCGTGTCAGACGGCTGGTTCTGATCGGGGTGCCGTTTTTCAGTGGTGACGAGCAGGCCGCCTGGCGGCACAGGCTGGCTCAACCTGCGACGCTGACGGCGGATCTGGACCAGTTCAGGGAAAGGTGGGATTTCTTCGTTCGCGACCGTCCGCCGGGCGTCGATCTGGGGAAAGGCTTCGAGAATTTCGTGGATGAGCTGCGCGCCTGGCCGAACGGTTGGTGGGCGCACGACGCGGCGTTTCGGTTCGACGTGCAGGAATGCTTCGCCGCCATTCGGCAACCCGTGCTGATCATCAACCCCCACAACCATCTGGCGGCGGCGTCGCGACAGGCGGCAGCGGCGTTGAGGCGCGCCAGGATTGTCGAGATGCCGCATCTGGCCAACGGCATCTTCGATGTGGCTGCGGGAGAAGTCGCCGACTTGATCGACGGCTTTCTGAATGAGGAGTAGGCGCCACTCACGCAAAAGCCAGGTCTGACAGGCCTGAACTGGCCCCGCCGCACTCGGCAGGTTGCCACAGGGTCGTGAGACGGTATCGTGACAGCGGTTGTTGCATGGTCGTTGACGATCAAACATCGCCGCCGGAGAGCGCATCTTGGAAGTTCAGCAGCTCAAGCATCTGATCGCGGCCGTCGAGTGCGGCAACCTGCTGAAGGCCGCTGACGAGTGCAACATCTCGCAGTCAGGGCTGAGCCGCAGCATCAGCGCTCTGGAGGAGCGGCTCGGTGTCCAGTTGTTGTTGCGCAAGCCCAAGGGCGTCGAGCCGACAGTCTTTGGGCTGACGGTCTTGCAGCACGCCCGCATCGTCATGAACGAGCTGGCGCGATGTTCGGACGAGATCAAGGCGATCGGCGCCGGGCGGGTAGGGGACATCACCTTCGGGGTGACCCAGAACTACAGCTACTACTTCATACCTCAGATCATAGCGGCCCTGATCGACACCTATCCAGGCGTGCGGCTGACGGTGAAGACGGGCGGCTATCTTGATCTTGTCAACGACTTGAAGGAAGGATCGATTGACTTCGTGTTCGGCCTGCTTGGACAGGTCGATGAAGATGCGGACCTGCTTGTCGAGCGCATGCGCGAACACCATTCGCGGGTGGTGGCAAGGGCGTCGCATCCCCTCGCCAATCACGAAGGCGAGGTGACGCCGATCGAACTATCCCAGGCGCGCTGGGCAACCCTGGCCAGCGCCGGCTTCCAGCGGAGTTTCGCGGGATACTTCTATTCGAAAGGGCTCGACTGCCCGGTGCAGGTCATCAAGACGGACTCGATGCCGTTGATCCAGCGATCGATTCTGGCTTCGGATTTGCTGGCAGTCCTGCCGCCGGATGTCGCACTGGCTGCCATCGACAGCGGTGAGGCCGTGTTCCTGGACTGCGAGGCGCCGGCGGAGCAGACCGACATAGGGATCGTGACGCGCAGGTTCGGCTTCGCCACGCGGCACCGGGACGACCTGCTGAGCCGGATCCGCAAGCATTTCGTTCACTGAGCGATCTACCCGCGACGCATAGGGTTGCGACCAGACCACATTGGTCAGGGCCCTGCTTGAACCCTAGCGTTCCGGTCAGCACAGGCAGGGGGCGACTATGAACAGTATCGCGACGGACGCAGCGACCCCCGAAGCGCCGACTGAGAAGCGCCTGACGCGAGGTATGATGATCGCCTGGGGTATCGGCACCCTCGGGCCGGTGACGGTGCTGACCGCCACCAACGCCCTGCTGCTGCGATACATGACCGACGTCTATGGGCTGGCGGCGGGACTGGCGGCGTCCCTGATCGCCATGTCGAAGCTCTATGACATCTTCGCGGACGTCGGCATGGGTGTGATCAGCGACCGGACCAGCACCCGCTGGGGCCGTCGTCGGCCCTATCTGATCATCGGCGCGGTGCTGCTGGCCGTGTCGATCGTGGCCATCTTTGCGGCCCCGGGCTTCGCCAGCGAGCAGACCCGCATCTGGTATATGGCCGGGATTCTTGTGTTTTACGCCACCGCTTACAGCGTCTTCAACATCCCCTACATGGCCATGCCGGGGGAGATGACGAAGACCTATCACGAGCGCACGGTCCTGATGAGCTGGCGCGTCTACGGCGTCGGTCTGGCCATCATGATCGCCACCTTCGTCGGGCCTCTCCTGCTGCAGTTCTTCGGCGGCGGGGCGCAGGCCTATACCAACATGGCGCTGCTGTTCACGCCGGTGGTGATCGGGGCGGGCATCGTGACCTTCTATGGCACCGCCAAGGCCCCCTCGACGGTGCGCGAACGCACGCGTCACACCCTGGTCGAACAGATCAAGTCCGGCTTCTCGAACCGGCCGTTCGTGATCCTGGTTCTGGTCAAGCTCATCACCTTGATGAGCCTGGGCATCCAGTCGATCTTCCCGTTCTTCTTCCAGCGCATCATCGGTGCGCCGGACGGGGTTCTGGGCCTGTATTTCCTGTGCCAGTCCTCGATGCTGCTGCTGACCCCCAGCCTGTGGCTGATGCTGAGCCGCCGCATCGGCAAGAAGAGGACATTCCTGGCGGCCCTGATCCTCAGCCTGCCGGCCTGGATCAGCTGGTATTATGCCGGCCATGGCGAGGCGAGCTGGCTGATCTATCTGCGCGGCGTGATCATCGGCGTCAGCGGGGCGGGGGTGATCCTGATGGGTCAGTCCATGCTGCCGGACACGATGGAGTACGACTTCCGCCGCACGGGCCTGCGCCGCGAAGGCATCTTCGCCGCCCTGTATACGACGGTCGAGAAACTGTCGGGGGCGATCGGCGTGGCGCTGGTCGGGGCCCTGTTGGGCAGCGCGGGCTATCTGCAGTCGCGCGGCGCCGCCGTGGTCCAGCCCGAGAGCGCCCTGGCGATGATCCGTTTCATCATGGCCTGGATCCCGACCATCATCACCGCCCTGGGGATCGTGGCGCTGCTGGCCTACAATCTGGATGAGGCCAAGCTGGACAAGACCGAGCGGACGTCGGCCTGATTACCTATTCGTCCGCTCTGCCGAAACTGAGGGAGCCACGATTGATCAGCCCCTTTGGGTCGATCGCATCCTTCACCGTCTTGATCAGTTCGAGCGTCCGGGGCTCCAGCGTTTCCTTCCACGGATAGAAGCGTGCGATCTGGACGTGGGCGCAGCGGTGACGCCGGAAGATGGCCTTGAAGCCCTCCTTCAGCGTCATGGCGAACCGGGTCGCCTCGGGGCGGTCATCGTAGCCGGCGAGGGCGTCGAGATCGCTGGTCTCGCGCACCCGATCGTGGAGGAACTGCTCGGGATCCTCCCATGACAGAAGCGGCTCGACGGTGATGGCCTGAGGCCCGACGGCGATCATCAGGACGCCGCAGCCGATGCCCAGTCGCTCCATCTCGCTCTTGTTCGCTTCCAGATAGTCATAGACCTCGGCGGTGACGATCTGGCCCAGGGAGTGGGGGATCAGGCCGTGAACCGGCAGGTTTCGGCGCGGGATGCGGCGCTCGGCGGTATTGAAATCGATGAAGGGCGCGGCCCGCATGGCGCGCGGCGCGGTGGGCGACACTTCCGATCCGCCGGCCTGTCTGGCCAGAGCGCGGAGCGTCTTCAGCCTGGCCGCGGCGCCGGCGGCCGAGTGGTCGTCGGTGGTCAGGTGCAACAGCCAGGTGTCGCCCTTGAAGACGCCCCGGCCGGCCAAGGCGATCCGGGCGCCGGCCCACAGGCCGTCGAACAGGTTCGACCCCGCCCTGATGACGTTCAGCAGGACCTGCAGGTCCTCCTTGAGCCCGGTCGTGGCATGCGCCGCCATCAGTCGGACGAAGAACGGATCCCACGAATAGCACTCAGCAGCCAGCGCAGAACGCCCGATGGCGGAGATGGCCTCGACGATGTCGGGATAGCGGGTGAAGGCGAAGCTCGCGTAGGCCTGATGCGGCGGCAGGGGGATCAGGCGCAGGACGGCGCGTGACTTGAAGCCCATCGCGCCGGTGTCACTCAGGAACAGTCCGGTCAGGTCGGGCCCGAACTGGCGCATGAAGGGGGCCATACCCTCCGACCCCCACGCGCCGGTCTTCAGCGCCGTGCCGTCGGCCAATACGACCTCCAGCGCGAGGACGGAATCCGACACCGCGCCATACTGGGTCGAGCCGAGGAAGAAGCTGCCCTGCGACAGGGCCCCGCCGACGCTGGCGCGAGACCCGGACATCGGGCCGAAATAGGGGGTGCGAACGCCCTTTTCCTTCAGCGCCTCGTAGAGCGCCTGCCAGGTGCAGCCGGTCTCGACGACGACATACATGTCGGTCGTGTTGATCTCGACGATCCGGTCCATGCCGCGCATGTCGACGATCACGGAGCGGGTCGTCTCGGGCGTGTAGCCGCCCGTGTAGGAAAAACCGCCGCCGCGCGGGACGACGACCCAGCCGTGGCCGGTGGCGGTCGCGACGACGCGCGACAGACTGTCGGTGTTGGCCGGGCGCACGACGATGTCCGCGACCGCGCCGCGCGAGGCGATGTCGGTCGAGAAGAAGGTCCGCTCCGCCAGGGTCGTGATCGCCGCGTCGCCGACGATCGCCGTCAGCTCGGCGACGATGTCGTTGACGACGGGCTTGCCGGGCGCGGTGGTCACAGGAAGTCGCCGATGGCCTTGTACAGGCGGTAGCGGGCCTTCTGGAAATGGGCGAAGTCGCCGCCTTCGGGGATGATGACGAAAGCCTTGTCGTCGGTGGCCAGGTCTTCGAAGAAGACGCCGCGCGGCGTGCCGCCCTGCATGTAGTTGGCTTTGGCCGCCTCGACGCCATAGATCAGCAGGGTGGGCCGGGTGATCGCCTTGGGATCAACGGCTTTGTAGGGGCTGGCGTTCTCCAGCCGGATGCCGTTGGGCGAGCGCGCCTCGGTCGAGGCGACCAGTTCGCCGATGGCGTGGCGCACCGCCGCGTCGGTGAATTCCGGCTCCAGCTTTTCGTTGTAGTGGGCGTAGGTGTTGGTCCACCAAGGCTCGGTTGGAGCCGGCAGGACCAGGTTCCCGCCGCCGCGCGCCGGGTCGTACATGATCAGGCGATCGACCCGCTCGGCATGGGTCTCGACATAGCGGCCGGCGATACGGCCGCCCCAGGAGAAGCCCAGCAGGTGAGGGCGAGCCCAGCCTTGCGCCGCCACCCAGCCCATGACGGCGTCGAGGTCGTCCATGGCCGCTTCGGTGGTGACGCTGAAGCCGTCCTCGGGTGGTTCTGACGAACCATAGCCCCGGATCGAGAAGGTGATCGTGCCGAAGCCGTGGTCGACGATGCCGTCCATCAGCGAGTAGTCCTCGCCCCCCGGGAACGACAGGTCGAAGATCGCCTGACCCGTCAGGTTCGAGCCTTGGACCATGACGACGACCTGGGCCGGTTTGGCGGACAGGCCCTTGGTGCGGACCGCGAGTTTGCCGATCGGGCCGTCGATCTTGAGGTTCTGGACGTCTGTGGTCTGGGGCTGGGTCATGCGGCGGGCTCCGGCCATTTGGGGAGGACGACGTCGCCGTCGAAACACTCGGGGAACAGGTCTTTCAGACGCTGCCAGGCGATGGGGTTCAGTGCGTGGTTCATCTCCGCCTTGACCATGGCGCCCCGCGTCAGGAGCGTGCCCTTGCGGTCGCCGAAACCCATCCAGCTGGGCAGCTTCTGCAACACGAAATCATAGGCGCCGGAGCCGGGCGCGCTGTCGCTGGCCAGGTCCGGGCGGGACGAAATGATCGACAGGGTGGTGACCGCTGCGCTGGCGTCCGGATGGTCGGGGCCGACCATGGTGCCGTCGGGCAGGGGGAAGCCGCGCGTCTTGCGCTCGGTCTGGGTCAGCAGGATGCGGCCGTCCTCTTCGGTGAAGACGACATCGACGCGATCGATCCGGGCGTGCGCCTGTTCGAGCTCCAGCTTCAGGCCGTCGCCGTCGCGCTGTATCAGGAAATGGGCTGGGCCTTCCTCGAACTTCTGCGGCGAAGTGCGGACGGCGCCGGTGATCGGATTGACCCAGCTCTTCGAAATCTCGCCGGTCGCGATGTCGCGCATATAGCCGATCTCCCACCAGTCCATGCGGAAGGCGTCGGGCGACAGGGTGGTGGTCTTGTAGACCATCAGGGTCTCGGCCTGGATGGCCGGGGTGACGGGGAAGCCTTCGATCTCGACGAAGGCCGTGCCGAAATACCAGTAGGCGGCCACGCCATCCCGGGCCGTTCCGAACATGGTGCGATAGGCGGACAGCGGATCGAAACCGGGGCCGGGCGATCGCGATGGCGTCGTCATGTCGTCGCTCCGTGTGATGTCTGCCGCCAGCCGTATCGGCGGGCTGGTCGTCCGAGAACGGGCATTTGGTCATAAGCCCATGCGGGCAGCGCACCCATCAGATCGGCGCCGTCACGGGGTCGTAGGCAGTCAGCGACGGATCGCTGGAGGGCGCCGACTTGCCGTCATAGGTGTCGGGATCGCGGGCCTGCGTCAGCAAGCCCTGCTCGACCGACTTGTGATGCACGAGGGTCGTGCGCGGCAGGCGGGCGGCCTCGTAGCGGGCGAAGGCGGAGGCGACGTCGGGCTCGGCCGCGAACGACCTAGCCAGGATCATCGCATCCTCGATCGCCATGGCCGCGCCCATGCCGAGGAAGGGCAGCATGGCATGGGCGGCGTCGCCCAGCAGGGTCACTCGACCTTGGGTCCAGCCGGGCAGGGGGGCGCGGTCGAAGATGCCCCATTTGATGGCGTGCTCCGCCTGACCGATCAGGCCGGGGACATCCGGGTGCCAGCCTTCGAAGGCTTTCAGGATTTCCTCGCGGCTGGCGGGGGTGGACCAGCCTTCACCGGTCCAGGTCTCGGTCCGTACGATGCCGACGCCGTTGACGATCTGGCCGCCGCGCAGGGTGTAGCGGTTGAAGGTCAGGCCGGGACCGAGGAAGACCGCGCCGCGTCCGAAGCCCATATGGGGTCGCGCGATCTCGGCCGGGACCAGGAAGCGATAGGCGATCTGGCCGGTGAAGCGCGGCTCGCCGTCGCCCCATAGCTGGGCGCGGACGACCGACTTGACCCCGTCCGCCCCGATCAGGGCGTCGCCTTGCGCGATCGAGCCGTCGGCGAAGCGGGCGGTGACGCCGTTGTCGTCCTGATCGAACCCGGTCAGGCGGTGGCCAGTCACGACGGGCGGGCCGCGTTCGGCGAAGGCCTCCACGAGGACCGAATGCAGGTCGGCCCGGTGGATCTGGCGGGCGACGTCGTCGATGCCGTCGTCCGGCCCACCGTCGCCGTGGTCGTGGGCGCCGTTCAGCAGCCGGCCGGTCTTGTAGTGCAGGAAGGGAAAGGCCGAGCTGCGGCAGGCGGACCTGGCGACCCGGTCCTGGATGCCTAGCGCCCGGAACACATGCTGTGCTCCCCGGCTGAGGGTCAGGCCGGCGCCGACCTCGCCCAGGCTGGGGGCGGCCTCGTGCACCTCCACGTCATGGCCGGCGTCTCGGAGCGCCAGCGCCGCGACCAGACCGCCCAGACCCGCCCCGATGATCTGGATGCGCATCAGATCTTGGGCCCCAGGGCGATGCTGACGGCCTTGGTCTTCAGATAGGCGTCCAGACCCTCGCGGCCCAGTTCGCGGCCCCAACCGGATTCGCGGTTGCCGCCGAAAGGCGTCTCAGGGCTCATCGCCGCGTGGATGTTGATGCCGACTTGGCCGGAATCGATCTGTTTGGCCAAGCGCAGGGCGGTGGTGATGTTCGAGGTCCAGACGGAGCCGGACAGGCCGTAGCGCGTGCCGTTGATGGCGGCGATCAGGGCCTGCTCGTCGTCGAACTTGATCAGGCTCAGGACCGGGCCAAACACCTCCTCCTGCTCGATCCGCATGCCGGCGGTGACGCCGGTGAACAGGGCCGGGCCGATGAAATGGCCGGGGCCGTCGATGGGGGCGGTCTCCAGCGCGGCGGTCGCGCCCTCGGCCTTGGCGATGTCGATGTAGGTTTCGATGCGGGACTTCTGACGGGCGGAGATGGCGGGGCCCAGGATGGTGTCGGGCTCCATGCCGTCGCCGACCTTCAGGGTTTTTGCGAAGGCGGCGACGCCCTCGGCGACCTGATCGTGGACCTCGGCGTGGACGAACAGGCGCGACCCGGCCATGCACTGCTGGCCCGTCGATAAATAGCAGGCCATGGCCGCGGCCGGGATCGCGATCTTCAGGTCGGCGTCGGGGAAGATGACGACCGGCGACTTGCCGCCCAGCTCCAGCGAGACCTTCTTCAGATTGCCGGTCGCGGCATGGACGATCTTGCGGCCCACCTCGGTCGAGCCGGTGAAGGCGATCTTGTCGATGGCCATATGCGCCGCCATGGCCGCGCCGATGTCCTCGCCATGGCCGTGGATGATGTTGAAGGCCCCCGGCGTCCCGCCCGCCTCGCCCCACAGACGGCCGAAGATTTCACCGACCAGAGGGGCCAGTTCGGCGGTCTTCATCACCAGGGTGCAGCCGGCGGCGAGGGCGGGAGCCATCTTCATGGCCATCATGCCGGGGGGCGCATTCCAGGGCACGATGGCGCCGACGACGCCGATCGGCTGACGCATCGTGGCGACCAAGAAGTCCTGACCGGGGCGGGCGCCGATGTTGGGCTCGAAGCTTTCGCCGCTGATCTTGGAGGCCCAGCCGGCGTAGTAGCGGAACAGCTCGGCGGCGAGGAACCGCACCACCATCTTCGACGAAGACAGGGGCGAGCCGTTGTCCAGCGTCATCACTTCGCCGAGGAGATCGACGTTGGCGTCCAGCAGGTCGGCGAACCGGTTCAGGATCACCCCGCGATCCCGCCCGCCCATCCGGCCCCAGTCGCCCGACAGCGCCGCGCGAGCCGCAGCGACCGCCATGTCGAGCTGATCCAGCGAGGCGGCGCGGATCTCGCAGAGGCCTTCTTCGCGGGCGGGGTTCTCGACCAGGATGGCGCGGCCCTCGCCTTGGACCCACCGGCCGTCGATCAGCAGGCCGTGAGAGCCGTCGAGGAAGCGGCGCGTGGCATCGGCGGGTTGGATGGCGGAGCGGATCATCGAGGCTGGCCGATCAGGGCGAGGGTGTCGGCCTCGGAGACCACCTCGGCGTATTTGGCCTGGAGGTCGAATAGGCTGGCCTCGTGCGGACGCGGGTCGCGGTCGCCGCAGGCCTCGCGCACGACATAGGGGATGAAGCCGTTCTGCAGGGCGTCCAGCGCGGTCGCGCGCACGCAGCCCGAGGTCGAGAAGCCGCCGATGATCACCGTATCCACCCCCATGCCGTTCAGCGTCGCCGCCAGACTGGTCCCGAAGAAGGCCGAGGCATACTGTTTGGTGACGACGACGTCCTCCGGGCCTGGGTCGATGCCGTCGCAGAACTCGCCCAGCGGCGAGCCGGGCAGATAGGCCTTCAGCGCCGGAACCTTGCGATAGAAGACGCCGCCGTCCAGGCCGTTCGCGCCATAGACGACGCGGGTGAAGACGACCGGCACGCCCGCCGCGCGACAGGCCGCGATCAGCCGGACATTGCTGGCCAGCGCATCCTCGACCCCGGCGTAGAGCGCCGACGTCGGTTCGACATAGGCCTTCACCACATCGACGACGAGCAGTGCCGGGGACCGGCCGAACGCCAGCCGCCCGTCGAAGCCCGCCATGGCATAGTCGTCGTCGAGGTCCGCCATGCTCGCCTATTCCGCTGCCAGGGCGTGGGCCCATTTCGGCTGTTTCGGCGCGGGCAGTCCGGTGTCGTTGTTGGCCCGCAGTTCGTCGATGGAGGGGCCATAGTTGAAGGTGGCGATCTCGCTGCCGCGCTGGGTCCGCAGCTTCGCGCGCAGGGCGTCGGTCGCGGCCGCATCGACTCCGCCTGAGCCTTCGATGACCACGCCATAGGCGAGGGCGCCCTGAACCGTCACCAGCCCCTGGACGACCTCCTTGGCCACCAGGGCGGGGTCGCGGTCATAGGGGTCGCCCCAGCCGCCGCCGCCCCAGGTGATGAAGTCCAGCTCGTCGCCGGCCTCGACCGGGATATCCTCGCGCTTGTTGCCGACCACCTCGCTGTCGCCGTTGGCCCGACGCAGGATCTTCTTCGCCCGCTGTCCGGGCGCGCCGCCATTGACGCCCCAGGGGTAGGTGAACCAGCGGTCGTCGTGGATGGCGATCAGGCCGGGATCGAGGAATTTGTAGGTCGTCAGGATGCCGTTGCCGCCCCGGAACAGGCCGGCCCCGCCCGAGTCCGGCACGGTCTCGTAGCGTTCGATCCTCAGCGGGAAGTAGCGCTCCAGGAACTCGTTGGGCACATTGGTGAAGTTGGGCCACAGGGAGTGACCGTCGGGGCCGTCGCCGAAGGGCCGACCCGGGATGCCGCCGAAGCCGATCTGGAACAGCTGGAACCATTCACCGTCCTTGTCCGTCCCCGAGTAGAAAAGGTGGGGCGAGGAGGAGAAGCCGGCGGCGCACAGGAACTCCGGCGTCTTCTGGCCCAGCAGACCGCCCAGGATGTCGAACAGACGCCCAAGGGCGTGGGTGCGGCCGGACAGGGCGGCCGGGAACTTCGGCTTCAGCAGCGACCCCTCGGGGATGCGCACGTCGATCAGGTCGTAGTAGCCGTCGTTGAACAGGATCTGCGGATCGAAGACCATGATCATGTAGATGCCGAAGAACATCCGCATCATGTTCTCGTTCAGCAGGAAGTTGATCGAGCCGGACGACTGCGGGTCGGTGCCGGCGAAGTCCAGGACCACCTTGCCGTTCTCGCGCCACATGGTGCAGCGGATCTTGTAGGGACCGTAGCCCAGGCCGTCGTCGCAGATATAGTCCTCGAAGCTGACCGGGGCCTCGCCGATGGCGCTCTCGATCAGGGCCTTCATGGCGCGGTGGTTGCGGGCCAGCAGGTTCTCGGTCGCCGAGACGAAGACGTCGTCGCCGAACCGTTCGGCCATCTCGATGACGCGGCGCGAGGCCACGCGACAGGCGGCGATCAGGGCGTTCAGGTCGGCCTTGCACCACTCCGGACTGCGGGTCTGGTGCATGACCAGCTTGATCAGGTCCTCGTTGTAGACCCCCTGTTTCCAGATCTTGACCGGCGGGATGCGCACGCCTTCTTCGAAGATCGACTTGGCGTCGATGGGCATGGAGCCGGCGACCTTGCCGCCGATGTCGGACTGGTGGCCGAACATCGAGGTGTAGGCGATCAGCCGCCCGTCCTTGAACACCGGCAGCAGCACCAGCCAGTCGTTGTTGTGGCTGATGGCGCCCTCGACCGAATAGGGGTCGGACAGGAAGATCATGTCGCCCTCCTCGACCGTGCCGTCATAGCCGTCGAGGAAGGGGCCGATGTAGGAGCCGAACTGGCCCACGATCATCCGGCCCAGATGGTCGGCGATCAGGGGGAAGGCGTCGCCCTGTTCGCGGATGCCCGGCGACATGGCGGTGCGGACCAGGGTCGTGTCCATTTCGACGCGGGCGTTGCGTAGCGCGTTCTCGATGATGTCCAGCGTCACCGGATCGATGGGGACGGTCTTGAACGGGGTGGTGTTGGTCTGGACGATGCGGGCGCGCATGATTGTCAGTCCTTCGCCGAGGGGGTGATCAGGATGTTGCCGAAGGCGTCGACCGTGCCGATGTGGCGGGTCTCGATCAGGGTGGTGGAGTCCATCTCCACCACGATGGCAGGGCCGGGGATGACGTCGCCGGCGTCCAGTTTGGACCGGTCATAGATGACGGCGGCCTGTTCGGCGTTGTCCATCCACAGGGTGTGATCCCTGAGCCTGGCTTGGGACGGATCGCCGTCCCCGGTCGGCAGAGTCAGCGCCGGCAGCTCCAGCGAGCGACCGAGCGCCACGGCTCGCAGGTTCACCAGCTCGTGCTCGGTGTCCATGTTGAAGGTGAAGAGCCGCAGGTGCTCCTCGTCGAACCGGTCGGTCAGAACGGCGATGCCGCCCGCCTTCAGGTCGGCCAGGGCCACCGTCATCGGCACCTCGAAAGCCTGGCCCGAGTAACGGACGTCGATCTCGAACGACGTGGTGATCTCGTTCTCCGGGATCCCGTCCGACACCAGTTCGGCGCGGACTTGGGCGTCCATCTCGGCCAAGGTGGACAGCACCTCCTCGAGGCCGGTCTCCGACACCCGCTTGGACAGAGACCGCGCGGTCTCGGTTCGCATCCGGGTGGTGGCGTCGCCGAGGGCGCAGAGCACGCCGGGCGAGACCGGCGACACCGCCGGATAGCTGCCCATCAGCCGGGCCACCGCGTTGACGTGCAGGGGCCCGGCGCCGCCGAAGCCCATCAGGGCGAAGCCGCGCGGGTCGTAACCCTGCTGCACCGAGATCATCCGCAGCGCGCCGAACATGTTCTCGTTGACGATGTCGATGATGCCCCGTGCCGCCGCCATCAGTTCGATGCCGAGCGCGTCGGCGATGGTCTGGACGGCGGTGCGCGCCGCCTCGCGATCCAGCTTGAAGGCTCCGCCCAGGAGGTTCTCGGGCAAATAGCCCAGCACGACGTTGGCGTCGGTCACAGTCGGCAACAGCCCACCCTTGCCATAGGCGGCAGGGCCGGGGGCCGCGCCCGCCGACTGAGGCCCGACCCGCAGGGCCTTGGTCAGTTCGGGCACATAGGCGATGGAGCCACCGCCCGCTCCCACCGTCTTCACATCCAGCGAGGAGGCCCGGACTGACAGGTGGCCGACCTCGGTCGTCCTCACCCGGCGCGGCTCGCCGTTCTCGATCAGGGCCACGTCGGTCGAGGTGCCGCCGACGTCCAGCGTCAGGATGTTGTTCAGCCCCGCGTTCTTCGCCACCCACAGTGCGCCCGTGACGCCGCCCGCCGGGCCGGACATCAGCAGGGCGACCGGATGCTCCTCTGACTTGTGCGACGACATCAGTCCGCCGTCCGATCGCAGCAGCGACAG
The DNA here is from genome assembly GCF_965278935.1 of Brevundimonas sp. Taxonomy (GTDB): domain Bacteria; phylum Pseudomonadota; class Alphaproteobacteria; order Caulobacterales; family Caulobacteraceae; genus Brevundimonas. The sequence continues at coordinate 2,403,083 of NZ_OZ257124.1, read as the reverse complement.
CCGCCCGGTCATGCCGATCTTCTCCAGCCGCGCCCGCAGCGACCGGACATAGCGGCCGACGATGGGGCGGACGGCGGCGTTGGCGACTGTCGTCAGGGTCCGCTCGTATTCCTGCATCTCCGGCAGGACGATGTGGCTCAGCGACAGCGGCACGTCGGGCAGGATCTCGGCCGCAAGCTCCGCCACCCGGTTCTCGTGCGCGCCATTCAGATAGGCGTTGATCAGGGAGATGGTCAGAGCCTCGATGCCCTGGCCCTTCAGCTTTTCCAGCTGGGCGCGAATGTCGGCGTCGTCGACGGGGCGGACCTCGACGCCCCGCGCATCCATCCGGCCCTTGACCTCGACCGTGTCCTCCAGCCGCGCCATCGGCTCGGGCTTGGGCCAGACGATCCAGCCGGCCAGACCCCCCGGCACGAAGCTGCGCGCGATCTGCATGATTTGGCGATAGCCCTCGGTCGTCACCAGCCCGACGCGCGCCCCCTTGCCCTCCAGCACCGCATTGGTCGCCACCGTCGTGCCGTGCAGGAAGACCTCGATCTGATCCGGCCGCACATCCGCGCTGCGACAGACCGCCTCGACGCCGTTCAGGATGCCCTCGGAGCTGTCGTGCGGGGTCGATGGCGTCTTGTGTCGCCAGAAGTCGCCCGTCGCATCGTTGAACAGCAACAGGTCGGTGAAGGTGCCGCCGACATCGACGCCGAGACGGAAAGCCATGGTCTTCTCCTGGGCCTGCGGACAGGCGTCGGCATCCCGCCAAGGGAGGCCATCGATAGCCGATCGGAGCACCAAGTTCGGCCCTCCGGGGAGTGAGGATCTGTGGGGGAGGTATGCGTCCACCACAGTGTCGAAGCCGTCTTCCGCCTGCTGAAGTCAGGCATCACACCTCCAGCCAGTAATTCACATACATAGCCAACAAAGACATAAACATGCATATCGTTGACATGCTCCACCCGTGTGAGTCTAGTGATGCGGCAATCTGGGGAAGCGGGCCGCGCAATGACTGAATCGACGGGCGCCGCTTCGGGCGGCGCGATCGACATCGTGGTGAACCTGTTCACGCCGCATGAGGTGGCGAACAACCAGACCGGCTTCGACGCCAACTTCACCACCCAGGTGCGGATGGCCGAGCATATGAAGACCGGCGTCTCGATCGACGATTATCTGACGAAGATGGACGCGGCGGGCATCGAACGGTCGCTGCTGATCGCGGTGCGCGCGGGCGATCGCGACATGCGCGGGTCGTTCGAGATCCCCTACGCCCAGGTCGCCCAGTGGTGCCGCAAGCATCCGGACAGGTTCTCGGGACTGGCGGGGGTCGATCCCTATCGCGGGGTAGAGCAGCTGAAGGAACTGGATCACGCGGTGAACGACCTCGGCTTCGTCGGGGCGCACCTGTATCCGCACTGGTTCAAGCTGGCGCCCGACCAGGCGCTCTACTACCCGCTGTATTCGCGCTGCGTCGAACTGGACGTGCCGATCATGATGCAGGTGGGTCAGAACCTGATCTATCAGAAGACGGTTCGGCTCCCCAGCGTCGCCCGGCCGATCCTGCTGGACCAGATCGCCATCGATTTCCCCGATCTGAAGCTGATCGGCATCCACGTCGGCGTGCCCTGGACCGACGAGATGATCGCCATGGCCTGGAAGCACCAGAACGTCTTCATCGGCATCGACGCCTATGCGCCCAAGCACCTGCCGACGGCGCTGGTGCGGTACATGGACAGCTACGGTTCGCACAAGGTCATGTTCGGTACCGACTGGCCGGTGATCGACCCCGAGCGGGCGGTGCGGGAGATGAAGGATCACGGGCTGCGTCCCGCCTCCTACGATCAGGTGATGCGCGGTAACGCCGTCGAGGTGTTCCGGCTGTGAGCCTGTTCCAGTCGCCGCCCGCCGGATATCGCAGCCTGACCGTCTCGTCGGGTCTGCGGGCCGCCGCGACGCGTGATCCGGGCAAGACGGCGATGATCCTGGGCGGGGAGCACCGGCGCTATGACCGGGTGATCGAGAACATCGACCGGACGGCGAATCTGCTGGTCCACGGGCTGGGCCTGAAGCCGGGCGACCACCTCGCGATCGTCGCCACCAATTGCATGGAGTATCTGGAGATCCTCGCCGCCGTCGGCGATGTCGGCTGCGCCATCGCCACGCCCAATCCGAAGCTGACACCGCGCGAGCTGGCCGAGATCTGCAACGACGCCGAGGCGCGGGTACTGTTCGTCCATCCGGATTGCGAAGGTGCTGTGGAGCGCGAGCGGCTGACGACGGTCGAGCGGATCGTCGTGCTGGGCGACGACTACGAGGCGTTGAAGGCGCAGGCGTCATCGCGGTTCGAGCCGCTGCTGATCCCGGACTGGACGACCTTCTCGATCCCCTACACCTCGGGCACGACGGGCAAGCCGAAGGGGGTGCTGGTGTCTCATCGGTCGCGGACGCTGCAGTTCCTGGCCTATGCGGCGGAGTATGGCATCTTCTCGCCCGACGACCACTTCCTGGCCCTGTCGCCGATGTGCCACGGAGCCGGGTTCGCCTTCGCCTTCAACGCCCTGTTCCTGGGCGGGACGGTCGAGATCGCGACGAAGTTCGAGCCGGAGCTGGTGCTGCGTCGCCTGCACGACGGCGACGTCACCGGTCTGTTCACCGTGCCGACCCATCACCACGCCATCTTCGATCTGGGCGACAAGGTGCTGGAGGCGAACCGGGGCAATCGGCTGCGTGGCATCGTCGCCAACGCCGCGCCGCTGCCGGATGACACCAAGGTGCGGATCATCGACTATTACGGCGAGGGCCTGCTGCACGAGACCTATGGCTCGACCGAGGCCGGCTGCGTCACCAATCTGCGGCCCCAGGATCAGCGAAGGAAGAGCCGCTGCGTCGGCCTGCCTTTCGTCGGCAATCAGGTGAAGCTGGTCGATGACGCGGGCGTCGAGGTCGGTCCTGGCGAGGTCGGGGAGCTGATCTCGCGCTCGCCCTATCTGTTCAACGGCTACTGGAAGCGGCCGGACCAGACGGCGGAGACGCTGAAGGACGGCTGGGTCGGGGTCGGCGACCTGGCGGTCAAGGACGAGGAGGGCTTCGTCCAC